>CAJOHG010000017.1:6378-36555 GCA_905234395.1 uncultured Selenomonadaceae bacterium
AGGGATTGTCCAATCGGGCGATCCCTAAATTTTTACAATTCAAAAGTCAAAGTCACGGGACAATGGTCACTGCCAAAAATTTCACTCTCAATCGTGGCGGCTGCAGCATTGTCAATCAGTCGTTCTGAAATCAAAAAGTAGTCGATGCGCCAACCCGCATTCGTAAGCCGCGCCTTGCGCAGATAACTCCACCAAGTATAAGCTCCCGTCAACGTGGGATTGAGTTTGCGGAAAATATCGACGAAACCCGCATTCAACAGCTCGGAAAATTTCTCGCGTTCTTCGTCGCTGAAACCTGCGCTGTGATGATTCGATTCGGGATTTTTCAAATCAATCGGTTGGTGCGCGACGTTGAAGTCACCGCAGACGATAACAGGTTTTTGACGGTCAAGGGCGGTCAAATATTCGCGGAAGGAATTTTCCCAGCTCATGCGCCGAGCAAGCCATTCAAGATTGTGCGAATTGGGAACGTAGACATTGACGAAAAAAAATTCTCCGAAATCGAGAGTGATAATGCGTCCTTCACGATCAAATTCGTCGACGCCGATTCCGCGCGTGAAATTTTTCGGTTCAATGCGCGAAAAAATTGCCGTGCCCGAATAACCTTTGCGCTCGCCGTAATTCCAGAATTGTTTGTAGCCGTCAAGTTCAATAATCGCCTCGCCTGACTGCATTTTAATTTCTTGCACAGCAAAAATATCCGCGTCCAGTTTCTTGAACGCCGGCATAAAATCTTTTTTCAAACGCGCACGCAAGCCGTTGACGTTCCACGATGCAAATTTCATGACGTTCCCTCCAAAATCAAAAGTGACCTGCCTCCGACAAACGCTCTTCGGAAACAAGCCACTTTTTACAGCAAGATGTTAGCAGTTTAACGAATAAAGTGCCGCCGCCTGTTGTAGCGGAAGAATGTCGCGCACCTCGATCAAAGTTTTTTTACGTTTGCCGCCTGCGGACCACGTTCACCCTCGATTATGTCGAAAGAAACTTGTTGTCCCTCGTCAAGAGTTTTGTAGCCGTCGCTTTGAATGGCGGAGAAATGAACAAAAACATCGTCGCCCTCTTCGCGAGCAATGAATCCGTAACCTTTTTCCGCGCTAAACCACTTTACCTTACCCACTGCCATGTTTGAATACCTCCAATAAGTTTATCGCTCTTTTGCGTAAGCTGTCTAATTATAGTCGCCTTCAATTTTCCTGTCAACCAATAAAATTAACATACTGCCTCAAACAATAAGCATACGTGGCGCGTAATTAATTTGAAAGTTGTTGCGCGAAGGAGGCTTTTGCTTTACAATGACAGAAAAATTTTGCGAAGGGAGAATTTTTATGTTGCATACGATTCAAAACGACGTTCTCAAAATTTCGGTGGCGGAGCGCGGCGCGGAGTTAAAATCGATAACTGACGGCGACGGCACGCAATATCTTTTCGACAGCGATCCGACGTGGTGGAAATATTCTTCACCGATTCTCTTTCCGATTGTCGGCAAAGTCTGTGGCGGTAAATATCGCGTCGACGGCAAGGAATATGCTCTGCCGCAACACGGTTTCGCCCGCACGAGTGATTTCTGGCTCGTTGACGCTTCCGACGATGCTTTGACTTTCGCGCTTGAATCCAACGCTGCAACTCTTGCCGTCTATCCTTACAAGTTTCGCCTGGAAATTTCTTACAAACTTATCGGCAACGAGGTCAAATACATTTGGCGCGTCATCAACACCGACGACAAGGAAATTTATTTTTCAATCGGTGCGCACCCGGCGATTAGTTGTCCGATTGCTTATCGCGAAAATTTCACCGACTGTTATCTGAAGTTCAATCGCGCGGAAAAATCTTCACGAATTCCTCTTGCGGCAAGCGGTCAACTTTCTCACGACAGAATCCCGACGCTTGACGGCACCGAACTCGATTTGAATTACGATCTCTTCAAAGGCGACGCTCTTGTTTTCGACGACTTGAAGTCCGACGAAATTTCCGTTTGCTCGCGCAAAAATTCAAAGACGTTGACGATTCGCGCAAAAGGTTTTCCGTATTGGGGCATTTGGACGCCCGCGCAAGGCGGTGCTCCGTTCATCTGCATTGAACCTTGGCACGGTCACGCCGATTACGAAGACTTTGCCGGCGAACTCAAAGACAAGGAAGGCATTCACAAGCTCGCGGTCGGCGAAACGTTCAACACTGAAATTTCTTTCATTGTCGGCTGAAGTTGAATTGCTCTTCGTCACGTAAATTTTAGGAGAGTGAATCACTTGAGCAGAAAGATTATCGTTTTGAACGGCAGCCCGCGACTTAAAGGCAACACTTCTGCGCTTGTCAACGAATTTTCTCGCGGCGCACGCGAACTCGGTTGCGAAGTCGAAATTTTTAACCTCGACAAGATGAACATTCACGGTTGCAAAGGTTGTTTCGGCGGCGGAAAAAATTTTGAGCATCCTTGCGTTCAGCGTGACGACATGGAAAAAATTTATCCCGCGTATCGTGCCGCTGATGTCGTCGTTCTCGCGACTCCGCTCTATTATTGGAATTTCAGCGGACAACTTCGCACGGCGTTTGACAGACTTTTTGCCGTTGCCGAATGCGACGCCGATTATCGCAACCCGAAGAAAGAATCTGTGCTTTTGATGGCGGCTGAAGGTTACGGCTTCGACGACGCGCTGACTTATTATCAAAATCTCATGAAACATCTCGGCTGGACGGAGCGCGGACACGTTTTGGCAGGCGGCGTGATGAAAGTCGGAGACATCAACGGGCACAGTGAATTGAATGACGCTTACGAACTCGGCAAATCTGTCGCGCAAGGCAATTCGCTTTGAAGAGAACTCGCGGCGACGTTTAAACGCTGCAAATTTTTAGTCGGCTACGGTTTTAATTCCGTGCGACGAAAATTTTTCTGATACGCGCGTTAATCAAATGCCTCAACAAAAAACTTCCGCTGAAATTTTCGGCGGAAGAATTTTTTTATATGGAACGTTCAGAGCTTGTTGAAAAAATCACGTTGAATGAAGTTGAGATCCGGCGCGCATGGACGCGCGCCGCCGCCGACCACGTCGCGTGATGCGACGTTAGGCGGACTTACGCCCTTTCTTTTTGCTACTTTTTCTTTGGGCGCAGTCCTATAAAATTAAAAGCACGAATGCACTTTACCACATGCCCTATTTCATTGCGCGAAGAATTTTTTCTGCGACACCGTGCATTTTCTCGAATGACGTTGAGCAAGCCGCGATACGAATTCCCAACTTCAACGGCACCGCAAAAATCAAATCGTCATGGAGCTTTTGACAGACGGCAGCAGGATTTTCGGCAGGCACCGCGATAAAAAAGCCGCCTTTGTACGGCACGACACGCAGTCCGCAATTCGCCGCTTCCGTGACAAAAACATCGGCACGACGTTTAACCATTTGATAAAGTTCAGCGCGTTCAGCCTCGTAAATCGGCAAAAAATCCCTGTCGGCGTTGAGCTTGACCAACAAGGCTTGAGCACCGCGATTTATGTTTGACCACGTCGCGCGATTGGAATATTTGCCAACGTCGTTGAATTCGGCGATAATTTTTTCACTCGACGACACGCCAATCAATGCGCCCGTCCGTTGCCCGTAGAGCGTGTAACTTTTCGACATGCTGAAAGCGATCATCACGAAGAGATTTTCGGGAAGGTCGCCGAATTTTTTCATGAAGGCTCGCGTAGAATTTTTTTCGCCGGCAAAATCAATGTAAGCAATATCGACGAGCAGAGAAATATTTTTTCCGGCAGAAGTCTGCGCTTTTAAAACGTTAAGAACTTTTTCCCATTCGTCATCGGTCAATGCGTAACCGGTCGGATTGTGCGCAGGAGAATTGATAATCACGAGCAGCGAACGTTGCTTTTTGCAGAGCGCGTCGACTTTTACGGCGAAGTCATTGATGTTGAAGTTCAAAGCGTCGTCAAAAAGTTTGAACGTCTCCAAATGTTTGCCGGTCTCGTTGCAAATGATGTCGTAAGTGCCCCAACGCCAATCTGAAGTCAAAACAGCGTCGCCGCGTTCGGCATAATTGGCAACGGCATGATGAACCGCGCCCGTGCCGCCGGCAGTCGCTATCGCTCCGAAATTTGCAGTCGGTTTGTTGTCTGCGAATGTCAAATCAATCACGGCGTCCAGATAAGCAGGAAGTCCGCTAATCGGCGCGTAGGCAACGAGTTCAGCGAAATTCATCGTGCGGAAAATTTTTTCGACGGTCGGCAAAGTTGCAAGTTTGCCTGTCTCGTCGAGCACAACGCCGATTGTCGCATTGGTGACGTTGTCCGCGCCGTGAATTTTTATTGCCTCGTTGCAAGCCTGATTCGCGTCGAAAATTGCATCCTTGAGCTTCCTGCCTGCCGCGTGAGTTGCTGTCATGTTTAAAAGCCTCCGTTAGAAATTTTTTTGATGAACGCCATTATAACCGTTCGCGCGAGTTAATGAAAGTGATTCGGCAATGTATTCACGTATTCAACTTCCAGCGCGAAAATTTTTTCTGACGGGCTTTGATTCGGCAATTTGATTCGTTATAATGTTGACGATTGAAAAGGAGCGTGAACGATTTGACAGAAAAAGAAAAAATGCTCGCCGGGCAATGGTACAACGCAAATTTCGACGCGCAACTGATTGAAGAACGAGCCGTCGTCAAAGATTTGTGCCTGGAGCTCAACGCGACAAAAATTCATGATTCGATTCGCCGCAGGAAAATTTTGCGCGAGATTTTGCCGCAAGTCGACGTTGACGCCGTGGAAATTTTATCGCCGTTCATGGTCGATTACGGCTACAACGTTTATCTCGGCGCGGGAACTTTTCTGAATCACAACTGCTATCTCATGGACTGCACGATGATTAAATTCGGCAAAAAAGTTTTCGTCGGTCCGAACTGCAACTTTTACACGGCGATTCATCCGCTCGACGTTTTAAAACGCGCTGAAGGTCTCGAAATTGCCAAACCGATTGAAATTGGCAACGACGTTTGGATTGGCGGCGACGTGACAATTTTGCCCGGCGTGAAAATCGGCAGCGGTGCAGTTATCGGCGCGAAATCTCTTGTCACGAAAGACATTCCCGAAAATGTTTTGGCGTTCGGAAATCCTGCGCGGGTCGTGCGGAAAATCGGATTGGAGACTTTGCTTGTATGACACGCGACAAAAATTTTTATTGGCTGCTGTTCAAATCGACGTTTATTGTGAGCATGTTCACGGTCGGCGGCGGCTACGTCATCATTCCGTTGCTCAAAGCCAAATACGTTGACGAATATCATTGGATAACTGACGAAGAAACTTTGAACATGGTAGCAATCGCGCAATCGACACCTGGAATTATGGCGGTGAACACGGCGATAATGCTCGGCTATCGTATGGCGGGAGTTGCAGGCGCATTGACGGGAATGTTCGCAACAATTTTGCCGCCGTTAATCATCATCACAATCGTCGCAACGTTTTATGACCTCGTCGCCACAAATGAGCACGTCCAGCTCGTCTTGAAAGGCATGCAGTGCGGCGCGACGGCTCTGTTGCTAAACGTGGCGATTGACCTGCTCAAAAAACAATTCGAGAAAAAATTAATCCTGCCAATCGTGATAATCATCGGAACTTTCGTCGCGAATCTGGTTTTCGGCGTAAATATCATGTTGCTCGTTGCGATTGACGGCGTCATTGGATTTTTCCTTCTGCGCGACAAAAAGTACGAGTAGGGACTGAATTATCGCGACAACTTCCTCGGCGGCGTGACCTTTGTCAAAAGATTCAACCTTGCTCATGAAGTCGTTGACCTTTTGCGTATATTCGGCGGCATCGAAATTTTTTATGTCGGCAAAAAGTTCAGCGTCGCTTGCAAGTCGGAAAGTCGGCTTGCCGCAAAGCATAAAGTCAAAAATTATCGGCTCGTCGTCGGCAATCAAAGCGTCGGCGATAAAAATCAGCTCCTGCACGTCAAGATAATTCGTCGCGTCGATAATGTTGTCGGACTTGCCCAAAATTTCGGCGGGAACATTCGGCGGGCGTCGGATTAAAAGCGTCCATTCACCGCCGAATTTTTCTTCCAACACGTTGAGAAGTTTCTTCGCGTCGAATTTTTGAGCGTCAATCGGCACGCACATTGCAATTTTGCTGAAGCGCGGCACGTTCAAAGATTTTCTGACTTTAGCGGCGAGTTTGTCATCGCGGCGGAAAAAAATATCGTTGCGCGGAAATCCGCACGTCAAAATTTTCCCGGCGTAATTGAACACGTCACGCAGCTTGTTGAAGTGTTCGCGAGTGTTTGCAATCATAAGGTCGATCTTCTCGGCGGAGATCGGCAATTTTTTTTCAACGTCGTGCGTCGCGATAAGAAATTGCCCGGCTCTTTTGTCGGCGAAGGGCAAAGGTTGCGTCGAATCGGTCACGATGATTTTCGCCGTCGCCAGCTCGTAAATCGAATCGACACCGCCGGAAACGACTTTGCGAATTTTTTTCGGCAACGGCTGATTCGCGTCGTGAACGAGCCAAACCAAATCGCACGGCAAATTTTGACGCAAAATTTCTTCGGCAATGTACTTCGGGTCGCGAACATAACCGTCATCAGTCACGAAAACAATCTTACGCTCGGAAATTTCCATTCGCGTGAACAAATCGGTCACTTGCGACAAAAGCTCGTTCTTTTCCCGCGCAGAGATCGCCGCTTGAATTCGGAAGGCGTGAAAACCGTTGAAAAAATATTTCGCGAAACTTTTGCTGTGCGGAAAGAATGGAGCCATCACCGAATCGGCAAGCGTATTCAAATCGGCGTCGGACAGCAGATTTTTGTAATTCGGCGCGGTGAAATTTTTGAACGTGCGATAAAAAAATGCCGCCAATAAATTTTCGCGCCACAGCTCGTAATTGTTGAAGTGCGGAATTTTGTCGAGAAACTTTTCAATGTAAATGGAGCCGATCAGCATTGAGCGCAGACCGTCCGAAAAATTTTTATCGGCGTCGTGCGAATCGGTCGTTGTGCGTTTGACATAAAACGGTGCGCGGAGCAGATAATATCGCTCGGTCAAACACATCAACGCGAAAATGAAAGTCTCGTCCGCCGCCGCAATGTCCAAAAAATTTACGTGACGTTGAGCAAGAAATTCTCTGCGACAAAAACAAAGCGTCGCGTGCAAATTCGTCGCAGAGCGTTTCCAATGTTCTTCCAACCTGTGAAGCAATCGACTTTCCAAAAAACCTTCGCGCGAGTAATTGTCCCATTTGAGCCGCAAATTTTCTTTACGCACAGGCTCATCGTCGTCCTGCGACAATTCAAATCGCCCGGCAGCTTGAACAACGTCGGCATTGAACTTTTCGGCGGCGGTGTAAAATTTTTTCAGCGCGCTGGGCAAAAGAAAATCTTCGCCGTTGACAAAGCAGACGTATTTTCCGCCGGCGTGATTCAGACCGATATTTCGGGCGATTCCCGTGCCAAAATGTTCTTCGTTGCGAATGAGTTTAATCTTGTCGTTGTCGCCGTAAAGTTCCCGACAGAGTTCAAAACCGCCGTCAGTCGACGCGTCGTCAATCAAAACAATTTCAAAGCTCCGCAGAGTTTGCGCCAAGATGCTGTCGACGCATTTTTTTATGTGGCGGTGCGCGTTATATAAAGTCACAATGACCGAAACCATTGGATTGCCCATGAAAAAAATTTCCTCCTTGAAAAATTTTCCTTTGGCGAAGATTATATCACGGCAAAAAAAAATCTCACAAGAATTTTTCCTGCGAGATAAAAATCGGTCGTCGCGTTAAGCTCAAGCTTCCGGCTCAATCAAATTCAAAAACCGTTCAAGTGCCCAAATCATCCAACGCTGATTGCCGTTGAGTGTCTCTTGAAAATGTGGAAAAGATTCGTGAAGATTAATGCGTCCTTCAATTTCAAATTCCTAATCGGTCTTCTTCATCAATCCCAAAGACTGGCTAATAGAAGTGGAACTTATGCTACGCGTATAAGGCAAATAAATCAATTTTACACCTACACTGTTTAAGTTCGCTTCCAATTCCTGCCAACGTTCAACGCCATACCAATCGTCGCCGGTAAACAGAACGTCAAAATGCAACTTCTTCCACATTTCCATTTTGTATTCGGTAGAAATGCTTTCTTGCGGAATGGCAAGGTCAACGTACTTGATACTGCGGACAATTTCAATACGTTCTTCAAATGGAATGACGATTTTGCGTTTCTTATAAGTAACAATTTCATCTCTGGCAACACCAACAATCAACTTATCGCACATGCCTTTGGCGTTCTTCAAAAGATTGAGATGTCCGATATGAAAGAGGTCGTAAACGCCCGTCGTGTAACCGATTGTCATTTCGCCGCCTCCTTCAATTCGTCAGCAATGCTGTGATAAATGAACTCGCTCGCAAGCATACCGTTGGCTTTCGGATAGTTGAGATATTTATCGTAGACTTCACGACGTTCGGCGGCTTTGTAGTCGTCACCTTCGATAAAGACGCGCTGAATCATTGCGGCAATGGCGTCATGATCTTTTCCGTCAACGAGATAGGAGACGTCCAAAATCGCTTTGCCCAAGTCGTTAAAAGTTGTTTTTTCTCGTGTCAAGAAAATCATCGGTTTATCGACGTATTGATATTCGGCGATAAACGAACTGCTGTCGTGAATCATGCCGTCGGAAGTTGCGAACAGAGCTTGATAATATGCACCGGTGTAAACTTGAGCATTGGGCAGATCGTTCCACGTTTGAAGATAGGCTTCGAATGCCTCAAGAGTCGGAAAAACTTTTTCTCTCACTGTCGAAAAGAACAGAGCTTGATGTGGCTTAATAACCCAAGAAATTTCAGGATGATTTTTCGCGAACTCGTACATGAATTTGTAATTCCATTGGAAAGTTGCTTGTCTTGTAACGGCGTTTATTGACCAGTGAGGTGCGTAAATGATTTTCTTTGCATCGGGACGCGTCATCTTCCAATTAAACTGAAAAGTCGCCTGCTCAAAAAAAATATCCATCCTAGGATAACCGCTGAAAAGTCCGCGAGGCATTCCGACTTTATTTTTTGCTGCAAACATTTTAACAACTATAGATGAAGAGAAAAATACTTTCCATGCCGTGCGAAAAATCAAGCGATTATAGAATCCATTTCTGGATACCGACATTATAAAAGAATACGTTATATGAGTTATCAAAGTTTTGGCGGTCAATTTATTTGCACGAAGATCATCGGGCAACATACCATCATAAGGCGTCAAGAAAATAATCACGTCTTGCGCAGGAATTTTTGTAGTGCGAACATCAACAGCAACAATATTCAGCCCCTGCTGTTTGAATTGCTCCACGCCATGCCAAAAATCTTTTTTTACGAGCTCATTATTGGCTTTATCCGCTCTTAAGCAATCGAACAGCGTCGTTTCAAAACGCTCATCTTGTGCGAAAATATTATATAAGTCGTCTCCGCACCATTGCGCCGAATCAATCGTCACGAAACCGATTTTGATTTTATCCTTGCGACGAATCATTTCTGCAGACGCCGCAAAGAGTTTCTCCATAAACGCGTTGTAGTCATCTTTAGGCAAGATGTTAGACAGATTGTTGAAGTACTCGTAAGTCATGTCGCAGAAACTTTCAATGGGAATGAGATTTTTCTCGTGAAGTTTCGTTGCAAGGAACGCATTTGCAAACGATTGTCCGCGTGAGTTAAGGTGCGTCATATCGCAGAAAGAGTCGTAGTTGAGATTGAGCTCGAACATGTCCACGCAGGTGAAGTCGTGATTCTCTTCAAGCTGATGAATCGTCGCGCGGAAGCTCTTCAAAAGTTCGGCATCGTAAGTTCTTCTCACGGCGGGCGCGAACGGGAATATCACTCCAACAGGTTTGGCACCGTTGGCAAGACACAACTCGATATAATCTTTGAGAATCTGAACGTTCTTTTCAACGGCATCGGTCGGCAAAACGTCCACGGTGTCTTTCCAATCAGCTATCGCTTTTGCAGTCAATGCACCGCTGAATGTCTTCTTAATATCGTCGAAATTCAAATCGGCTTGCTCGGCGGTGACGGTCGGGAAAATTTTAACATCGTCGTTGAGCAAATTCATGATGACTTTGTCGCGGGCAGTCGGTTCATTGAAGGCGTGAACATACTGCAAAACTTGTGAACAATTCGCAAAAGTTTTAAGCTCGTCGCGGCGGAAAGAATCAGGCGTGAGTCCGATAAGAACGAATTTTATCGTGCCGGGTGCGACATGCGCAAAGACATGTTTGGCGATTTGATAACTCTGTTGCAACGTCTGATTGGTATCTGCCAGTACAACCCCCCCCCTACGCGTTTTTTCATATGCAGACACGCGAGGGATAAGGTTCAGATTCAAGCCGATTTTAGTGTACTCGTTGCCCGTCACGAAATAATCCGCGCCGTGTTCTTCAATGTAACGCAGATTCGCAAGCCATGTCGTGGAAATTTGCGGTGCTTCAAAGTTGACGATATTTCCTTCGGGAATGTGACGATACGCCGCCAAAAATTTCCGCATCTTGCGCACGTCGTCGGAGCCGTTCCCATCGCCGCGAATCAGCCACAACATACGTCTGCACGTCCACAAAAATTCATGAATCTTCGCGAAGGCAATCACGGGAATTTCGCTTCCGTCAACGTTGAAAGTCTTTGCCGTGTAGCCGTCCATAACTATTCGCCTCAGATTCACTTTGTCGAAATCCAGATTTTTCAGAACCTCTTCCAAAGCGTCCGGATTCAACATGACGAGCACTACATCAGTTTTCTCCATAAGCAACAACCTCCAAAAATAATCAATCTATATCATTCCGACGAGGATTTGAATTCGTCGGTAATGCTCCTGTAAATAAATTCGCTCGCCAACATGCCGTTAGCTTGCGGATAATTGAGATATTTATTAAAAACTGTTCGACGTGCGGCAGATTTATAGTCGTCACCGTCAATGAAAATTCGTTGAATCATCTCGGCAATGGCGTCCAAATCATTCCGACGAGGATTTGAATTCGTCGGTAATGCTCCTGTAAATAAATTCGCTCGCCAACATGCCGTTAGCTTGCGGGTAATTGAGATATTTATTAAAAACCGTTCGACGTGCGGCAGATTTATAGTCGTCGCCGTCGATAAAGACACGTTGAATTGTCGCGGCAATGCCGTCCAAATCTTGACCGTCGACGCAATAAGAGACGCCCAAAATTTCTTCGCCCAACTTATTATGCCTTTGCGTGTCGCGTTTCAAAAAAATCATTGGCTTATCGACGTATTGATACTCCGCAATGAAAGTGTCGCTGTCGTGAATCAAACCGTCACTCGTGGCGAAAATGGCTTGATAATAAGCACCGATGACGACTTGCGCATTGGGCAAGTCATTCCACGCCTGCAGATATTCTTTGAAAGCCGCAACGGACGGGAAAATTTTTTCTCTGATCGCTTCATCAAATAAGCGAGGATGCGGCTTGAAAATCCATGACGTTTCGGGATGAGCCTTGGCAAATTGATACATGAACTCGAAATTCCATTGGAACGTGGCATAATTAACGTCGCGTGTTACAGACCAATGCGGAGCCCAAATAATTTTCTTTGCGTCGGGACGAATCATCTTCCAATCGAAATGAAACGGCACGTCACGTTTAAAAAAGAAATCCATACGCGGATAACCGCTGAAAAATCCTCGCGGCATACCGACAGAATTTTGCTCATCATAAACTTCAAGTGCGCTGACCGATGAAAAAAATATTTTCCACGCAACGGCAAACATGCGCCTGTTGTAATATCCTTTGGTGCGCAACGATATATCAAATGCATACGGGATGTGCGCAACCAAAGTTTCCGGCGTTAAATTTTCGGCACGCAGAGCAAGCGGCAATGTGCTCGGAAAAGGCGTAAAGAGAATCAGCACGTCTTGTGGCGGAACAGGTGCACTGCGTCCTTCCGGCACGAAAATAGTCGAAACGTGCGAGCTGATTTGTTGGACGCCCTGAATAAAATCTTTTTCAAAAAGTTCATTGCCTTTTAGACCGAGTATTGGCGTGCACAGGATAAAGGTAACGTCAAATCTTTTGTCGCGGCTGAATAAATCATACAGTTCACTGCCAAACCACTGCGTCGGTTCATAAATTACAAAGCCGACTTTGATTTTATCCTTGCGGCGAATTTTTGCAACAGACGCTTTGAAGACGTCCGCCATCAACACGTTGTAATCGTCTTTCGGTGCGTGGACGGACAAATTGTGAAAATGAGCGTAATTCATGGTGCAGAAATTTTCGGCGGGGATAATATTATTAACATAAAGTTTCAAGGAAATCAATGCATTTGCAAACGATTGTCCTCGTGCGTTCAAATGCGTCAGGTCGCAGAAGCAATCGTAGTTGAGATTGAGCTCGAACATATTGACGCAGAGAAAGTCGTAATTTTCTTCAAGGCGGAGAATCATTTTTTGGAAGGCGGCTAAAAATTTTGGTTCGTAATTTTTTCTTACGGCGGGCGCAAACGGAAATATCACGCCGACAGGTTTGGCACCGTTGGCAAGACAAAGCTCAATGTAATTTTTGATTTCAAGATAGTAATTGAGCAGTTGAATGCTGTCGTCAAAGGCATCGGGCGAAAAAATTTGCGGCGCGTCCTCCAAAACAGATATTGCTTCGGCAGAAAACGTGCTGTTGAAATTCCCTTTGATGCCGTCGAAATTTAAATCGGGTTCGTCAATGACGGTCGCGAAAATATTTTTAAAATCGTCGTTGAACAAATTCGTCATTGGTTCGTCGCAGGCAGACATATCGTTTAAGGCGGCGGCATACCTTAAATTTTGTGTGCAGTTCAAAAAATTTTTGTCGTCGTCGCAACGGAAAGAGTCGGGATTAAGCCCGATGAGGACAAATTTTATCGTGCCGGGCGCAACGTGCGAGAAAACGTATTTGGCAGTCAAACAGCCCTGTCGCAAAGTTTGATTGGTGTCGGCGAGATTCACTCCGCGTGCTCCGATTGGAATTAAATTCATGTTCAAATCGGCTTGAATGAATTCGTTGCCCGTCACGAAATAATCCGCGCCGTGTTCTTCAATATAATGCAGATTCGCCAGCCACGTCGCAGAAATTTGCGAATCAAGCTCCAATTTGATGATATTGCTTTGAGAAACGCCGCTCATCATCAAAAAATTTTTCATCTTGAGGAATTCGTCTTTGTCGTTCATGCAACCGCAAATCAGCCAAACAGCCGTTTTGAAGTCGCGAAGAGGCAAACGAATATCCGCGAAAAGTTTCATGGGAATTTGTTCTTCGCCGAGCCGATAAAACATCGGATCTTTGAATTGCGGGACAGGCTCTGCGAGATCTCTTTCAATGACTATGGCGGTCAAATTCACGTTGTCGAAATTCAAACTTTTTACGGCTTCCTCCAGCAAATCACGATTCAATAAGACAAGCACGACCTCCGTCTTTTCCGCAAGCAACTCCTCGTCGAGTAAGTCCATATTTTGCATCATTCGGATACCTCCTTCAGCTCTTCGGCAAGGAAAGTTTAATATCGTTTTTAATTCGAGTCGTGCTTATCTCCGGCGTTCGCGGAAGATAAACCACCTCGCAACCTTTGCCGACCGTTTTAAGGAAATCGAACTTGTCAGTCCAATCGTCGCCCATAACAAAAACATCCACGTCGTACTTGATTATATCTGTGCGCTTCTGTTCCCAATTTTCTTCAGGAATTATCAAATCGACGTAACGAATGGACTCCAGAATCAATTTGCGCTCTTCATAAGAAAAATAGCTGCGTTTGTTTTTCATGTTCAAGTTAAATTCGTCCGTCGACAGTGCCACGATAAGATAGTCGCCGAGAGCTTTGGCGCGGCGCAAAAGATTTATGTGCCCGTAGTGCAAAAGATCGAACGTGCCGTATGTAATAACTCTAATCATTTCGCCGCCTCCTTCAATTCGTCGGCAATGCTGTGATAAATGAACTCACTCGCAAGCATACCGTTGGCTTTCGGGTAGTTGAGATATTTATCAAAAACTGCTCGACGTTCGGCGGCTTTGTAGTCGTCACCGTCAATGAAAACACGTTGCATGGTCGCGGCAATGGCGTCCAAATCTTGACCATCGACGCAATAGGAGGCTTCCAAAATTTTATTGCCTTGCTCATTAAAGACTTGCTCGGCGCGTCTCAAATAAATCATGGGCTTATCGACGTATTGATACTCTGCCTTGAAAGAGCCGCAATCATGAATCATGCCGTCGGACGTGGCGAAAATATGTTGATAATAAGCTCCCGTATAAACTTGTGCGTTCGGAAGATTATTCCACGCTTGAAGATATTCGTTAAATGCTTCGGCTGTCGGGAAAACTTTATATCGGACGGCTTTATACAGCAACCAAGGATGCGGCTTGACGACCCACGAAATTTCGGGATGAGCTTTGGCAAATTCGTACATGAATTGGTAATTCCAATGGAAAGTTGAGTATGTGACAGACGCTCCTTCTATAGAATGATGAGGTGCATAGATAATTTTCTTCGCGTCGGGACGAGCCATCTTCCATTCAAAATGAAACGATGTATCACGCTTAAAGAATATGTCCATGCGCGGGTAGCCGCTGTAATATCCGCGCGGCATGTCTATGATAGAATTGTTTCGGAACACTTCGCCTTGAATCGTTGACGAATAGAACATTCTCCACAAAACCAAAAACATGTAACCGTTGTAAAAGCTCTTTACATGTATCGATGAGTCAAGTGCGTAAAAAATATGCGCCAACAAAGTTTTTGCGGTGATGCTTTGAAGTCTGAAAGCTCCCGTGGAATAATTTATATAGGGCGTCAAATATATGATAACGTCCTGTTCGGGAATCGTCGCGTTTATTTCGGTGATGGCAACGACGTTCAGACCATGAGATTTGAATTGCTCAACGCCGCGCTGAAAATCGTTTTCTGTAAGATCATTTGTATCTCTTTGAAAATTCATCGAGAAAAATATCGTGACCTCAAAACGTTCGTCGCGGGCAAAAAGATTGTACAAATCATCGCCGCACCATTGTCCCGCCTCAATCAGAGCAAAACCGACTTTGATTTTTTTCTTGCGGCGAATCCTTGCAACGGAAATTTCCAACACGCGTTCCATAAGCTCGTTATAATCGTCTTTCGGCGAACGTGTAGCCAATCTGTGGAAATAGTCATAAGTTATTTCGCAAAAACCTTCCGTCGCCAGAAGGTTCATCTGCCAAAGTTTCAAGGAGATCAAAGAATTTGTAAACGATTGCCCGATTTCATTCAAGTGCATCATGTCACAAAAACAATCGTAACTTATGCTAAGCTCGAACATGTCCACGCAGGTGAAGTCGTGATTTTCTTCAAGCCGGTGAATCATTTCGCGGAAGGCATTCAAAATTTTGCGGTCACAATTTTTCCGCACAATGGGCGCAAACGGAAATATCACGCCGACAGGTTTGGCACCGTTGGCAAGACACAGCTCGATATAATCCTTGAGCACGGCGTAATCGCTGAAATTTTGGACGTTGTCCTCGGCATCGTCAGAAACGAAAAATTTTGCGGCGTCTTGCCAATCGCTCATCAACTTCGCAGTCACTTCACTGTGTCGCGACAACCTGATGCCGTCGAAATTCAAATCGGCTTGCTCGGCGGTGACGGTCGGAAAATTTTTTTTGAGGCTGTCTTTAACGTCGTCGCTCAGCAAACTCAAGAGAAATTCGTCATAATCGGTTGGCGCGTCGAAGAGCAGGGCGTATTGCAAATTTTGCGAGGCATACAAAAAATTTGCGGCTTTGTCATAACGGAGCGAGTGAGGCATCAGCCCGATAAGGACGAATTTTATCGTGCCGGGTGCGACATGTGCAAAGACGTGCTTGGCGATAAGATAGCTCTGTTGCAACGTCTGATTTTTGTCGGCGAGAATACCCCCCCCCCTCTGCATTTTTCATCCGCAGCCACGCGAGGGATAAGGTTCAGATTCACGCCGACTTGAGCGTATTCGTTGCCGGTAACAAAAAAATCCGCGCCGTGTTCTTCAATGTGACGCAGATTGGCAAGCCACGTCGCAGAAGTTTGCGCAGTGACTTCAATGTTGACGATATTGTCTTCGGGAACGCCGCCCGACATCAAAAAATTTTTCATCTTGAGGAGATTGGCCGTGTTTGCGCCGCCGTGAATCAGCCAAAAAATTTTTTTATACTTCCGCATGGTCGAATGGATCGTCGCAAATTTTGTCACGGGAATTTTGTTGTCGCCTGCGGTAAAAAATTTCTTGCCGTAACCGTCCGTCACTATCGCAACCAAATTCACGTTGTCGAAGTTCAAATTCTTTACGACACTTTCCAAAGGGTCACGATTCAACACGACGAGTAAGACCTCGATTTTTTTCGCAGACAAATCCTCGACCGTTAAGTCGACATTTTGTATCATTCGGATACCTCCTTGAATTCGTCGGCAATACTGTGATAAATGAATTCGCTCGCCAACATGCCGTTAGCTTGCGGATAATTGAGATATTTATTAAAAACTTTGCGGCGTGCGGCAGATTTATAATCGTCGCCGTCAATAAAGACACGTTGAATTGTCGCGGCAATGGCGTCCAAATCTTGACCGTCGACGCAATAAGCGGCATTGAGAATTTCTTCGCCGATTTCGTTAAATTTCTGCGTGTCGCGCCGCAAATAAATCATGGGCTTTTGAATGTATTGATATTCTGCCGTGAACGAACAACAATCGAGAATCATGCCGTCGGAAGTGGCGAACAGAGCTTGATAATAAACGCCCGTATAAACCTGCGCATTGGGCAATTCGTTCCACTTCTTAAGATAATCCTCGAAAGCCGTCGTCGAAGGAAAAACTCCCGTTTGAACTGCAGAGAAAAACAGATTCGGATGCGGTTTGACAACCCACGAAATTTCGGGATGAGCTTTGGCGAATTCATACATGAACTTGTAATTCCATTGGAACGTTGCATAAAAAGAATCGCTGTTTATCGACCAGTGCGGTGCCCAAATAATTCTCTTGGCATTGGAACGCGCCGTCTTCCATTTGAAGACAAACTGCTCTTTCGGGTCAAAGAAAACATCCGTTCCGGGATAGCCGCTGTAAACTCCGCGAGGCATTCCCACCGAACAATTCCGTTCGTATAATTCGAGCACCGTAATTGACGAGAAAAACATTTGCCACGCAACATGAAACATGCGATGGTTGGTTATATCGAATTGAATGACTTCAAAGGCATAGGGGACGTAAGTGATGAGAGTTTTTGGCGTTATATTTTCAGGGCGAAATGCCGAAGGCAACACGTGGAAATAAGGCGTCAAAAAAATCAATACGTCTTGTTCGGGAACGGCAGAATCAACATTGCTCAATGCGACGACGTTAAGACCGCGTTGTTTAATCTGTTTGACACCGTACCAAAAATCTTTTTGAACAAGCTCGTCCGTGAATTTGTCAGTTCGCAGGCAGAGGAAAATCGTCGTCTCAAAGCGGTCATCGCGGGCAAAATAATTGTACAGTTCATCGCCGCACCAGATGGTTGGGTCGTGGAGCACAAAGGCGATTTTGATTTTAGCTTTGCGACGAATCGAAGCAACGGACAGCGCGAAAATTTTTTCCATTAACAAATTGTACTCGTCTTTCGGCGCAACCTTCGACAATGTGTTCAAGCGGCTGTAATTCATTTCGCAAAAACTTTCAACGGGAATGAAATCTTCCGTATAAAGTTTCAAGGCAATCAACGAATTGACAAATGCCGCGCCTTTCAAGTTCAGGTGCGTCATATCGCAGAAACAATCGTAATCGAGTTTGAGATCGAACAGGTCAATGCACGCGAAGTCGTAACTTTTTTCCAGGCGACGAATTTTCTTGCGGAAGCTCGTCAAAAATTCTTTGCCGTAATTTTCTCGTATTGCCGCCGCGAACGGAAAGATAATGCCGATTGGTTTTGCGCCGTTGTCCAAACAGAGCTTGATATAATCTTCAAGAATTTGAACATTTTGTTTTAGCGTTTCGGGAAGAGTTTTCGTGCTCGACGCGTGCAAATGTTCTTCCCAATTAACAACGGCATTTACGGGCAAATCGTGATTCTTTTGCTTTTTCAGACGTGCAAAATTTAAATCTGCCATTTCGGACGCGGTGTTGATGACGGCATCATGTATCGATTTGTTGAGCAAAACATTCAACAGGCGGTCGTGATCATCTTGAGCAGGCTGATTCAAAGCAAGCAGATATTGAAGATTTTGCGGGCGGACGGAAAAATTTTTGACGTTATCATAGTCGAAAGAGTCCGGTGCAAGCTCGATAAAAACAAACTTAACGGTGCCGGGCTTGACGTGCGCGAAAACGTGTTTGGCTGTCAAATATCCTTGCCGCAAATCTTGATTGGAGCAGGAAAGATTCACGCCGCTCAAAAAAATTTTGCCGTCAACTACATGCGGAATGTAATTTAAATTCAGTCCGACTTCAGCGTGACTTGTGCCCGTCATGAAAAAATTCGCGCCGTTCTCTTCGACGTAACGCAAATTCGCAAGCCATCTTTGACTGATCATCAACGTAAAATTGACGATGTTGTTTTCGGGAACACCGCTCACGACCAAAAAATTTTTCATTTTGCAGATGGAGTCGGGAGCATTCGACGAGCCGCGAATCAACCAAACACAATTCCTGCATTTTTCTATTACCATTTGAAGTTTCGCGAACGAGAATACCGGGAATTTTTTATCGCCGAGCCGAAAAAATTTTTCACCGGCGGTATCCGTCAATACCACGACCAAATTTGCAATATCGAAGTTCAAAAGTTTAATGGCACTTTCCGAAAAAGTTTTGTCCAAAGCGACGAGCACAACGTTAATTTTCTTCAAATACAGCGACCTCCTGAAATGTCATTCTGACGAGGGTTTGAATTCGTCGGCAATGCTGCGATAAATAAATTCGCTTGCCGACATGCCGTTAGCCTTCGGGTAGTTGAGATATTTGTCGTAAACATTACGGCGGGCGGCGGCTTTGTAGTCGTTGCCGTCAATGAAGACTTTTTTCATGAGCGCGGCAATGCCGTCCAAATCTTTGCCGTCAATGCAATAAGAGACCTTTAGAATTTCCTTGCCCAGTTCGTTAAATTTCTGCGTGTCGCGCCGCAAATAAATCATGGGCTTCTGCATGTATTGATATTCCGCCGTGAAAGAGCCGCAATCGTGAATCATGCCGTCGGAAGTGGCAAAGACAGCTTGATAGTAAGCACCCGTGTAAACTTTGGAGTTGGGCAACTCGTCCCATTTTCTGATGTATTCCCTGTACGCCTCAACGGAAGGAAATATTCCGCAATCAACCGCGGTAAAAGGTAATTTTGGATGCGGCTTGACAACCCACGAAATTTCGGGATGGGCTTTGGCAAATTCATACATGAATTGATAATTCCACTCAAAGGTGGCATATCTGATTCCGTAGTCTCCGATTGACCAGTGCGGTGCCCAAATGATTTTTTTTGAATCGGGACGCGCCATTTTCCATTCAAAGTTCGGTTTTTCTTCAAAAAAAGTATCGAGACGAGGATAGCCGCTGTAAAAAACACGCGGTGCGCCGATAACGGATTTTTTCTTAAACAAATCGACGTTGATAAGCGATTCGAGAAAAATTTTCCAGGCAACCAGAGGAATCGGCTCGTTAAAGGTGTTCCAATCAGCGACGTTAAAACCATATGGAATGTAAGCTATAAGAGTTTTTGGCTTGAGTTTGGAAAATTGCACGGCATCTATCGGATAGCTGCCGAGATACGGTTTTAAAAAGAACATTATGTCTTGTCTGGGAACGTTGGCGTCTCTGCCGTCCAAACCGACAACATTAAGCCCGCGTGATTTAAATTGTTCAATGCCGTCAAGAAATTCCTGCTCAATTTCTTCATTGCGATGATTTTCTCTCATGCAGAGGAAAATTGTAGGTTCAAAACGTTTATCATTGACAAAGTAATTGTAAAGCTTGTCGCCGCACCAATTGGCAGAATTCTCGATCAAAAAGCCGACTTTAATTTTTTTCTTGCGACGAATCATATTGATGGACACGGCAAAAATTTTTTCCATCAATTCATTGTATTCGTCTTTGGGAATGATCGATGCCAGTTTTCTGAAATATTGGTATCGGATGTAGCAGAATCCTTCCAAAGGAACAAATCCTTTGCGGTAGAGTCTCAAAGAGAGCAGAGCATTGGCAATCAGCCTGCCGTTTAAATTGAGGTGCGTGGCATCGTGAAAACAATCGAAGTCCGGCTTGAAATCGAACAGGTCGATGCAAGTGAATTCATAATTCTTTTCCAGATTTTGAATCGTTGCACGAAAACTTTCAAGGAATTCCGCACTGTAATTCTTTCTTGCAACCGGCAACACAGGGAAGGTAACGCCGACAGGTTTGGCACCGTTGGCAAGACACAGCTCGATATAATCACGGAGAATTTGAATTTTTTTCTCGTCAATATCGGTCGGTGACAAAAAACTTTCGTCTTGCAAATCGACTATTGCTTGAGAGGAAAATTTATCGTGGAAAATTTTCTTCTCTCGTCCGAAATTCAAATTCGACTGTGCGGCGGTTGTCGTTGCAAAAAAATTTTTGACTTCGTCGCCGATTAAATCACTCAACAGTTTGTCGTGAACGTTTTGAGCCGGCAGATTCAATGCGAACATGTATTGGAGACCGCGGGCGCAATTTTCAAAGTCGGCGGAGTTGTCATAGCTGAAAGAATTCGGCATAAGCCCGATAAGAACAAACTTAACGGTGCCGTGCTTGACGTGTTCAAAAACATATTGTGCAATCAGATAACCTTGTCGCAAATCTTGAGCCGTGTCACAGAGATTGACGCCGCGCAGGACGTTTTTTTTATCGCGCACATGAGGAATGAAATTTACATTCAAACCGTCGCGCGTGAATTCGTTGCCCGTCACGAAAAAGCCTATATCGTGTTCTTCAACGTAACGCAAATTTGCCAGCCACGTCGGAGTTATCTGCTCATCAAGTTTAAAGTTGACGATATTTTCTTCGGGCACGCCGCTTGCCGTCAGAAAACGTTTCATCTTGTAAAGGTCGTGGAGTCCGTTCACACAGTCGCAAATCAGATAAACGCAAGCTCTGTTTTTCCGCACGAGTTTCTTTATACGGGTAAATGAAAACAACGGTATGTCTTTGCCGTCAACAGAGAAAGTTTCATCCTTATCGGCGTCCGTCAATATTGCAACCAAATTTGCGCTGTCGGGATTCAAATTTTTAATCGCGCCTTCCAAAGAGTCTCTGGTGAACGCTGCGAGCACGACGTCTGTCTTTTCCAAAAATAACAACCTCCAAAATTAATCACGGCTTTGATTGTCCTTGAAGTCTTGCACTACTCTGTCCACAATATTTTCTGTCGCATCTTTGTGAAGTTCATAAATTTTCTTTGCAATTTCTTGACGTTTCTCGAACAAGGGATCGTTGCCCGCCACAAGCTCATCAAGCCGACGTTGCACGTCGTCCCAACTGTGCGCGATATACATTGCCGCAAACATTTCCTTATATTCGGGCAACGGAACGGCTTTTGGATATTCGCAATAAATCACGGGTCTGCCGGTCAGGAAAAATTCAATCAACATGCTGGAATAATCGGCAAGGAATATGTCAATGTTGCGCACGGCTTTGTCCATGTCGGAAAGATTTGTGTGGCGAACAATGTTGGCGTTTTTCAAGTTCTTCTTGTAAGCGAGGACTTCTTCTTTGGTCATATCGCCGCTCTTTACAAGCTCTCGGAAAAGATTCATGTGCGGTCGGAAATAAAATTCTGCGTTGTCTCCGTAACGTTTGGCAAGCGAAATGAATTTGTCTTTGTATTGCAAGAAGTGACTGCCGCCGGTTATCGCCTCGTAATGACCGCCGGGAGTCCAACGCGGAGTCCATAGAACGCGCTTTTTAGTGGAAGGCGTCTTTTCCAAACCGTAGTAAGCTTTTAATGCGGGATAGCCCGCGAACTCGAAATGTTGACGATTCAGCTCGGCGTTTATCGAAAACCTTTCTGTCAATGTGACTTTGACAGATTCGCCGGAACAAAATAACAAGTAGATATTCCGATAAAATTTCGGAAAATCGTCCAGCAAGCGATTGATGAAACTGTAAGCCAGCGTTGTACCGTAAGATATGACGCACACTTTGGCGAATGTGATTATGTCTTCGATTCGGACTGAAGGAAATGCACGACGATATTCGTAAGGGTTGCTCAAGAAAACGTAATCGGGATTCAGCTGTCGAAGGTCGGGCAAGGTGCAGTTGTCGTAAATCACATCGTCGGGATACCTGTTGCGAAAATAATTCCACGAATTCTCGGAATGTTTGTATTTGGTATCCGAATGGAGAAATAAAAACGGCGTTATATCTTCGCGTGCCTTCATTGCCTCGTAAACGGGAAGAAATTTATCGCACGTGATTCGCGACTGCACGATAAACACCACGCGAATTTTTTTGTGCTTATATCGCCATTGAGCTTGACGGGCAAGCCAAAAGTTTGAAATTTCTTTGTCGGTATAGTTGACGCTCGGATATTGATTGAGAATCACGGCGCGAACATCATTTCGCATCGTCTTGTGCCACAAATGTTGATTGAAAGGAACGGTAAGCTCAAGCGGAGCCATGAACTGAATCATGCCCAAAACCGCCAATTCGCGTTTGTCAGAATCAACATTGACATTGTACCATTGAACTAACTCTTCGACACATTTTTTGCCGATGAAACGCAACGCCGGATTTTCAATGCGGATAGCCAACAGCGCGATATATTCATTGTACCACGGCTGATCGGGTGCACTCGACAGATTTTCAAGGGAAATTTTGAGCAGATGTTTCGTTACAAGCTGTTTCCTGAAAAAAATTACGGCTTCGGGATCAGTGTCTTTGGACGGGCGTCCTTGAGAGATATTCCACAGCTGATTTATATATTTCGTCAAAGTTTCCTTGTCAAAGGGCTGTTCGTCGATTAAATTCATACTCAATCACTCCGCATAAAAAAATTCACCACGTAATACTGCGGCGAATTATATTACACGAAAAATAACAGTGTCAATGATTTGCGTTCGGTGGAAATTTTTAGCAGGTGTGACAGACTTCATAAATTCCTGCGCGTTTTAACGTGTCGACGACAGTATCGCCAATGTGAGCGACAGTATCGGCAACTTCAATGCCGACCGCGTTCAACGCTTTGATTTTGTCAGCAGCCGTACCTTTGCCGCCGCTGATAATCGCGCCCGCGTGTCCCATGCGTTTGCCGGGCGGAGCTTGACGTCCTGCGATGAATGCCGCAACAGGTTTTTCGGGCATGTTCTCGGCAATCCAACGCGCCGCATCTTCTTCGGCATTGCCGCCAATTTCGCCAATCATCAGCACAGCTTTGGTATCGTCGTCCGCTTTGAAGAGTTCAAGAATATCGATGAAGTCCGAGCCCTTAATCGGGTCGCCGCCAATGCCGACGGAAGTCGTTATGCCAATGCCCGCGTTCATCAGCTGAAATGCCGCTTCGTAAGTCAAAGTTCCCGAACGTGACACTAAGCCGACGTGCCCGCGCTTTTGAACGTTAGGCGGGATAATTCCGAGTTTTGCCTCGCCTGTCGTCATAATGCCGGGACAATTCGGACCGATAAGCCGCGTTTTTTTGCCGACCATGTAACGACGAACTTTAACCATGTCAAGAACGGGAATGTGCTCCGTTATGCACACGACGAGCTCCAATTCCGCATTGACAGCCTCAAGAATCGAATCGGCAGCAAATGGCGCAGGAACATAGATAACCGACGCCGTGGCACCCGTAGCCTTAACCGCATCTTCGACTGTGTTAAACACGGGGACGCCTTCGACAGTTTGACCAGCCTTGCCGGGCGTGACGCCGCCGACAATTTGCGTGCCGTAAGCGAGCATTTGTTTCGTGTGAAAGGTCGCCGCCTTGCCGGTTATGCCCTGCACGATAACCTTTGTATTTTTGTCAACGAGAATCACTTTATCACTCCTTTTCTAGCTTTAAGCTGTAAGCTGTAAGCTTTAAGGAAAAAAGCTCAAAGCTCAAAGCTTAAAGCTTAAAAAAAATCCTTATCGATGATTTTGTCGTAAATGTAGCCTTCGCGGACGCCCGAATCGCTGTAGATGATGTGCAGACTTCCGAAACGTTTGGCGAGCACGTCGGCGATAATAAGTCCCGGCATGAACGTATGCATTCTTTCGGGAACGGTCTTCATGAGCAGAATTTTATCGGGAACAATCAACTCGTGGTCGCGGCGGAAACGGTGCAGGATGTCTTGAATGCGTCTGACTTCCATGCGCATATTCTGCCGCGTCATACCGTACATTGCATTGTAAAGAGCCATCGCGCCTTTGAACGTGCCGCCGATACCGCAAATCTGCGCGTGACTTACGGCTTGGAACTCTTTAACCGCGCTGACGGTCGCTTCAGCCTCTGCATACATTTCCGCAATTTCAACGGCACTGGGCAAAATGTGCACGCCGGTATATCTCGTGTGGAAACTCAAGCTTCCGATTGGCAGACTGGCTTTGACGCGAATCACTCGGTCGCGGAAATAGACAATCTCCGTTGAGCCGCCGCCAATGTCAATCAACAAGCCCTTATCGTCAACAAGATTATGCGTCGCGCCGATAAAATCGTAAGTCGCCTCGTCGTCACCGCTCATCAACAAAATATTTATGCCCGTGCGATAAGAAATTTCGTCGACGGCTTGAGAACCGTTTATGGCATTTCTCAGCGCGGCGGTCGTGAAAGCGGTCACTTGAGTTATCGCCAAATCGTCCAGAAATTGACGGTACTCGCCGATAATCTCGACGACTTTATCAATGCCCTGCCGTTGCATGATGCCGTCGCGAACGTATGATGCAAGCCCGACGGTGTGTTTCCTTTTCATCAGCATTTCGACGCGGTCGCCGTCAATGTCGTAAATCGCCATGCGAATTGTATTCGAGCCGACATCAATCATCGCGTAAAGCATTTTTCACACCTCCGAGCCGGTTAGAGCTTTGAGCTTTGAGCTTTAAGCTTTTAGGATTTTAATTCCTAATTCCTCATTCCTAATTCCTAATTAATCATTAAACGCTTTGTTTCTTTCAATGCCGCGATTTTCCTGCCGAATCAAATTTGCGCCGTAAAGATTTTATGTTATAATCGCCGCGAAAGGAGCGGAATTTTTTTTATGAAAGATGTCCTTGATGTTCACGTCCACACGACGGCAAGCGGTCACGCCTACAGCACGTTCGGCGAAGTCGTTGCCGCGGCGAAGAGAAAAAATCTTGAACTCGTCGGCATTGCTGATCATGCGCCGCTTATGCCCGGTGCCACGCATAATTTTTACTATCTGAATTTCTCGGTCATTCCTCGCGAAGTCGCCGGCATCAAAATAGCCATGGGCGCGGAACTGAACATAATCGACTATTCCGGCAGCACCGATTTGCCCGCGCAGATTTTGAAACGAATCGACTACGCAATAGCCAGCCTGCACAATCCTTGCATTGAGCCGGGAACTTTGGCGGAAAATACGGCGGCGATTATCGGCGCGATGAGAAATCCGCACGTCGTGATAATCGGTCATCCCGACAATCCGAAATATCCCGTTGACTTCGACGCCATTGCTCGTGCCGCAAAAGATAATCGCGTCCTGCTTGAGATAAACAACAGCTCCTACAACAACGACGGTCACCGCGCAGGCTCTGTTGATTCGGCGAAATTTATGTTGGCGGCGTGCAAAAAATTCGGCACGGAAATTATCATGGGCTCCGACGCACACATTGACATTGACGTCGGCAACCACGAACGCTCGCAAAAAATTTTGTCCGACAACAATTTCCCTGAAGAACTCGTCGTTAATTCAAGCATCGAAAAATTTTTTGAGCGCGTTGCTTATCGTAAGTCACTCGCTCCGATTTGAAGGTCGATAAAATTTTTGGAAAGAAGGTATCCGCGTGCTGTTGAATCAAACTGTCATTCCTCCTTTCATGAAGGGACAGGCAGCGATTTTTTTTGGCGGCAGTGTCAATATCGGTCGCCGCATGAATTTCAATCCGCACAAGAAAATTTTTGACAATATCGCCGCAATGACTGAAGCCGATCTGCGAATCGTCAATCTCGACTGCGCAGTTGCCGCGCAAGGTCAACACATTGACAAGGGCGAAGAAGCTCTGCATTATCTTCACGCTCGACCGGAACAAATTAATTTGCTCACCGAGGCAAAAATTGACGTTGTGCTGACTGCAAACAATCACGCGCCGGATTATGGCACTGCGGCATTATTTGAGCAAAACGATTATCTTGACCGCGCGGGAATTCTTCATTGCGGCACCGGCGATAATTTCAACGACGCCTCGCGCCCGCTGTTCATCAAAGTCAACGATATTATTATTGCTCTGTTTAACGTCGACGCCACGACGAATTTTTTTGCCGCGACGGAAGATAAGCCGGGAACTTTTTATTTGCCGCCCGATAATCACGAACTCTGGAAAGATTTTTTCACGGAGAAAATTGCCGACGCTCACACGAAAGCCGACGTTGTCTTTACAGCTGTGCATTGGAACACGAACGATGAATCAGTTAAAACTCTAGGCAAATTGCTGATTGATTGCGGTGCCGATGCAGTTCTTGGTTGTCATTCGCATGTCATTCACGGCATCGAAACTTACAAACAGCGTCCGATAATTTATGCCGCAGGCGATTTTTTGTTTGACTTAAAGGCGGCTTTAGGCGGCGCATTTTTGATTGTGCTGTCCAAACGCGGCGTCGAGCAAATTTTTTTCAATCCGTTGGTTATTGACCGTTGCAAGACCTATCCGCCCAAAATCGAGCAGTCAATGAAAGTCGCCAACAAATTTCTTGACGCCTGCCAAAATCTCAACACTGCGGGCAAACTTTTTTCAGATGGTCTGATTGAAATGACGTTTAATCCGCCGTCCCGCGCAGAAAAGAAATTGGAATCGCTTGAAGTGTCGACTTCAAGGCGCAACGGTGAAAAAATTCCGCCGCTGACAGAACCTTTGACCGAATGGACGGCAGAAAAAGTTCCCGACGACGCTAAGATCGAGCCGCAACAATTCGGCGCAATAAAGCTTATCGGCTGTAGAATTCCGCCCGAATGTCTGCTCATGAAGAAACGTCAAATGCTTTACGTCGAGACGTATTGGACGCTTGCCGAATCAACCGAAAAAGATTTTACAATTCAGATACTCGGCGTGCCGACAATTAAAGATTCAATGCCGAATTTTGGCAGTAACATGGAGCATCAAGCTTGCGATTGGATGTTCCCGACGAATCGTTGGAAGCCCGGCGTCATTTATCGCGAGAAGTTTGGACTCCTGTCGCCCGACGAGAAAGATATTGTCAACGGAAATATATGCGTGCAAGTCGCCGTATTTGACGGTAAAACAGAATTGGACAGATACATTCACCCGACGACAATCGAATTGCAACTGCCCAACCGCCCGAAAGTCACTTCCGCTGAATTAACGCAAAACTCGTTGCCGACGTTGGAACAAGTGCTGTTGTCGTTGGCGATTAATCAAGCCTCTGTGCCGTTGTCAAGCGGTCAAGTTCCCGTATCGTCAAGCGGTCAAGTTCCCGTATCGTCAAGCGGTCAAGCTCCCGTATCGTCAAGCGGTCAAGCTCCCGTATCGTCAAGCGGTCAAGCTCCCGTATCGTCAAGCGGTCAAGCTCCTCAACCGCGAAGAGTTCCTGCCGTCGATGTTTTCAAACGTGCATTTGCAGCAAGAAACGGCGTTATGTTTTTCATGTTGCGCGACGCCAATCCAAATATAGCGGGACTTGAAAATTCGGTCTTTCACAGAGCAAAATTGTTTCATGAACGCTTGGGCATTGAAATTCAATTCGTCACGCACGCTTATAACAATTCTCCCAAAAAATATCTGGACGATGGAATTCGCGTGCTGAACATGTACGAATATTTTCAAGAGATAGATCGCACCGTTGAGGAGCCGCGTAAAGTTTATATTGAGCCGTTGCACGAAGGTTGGAAGATTGAGCGGTGTGACAATGACCTGCGCATATATCGGGAAGACGGCAGCACGGCGATGTATTGTTTCTTCACGCAGGAGCAAAAGCTCAACGGCATCAACTTCCGAAATGAAAAGAACGAACTTTATCGGCGCGAGGCTTATGACACTCTCGGCTTTTTGAGTTGTCGTCAAGAGTTCACGCCCGGCTCCGAACATTTCAACGAAGTTTTTTATTATCGACCGGACGGCACCGTTGCAGTTCATGAAGTCTACGAGTTTGATGAAGATAAAAACGATTTAAAGCTTATGGAACTTTTGGACAGGGAAGGCAACGTCACGAAGACTTTCAACAAATTGGACGACGCGCTGTCCTATTGGTTCTTGCAATTTTTAAATGACAAGACGAAAAATTATTTCCTTATCGGCGACAGAAAGCCCGAATGGTTCCAAACTTACCTTGACGCGCAGGCAAAAGGTTTGGACAACGTGCATATAATTCACACCTTGCACAGCGTGCACGTGGGCGGAAAACTCGATCCTTTCACGTCGCCCACGCAAGACATTTACAAATTTTTAACGGACAAAAATATCAGAAGTGACGCCGTCATAACTCTCACGCGCTATCAGCGGAGCGACCTAATGAAACGTTACGGCTTGACAAATGTGGGAGCAATTCCGCACGCCGCAAAATCTGTGCAAGATACCTCGTCGATTGAAAGAGAGCCGTTTAAAATTGTGATGGTCGGGCGTCTTGCAAAGATAAAGTGCTACGATAAAGCAATAGCCGCATTTAAAATTGTCCATGATAAATTGCCGCAAGCAAAACTTCACATCTACGGCAAAGGTTCTCTGTTGAATGAGCTGAAACAACTCGTCGAATCAGAACAGCTTGGCGACGCCGTGATTTTTGAAGGCTTCACCGATAAAATTGACGACGTTTTTGCCTCCGCCGAGCTGTCCATTCTCACGAGCCATGCCGAAGGGTTTGCAATGGTCATTCAAGAGAGTATGCAGAATAATTGCCCGGTAGTGTCGTTCGACTGCGATTATGGTCCGCGCGATATGATTGCCGACGGCGTCAACGGTTACCTTGTGCCTTTCGGCGACGTAAAGGCACTGGCAAATCGCATCATAAAAATTTTGACGGAGCCGGGTCTTCGCGAAAAACTTGCGGCTAATTGTGCAAGGAGCGTTGAAAAATTTTCGCCGGAAATCGTGGCGGCACAGTGGGCAAAACTTTTCCTTTGGATTATGCAACGAAAAATTTCTAATTGACAGAAGGGAGCGTAAACAATTTGTTAGTTCACGAAATTATAAATCGCGGACGAAGTGAAGATCTCGCGGTCTTCGATGAAGGTCGGCGGACAACTTACGCGCAACTCAAGCAGGGCATAAAAAAATATCGCAACCGTCTTTACGAACTCGGTATTCGGCAAGGCGATCGCGTCGGAATTTTTTCGCGCAACAGTGCGGAATTCATCTATGCCTATTTCGCAACGGCATCGCTCGGCGCAATAAACGTCCCGATAAATTTTCAGCTTAGTCCGCGCGAAACGGCTTACATCCTTCAAAATGCGGGCGTCGAACATTTGCTGACCAACGAGCCGATTCAATTCGACGAGCCGATTAACATCACTCAACACGACATTGCAACCTTTGCCGATAAAGATTGTCCCGATGCGCCCGATTTTCCCGACAATCTGGACGAGAATGCTCCTTGCGCGATAATTTACACGTCCGGCACGACCGGCAATCCCAAAGGCGCGGTTCTCTCGCACAAAAATCTTGTTCACAACGCGTGGCAATGCAGCGTCTTCAAATGCAGTCGCGAATGCAAATCAATCTGCGTCCTGCCAATGTATCACTGTTTCGGTTGGACGTGCATTGTCTTGAACAGTTTTTATCGCGGCGCATCCGTTTACGTTCTGCGCGTCTTCAAGCCGAAAGATATGATTGACATGGTGCGCGAGGAAGGCATAACCGATATGATTATCGTGCCGTCGATTTTCAAACTCGTGACTGCTCTTGCCAAGCCCGAAGACTTCAAGACGATTCGCTTTGCAATGAGCGGCGGAACGACTTTGCCCGATAAAATTGTGCAGGAGTTCACGAAAAAATTCGGACTCGCGGTCGCTGAAGGTTACGGTTTGTCGGAGGCGTCGCCTTGCGTATTTTTGACCACTCACGGCGAAGAACGTCAAGGCTCGTGCGGAAAAATGCTTGACGGTGAAGAAATTCGTATCGTCGACGAGGAC
>CAJOHG010000018.1 GCA_905234395.1 uncultured Selenomonadaceae bacterium
GTCGTGCTTGAAGTTCCGCTTTTGTTCGAGGCGGGCTGGGAACATTTGTTCGACGAAATTTGGGCAGTCTACACGAAACGGAAATTGCAACTTCAACGACTCATGACTCGCGACAATTTGACAAAACGGCAGGCACTTGCCCGAATCAACGCGCAGATGTCGACGGAAGAACGTTGTGCTCGTGCCGATGTGACAATCAGAAACGTAGGCGGCTATCGTTCCACTCGGCAACAAGTTTTCGCGGCTCTGCGCGGCAGAACTTTTTAATCGGGCGTGAAGGAAAATTTTCACTGCAACCGAATCAAAACTTCAAGAAAATTTTCGGAGGCGACACGATGAACAAACGAATTAAAATGGCGGCAGGTGCGGGACTTGCGGCATTGGCATTGGTTGTCAGCGGCGGCGGCTACTATTATTTTCACGGACACGCCCGATTATGCGCTGAAAACGGTCAGTCAATCGATTGAGAAGCACGACGTGAAAAATTTTCATCGCGTGGTGAATGTCGACAGCTTGCTTGATTCGGGTTACGACGGCTTTATTGACGGCTTGACGGCTGTTGACGGCGGCGCGACACCCGAAGCCAAAGAGGCGATTAAAAATTTTACGCAAATGCTCCGTTCACCAATGATTCTAAGCTTGAAGGCGGCTCTCGATTCTTACGTTGCAACCGGCGATTTCAAACCGGAAGAGAACGTCGGCTTGACTGAACTGCTTGAACGCACGGGCTTGAGCGGCATCGAAGTGCGAGACGTGAAAAATATTCAGATTAACGACGCGAATGACAACGAGGCTTTTGCCGATGTTATAATCTTCCAGCCGGAACTCGAACGCGAATTCCCGTTGCAAATCGTTCTGTCGCGAGGCAAGGACGATCAATGGCAAATTACCCGCGTGCAAAATTTTCAAGAGTACGTCGCGCAGATAAGTCAACTTCGGCGGACACAGCTTGAAGATTATTTGGTGAAATCTGCCGAAATAAACGCCAAGCATGATACGGTTGTTCGCGAGGCGGAGAAAAAATACAGCACGATTCTTTCAATCGGAACTTTGGGACAGGACAAGACTCGCGCGGACTTGAAGGAACTTTTCAGCGGAAGTTTCAAGCAGGATTGGGAAACTCGCAAGCAGGAACTTTTTAATCTGCACGTGCCCAAAGACGCTTTGCATTTGCACAACATCTACATAAAAATTTGCGACTTGTGGATTGACGCCGCGCAGGATTATGTCAAGTGGCTTGACGACAATAACGCGTTGACGATTAAATCTGCGGAAGACAAAATTCATCAGGCGCAAAATCTTTCGATGGAAGCCGCCGCTTTAGCCAAACGTATGACAAGTTGAATTTTCCGCACTTTTTAATTGACGTGTCAAGTACTTTTTGCTAAAATTTTTGCAGATAATTGTGAGTTCCATTCCCACGAACTCATCACGCGTGCGAGGCGCACTCTCGACGACGGTCGGGATAACGGGTCGGCTCGTTTGTTGGCGGCAATAGGAATGTCCGCCGGGATTTTTCGGGACACATCAAGGAGGAATTGACCATGGCTATGGTAGTTAAAAACAACTTGGGCGCGGTTCGCACGACAAACACGCTCAACAAAAACTCCAAAGCGCAGAGCAAAAGTTTGGCGAAAACGTCGAGCGGCATGAAAATCAACAGTGCAGATGACGACGCGTCCGGCTATTCAATCAGTGAACGTATGCGCGTGAGAATCCGTGCTCTTGACCAGGCGAATCAGAACGCTCAAAACGACGCCGCGCTCATGAAGACTGCAGGCGGTGCCGTCGACAACACCGTTGAAATTTTGCGTGCATTGAAGGAAAAGGCAATCAACGCCGCCAACGATTCTAACACTGACGAAGACCGCGCAACAATTCAAAAGGAAGTCGACCAGTTCATCGACCAAATTGACGACAATGCACTCGTTCAATTCAATGGCAAATATCTCATAAACGGCACGAGAAATCATGCAGTTCAATCAACGAAATCTATGTTCATTAACTATGATTTAGACGTAGGCAATGTTTTAGGTGGTGCAGTCACTGATCTCAAGGATCGCAACGGTGATTCGCTTGAGATTCAAAAAAACAGATTATTGGCAAGTTTCTTGGGTTATTAATGGCGAGACCACATCGTCTAGCGGACAAGTTGGTAGCATGACCTTAGCCTCTCTTATGAGAGCTGGTTATGCTAATGGTACAGGTGACATAGAATCATTTGCTCAATTAACTGGTCGCAAAGATAAATTTGGTATTGAGGTTACTTCACCAGACGACAACTATCACGCTTGGGTGAGCGCAAGAGTAGATGATGTCAGGGTAAAGACAAATAATCAACTTTTCGGATATACCATCAACATTTTAGACTCGGAAGGCAATGTTAAGAAGTCGGCAAACTCAAAGCTCGAATTCAAACTCTTTCAGCGTGCAGAAAACAAAACCGCACAGGACGGTTCGTTGACATTCCAAATCGGCTCGGAGGCAAACGTCGCCATCAAAGTCGCCTTGACGGACATGCGTGCTCATGCTCTCGGCTTGAAAGGTAACGACGGCAAAAGAATTCAAGTTACGACAAAAGACAATGCCAACGCCGCGATAAACGTCTTTGACAACGCGTTGGAGATGGCTCTTGATCAATCAACGTCAATCGGCGCAGTTCAACAGCGACTCGAATACACGCAAACGAATCTCACCACGTCCAGCGAAAATGTTCAGGCGGCAGAGTCCACGATTCGCGACGCTGACATGGCAAAGGAAATGACCGAATTCACAAAGAACAACGTCTTAATGCAGGCGGCTCAAGCCATGCTCGCGCAAGCCAACCAGTCAAGCTCGTCGGTTATCAGTTTGCTCCAGTAAACTCAATCAGCCCGCGCAGGGTGTTCGATAAAAAAATCCTCCGTAATGTTGCGGGGGATTTTTTCGTTGCGTCGTGTTATAATCAGAAAAAATTTTGGAGGTCGTAACGTGAACTTGAATAAATCTTTAGCCGCTTTCAACGAGGCGAAACGTTTCATGCCCGGCGGCGTCAACAGTCCCGTGCGTTCATTTTCAAGCGTCGATTCAAATCCGCCGTTCATTTCGCATGGCAAGGGCAGTCACATTTTCGACATCGACGGCAACGAATACATTGACTTCGTAGGCTCGTGGGGACCTTTGATTTTGGGACACGCTCACCCGCGAATTGTCGACGCGCTCAAATCTGCCGTTGAACGCGGCACAAGCTACGGTGCGCCGACTGAATTGGAGACGCGGCTTGCTCAAATCGTCAACAAAATTTTTCCGTCAATGGAAGTCATGCGCATGGTCAATTCAGGCACTGAAGCCACAATGAGCGCGTTACGTGTTGCCAGAGGATTTACCGGGCGCGAAAAGATTTTGAAGTTCATCGGCTGCTATCACGGGCACAGCGATTCATTGCTTGTTAAGGCGGGAAGCGGCGCGGCGACGTTTGGCGAACCGTCAAGTCCCGGCGTCACTCGCGGCACTGCTCAAGATACAATCACTCTGCCTTACAACGATTTAAACGCTGTCGAAAAAATTTTTGCTCAATGCGGCGAAGAAATTGCGGCGATAATCGTTGAGCCTGTCGCGGGAAATATGGGACTCGTTCTGCCGAAAGAAAATTATCTGCGCGGACTTCGTGACGTTACAAAAAAATTCGGTGCGCTGTTGATTTTCGATGAGGTCATGTGCGGATTCAGAGTTTCGCTCGGCGGTGCGCAGGAAAAATATCACGTCACGCCCGATTTGACTTGCTTAGGAAAAATTATCGGCGGCGGACTTCCATGCGCGGCTTACGGCGGTCGCGAAGACATCATGCGCAACGTTTCGCCCGACGGAAAAATTTATCAGGCGGGAACTTTGAGCGGAAATCCTTTGGCGATGACTGCCGGTATCGAGACGTTGACGATTTTATTGGAAGAGAATTTGACGCCGAAAATAATTGCGCAGACTTCAAAGCTCGTTGACGGTATCAAATCTGCCGCACTCAAGTCGAACGTTGCGATTCAGACGCCGCAAGCAGGCTCAATGTTCGGGATATTTTTCAGCGCGAAGGAAGTCACCAATTACAACGAATCAGCCGCCGCGAATCAAACACTGTTCAAGAAATTTTTCGCGTCGATGTTTGAGCAGGGAATTTATCTTGCGCCGTCACAATTCGAGACGCTTTTTATGTCGGCAGTTCACAGCGACGAGGATATTTCGCGAACGATTGACGCGGCAGAAAAATCTTTCGAGAAAATTTAGAGCGTATTGGTAAAGTCACATTGAAAGAAGCTGAAACCCGGCGCACAGGGATTTTCAGCAAAGAAAAAGTAGATCCTAAAAAAAATTAAAACAACAACGAGCTAAATGCAATTTACCAACAGCACCTAATCACTTACAACGGGAGGAAAAAATTTGTTTATAGCCGAAAAATACGACGTGATAGTTATCGGCGCGGGACACGCGGGCATTGAAGCGGCATTGGCATCTGCGCGGCTGGGCTGCAAAACTCTGTTGACAACGTTGTCGCTGGAAAATTTGGCAATGATGCCTTGCAATCCGTCAATCGGCGGCCCGGCAAAAGGTCACCTTGTGCGCGAAGTCGACGCATTGGGCGGACAAATGGGCATTGCTGCCGACGAAACTTGCATTCAATTCCGCACGCTAAACACCGGCAAAGGTCCGGCAGTCAGAGCTTTACGCGCTCAAGCCGACAAAAAAATTTATCAAGCCGTGATGAAACGCACTTGCGAGAACGTCGACAACCTCGACTTGAAACAGCTGCTTATCGAAAAAATTTTGGTTGAGCAAAACAAAATCGTCGGTGTCAGCGCGGAAACGGGTGAAACTTTTTTGGCGGACGCGGTGATTTTGGCGAGCGGCACTTATCTAAGCGGACGAATCATCATCGGCGAAAGTATCTTCGACGGCGGCCCGAACGGTCAACGCGCGGCGATTAAACTTTCCGATTCGCTCAAAAGTCTCGGCGTCAAACTCATGCGTTTCAAGACCGGAACTCCTGCACGTGTCGACGGACGCACGATTGACTTTGACAAAATGGAACTTCAACGCGGCGACGAGCCTGCGCAAAATTTTTCGTTCATGACACGCACACCGCCGATTAATCGCGTGAATTGCTATCTGACTTACACGAACGAACGAACGCACGAAATTTTACGACGCAACCTGCACCGCGCACCAATGGCTAACGGAATCATCGAAGGCATCGGCCCGCGCTATTGTCCGTCAATCGAATCAAAAATTATCCGCTTTCCCGACAAGGAACGCCATCAACTTTTCCTGGAGCCGGAAGGTTTGAACACGCAGGAATTTTACGTGCAAGGAATGTCGACTTCAATGCCTATGGACGTGCAAATCGAATTCCTTCGCACGATACCGGGACTTGAACGCGCAAAAATCATGCGACCGGGCTACGCGATTGAATACGACTGCCTCGACCCGTTGCAACTCAAATCGACGTTGGAATTTAAAACTGTCGCGGGATTTTTCTCGGCAGGACAATCGAACGGAACCAGCGGCTACGAAGAAGCGGCGGCTCAAGGTTTAATCGCGGGCATTAATGCGGCGGCTTACGTCAAAAATTCTGCGCCGTTGATTCTGAAACGCTCGGAAGGTTATATCGGCGTGCTGATTGATGATCTCGTCACGAAGGGCACCAATGAACCTTATCGCATGATGACTTCACGCGCCGAATATCGACTTTTGCTCCGACAAGACAACGCCGACTTGAGATTGACGCCGCACGCGATCAGAATCGGTCTTGCTTCTGCCGAACGTCAAAAAATTTTCGAGACCAAGCGCGACGAAATTTTATCGGCAACTCAACGACTCAACGCGATTAAGCTCACGCCGTCAACCGAAGTCAAGGAAAAATTATCCGCTCTTGATTGTGGCGAGATTCATAACGCGATGCCGCTTGCCGAACTTTTGCGCCGACCGAATGTCACTTACGACAAACTCCGCGTTGCATTCGACTTGCCCGAAATTTCCGCCGATGCCGCCGCGCAGGTCGAGATAAGTTTTTTCTACGAAGGCTACATCAAAAAGCAGGCTGAACTTGCCGCGAAGTTGGACAGGCTTGAAGACAAAATCATTCCCGCAAACGTCGATTATCACGCGCTGAAAAATTTGCGTGTCGAGGCACGAGAAAAACTTTCAGAGATTCGTCCGCGTTCAATCGGTCAGGCGTCGAGAATTTCCGGTGTGTCACCTGCTGATATTTCCGTGTTGCTCGTGTGGCTTGAAACGCTTGCAAAGTCGGGCAACGGCGGCTAAAATATTCGCGGAGATGATTTGAATGTTCAGCGGCGAATTGGCAACGGCAACAAAAATCTTCGGGCTTGAACTTTCCGACGCGCAACTTGAGGCGTTTGACAAATTTTATCGGCTGGTCATTGAACAAAACCGCGTGATGAATTTGACGACGATAACCGAGCCGCACGAATTCGCAATCAAACACGTAATCGATTCGTTGAGCGCGTGGGACAAAAAAATTTTTCGCGGCAATGAACGACTCGTCGACGTTGGAACAGGCGCAGGTTTCCCGGCAATACCGTTGAAAATTTTCTGCCCGCAACTTATGCTGTGTCTGATTGATTCATTGGCAAAACGCGTCGACTTTTTGAAACGTGTCGTGACGGAGCTTGAACTTGACGATGTGGAAATTTTTCACGGACGAGCAGAGGATTTGGCGCGACAAAAAATTTTCCGCGAACAATTCGACATCGCGACATCAAGAGCCGTCGCACGCTTGAACGTCTTATCGGAATATTGTTTGCCGTTCGTGAAAGTCGGCGGAAGATTCATCGCGCTCAAAGGCAAAAATTTCCGTGAAGAACTCGACGAGGCACGGTCAGCGATAAAAATTTTGGGCGGCGGAAAAATCATCGTGCGTGAAGTGAAATTGCCGACACTAGACGATTCGCGGGCAGTGATTTACGTCGACAAACTTAAGCCAACGTCTGCGAAATTTCCGCGGCGAGCCGGTTTGCCGAATAAGCAACCGCTGTGAAAATTGTTGGACAGTTGCAAAGCAAACACATTGGATGCAACGTCACGTTGCCCGCGTCGTGAAAGTTTTATCAGAAACATAAAATTGGGAATGAGGAATTAGCGTGAGAAAAAAATTTATCACGGGAGCGGCGGTTCTCGCGTTGCTGATGAATTCGCCGCAAGTTTCAGCAGAAGAAGACGTTGTTATCTTCGGCGGAGAATTCGACAACGAGACGCCTGCTCAAAAGAAAATCGATAAGCCCGCGCCAAAAAAAGAATTGCCGCCAAAACCTAAAGCCAAGCCGAAAGATAAACCGCCGGAAAATTCAAAGGCACCTGAATCAAAATCGCCGCCGGAAAATAAACCGCCGAACAATCTGCCGCCGCAACAGCCCGTCGAAAAGCCAAACGTCAAGCCGCCCGTGGAAACAGATCAACCGTTCAAGTCGCCGTCAGAAATCGCGGGCAATCAGAAAACCGTTGATGAACCATACAAACCTGCCGAACCGACGAGACAAATTGTGCGCGACGCCTATTACGAGCCGCAAGAAGATTTGGAAACTTTAAAGCCGCGATTCATCAAGTTGGCAGTCGACGAGACTTACACTTACTATCTTGACAAAAGCTCCGTGCAGTGGAAGAAGATGCCCTATTCGTCGAGCGAGTATATTGCAGACGTGTGGATTCGCATGGTTGAGCGGCAACCGAAGGCTTTGGACAGCAACATGGCGGCTTACGGCGCGGACAACTTCAGAGCGGAGATTGACCTTGCACGCGAGAGAGGCTATCAATATTCGCCCGAAGACTTGAAAGTTTTGCGCAGGCAAGCTTACGTTTTGGAGCATTATTATCTGCGCCCGAAAACGAAGCAGATCCAATTTCTCTGCGAGCTGGAAGTTTTCGGTCGTCCGCAGAATACAGTTAACGAACGCGCTTACGACTATCAGAATTGGGAAAATTTGGTGCCCGGCAGTGTCGAATCGATAATTTACGCGGCGACGATTAAAACAATCGGCAAGTCGAAGGCTAAAGAGCGCGGTCATATGAATTTCTTTGACATGCTCGACGAATACGCGCGCATTGCGTTGGGTTGATAAGCTTTGAGGTTTGAGCTTTAAGCTTTAAGGGACAATTCCTAAAAGCTTAAAGCTGAAAAATGAGGTGTTGATTTTTTGGAAACAGGACTAATCGCGCCCGTGCTGATAATTCTTTTGGCGACAGTGAGCGGCTACTTTTCGCTGATTGAAACCGCACTGATTGAATGTCATCGCGGGCGACTTGAAAAACTTTCGGAGGACGGCGACGCAAACGCTGCGGCAGTTTTGAAAATGTTGGATGCACCTGCACCGTTGTCCGTGGCGCAAATCGGCATTACTTGCACGGGAATTTTGGCGGGCGTCTGCGCAATCTTGACAATCCCGACAATCGCCGCGCAGATAAATTTTTTCGAGCAGTCGGAAATAATTTCGGCAGTCGTCGCATTGGTAGGCACAACGTTTATTTTTTTGCTGTTCGGAGAATTTTTGCCTAAGCAAGCCGCCAAACGTGAGCCGGAAAATTTTCTGCTCAATCATTACAAAACGTTCCGCATTATTGTCGCGCTGATGAATCCTTTCGTGAGTTTGCTGACTACAATCGCGGGCGGAGTCGGATTTATTTTCGGCATGAATTCTTCCAAAAATGACGCCGTCACCGAAGACGAAGTTTTAGATTTGATTGAGCAGGGCACCGAGGACGGCACGATTGAAAAGTCCGAACAGGAAATGGTCGACAGGATTTTTGACATCGGCGACGAGACCGCTTATTCTTTGATGACGCCGCGAGTTATGCTGATTTGGCTTGACCTTGACGACGATTTGGAAAAAAATTTGCAGATTGTGCAAGACAGCCCGTATACAATTTTTCCCGTCGGAGTCGGCAGTCTCGACGATTGTCGCGGCTTGATTTACGCCAAAGATTTGCTTGACGCCGTGCTAAAAGACGGTCGCAATATCGATTTGTCCGCGCTGGTCAGAAAGGCGAGCTACGTTCCGCGCACAATGGAGGCGTTCCGCATTGTCGAAAAGTTTCGTTCAAGCGGCATTACCGAGGCGATGGTCAATGACGAATACGGCGGCGTTATCGGTTTCATCACGCTTGACGACATTGTCAGCGAAATTGTCGACACCGCCGGCGACGAGGAAGTTGATCAGCAATTCACGCGCAACAAGGACAATTCCTGGACTGTCGACGGACTTTGCGACATTGACGAATTCAAGGAACGTTTCAACATTGAGACCTTGCCCGACGAAGAACACGATCACTTTCAAACGATGGGCGGCTTTTTGACTTCACGATTCGGCTACATTCCCAAAGTCGGCGAGGTTTGCGAGTGGAACGGCTTCCGATTCAAAGTCAAGGCTATGGACGGCGTGCGCGTCGAAAAAATTTTGATAACCAGAGAAAATCCTTGAACAACAAAAAATCCCGTCGCAACCGGCGGGATATTTTTTATGCGCAGAAAAATTTATTCGGTCAATTCAATTTGGTTGCCTTCCGCGTCAACAATGCAACTCTCGTAATAGCCGTCGCCTGTCGTGCGCGGTTCGCCGATAATTTTAAAGCCGTCAGCCCGAAGTTTCGCCGTCAACTCATCGACTTTGGTTTTACTGCCGACACTCAAGGCAATGTGAATAAATCCCGTGCGATTGAGAGTCTTGGGCGCATCGTCCATTTCGACTTTGTTCATCAGCTCCAAACGCGAGCCGTCGTCAAAAGTCAAAAAGTACGAGCGAAATTTTTTCACGGGATTGTGATAACCGTCGTTCGACTTCGCGCCGAAATATTTGATAAAAAATTTCCGCGCCCGCTCCAAATCGTTGACATACAGCGCAACGTGTTCAATCTTCATTTGAATCACCTCCCGCAAATTATACATGCACTTGCCGGCAAATCACGTTGCACCGGTCAATTCGCGCTTGAAAATTTTACGTCAATGCTATAGAATCCTATCATTGCGAAGGAGGCGATTTTTATGGAAAATTCTGTTGATGAGAAACGCGACACGCTTGCGGAAATTCGCGAGGCAGTAGAAAATTATTTTAAACGCGACGAGATAAAACATGAACCATTTGATGAGCGGAATGTGGCTAAAGCTGTCTTCGGTGTCGAATCAAAATTCGGGCACGTCACGGTATTTTTTCACGCACACAAGGACAGGCTCATCATCAAATCGTTGTTGCCGATAAGTGCCGAAGAGGACGATCTTGTTAAAGTCGGCGAATTTCTTCATCGGGCGAATTACGGCTTGATGATTGGCAACTTCGATTTTGATTACCGCGACGGAGAAATTTCTTACCGCGTGCCGATTTTCTGCGGCAGAAAAGAATTCGCGCCGCCCACTTACGAGCAAATCGACTTCGCGGTTATAATCAGCTTGATGATGGTTGGCAAATACGGCAACTCGTTAATAAAAGTCATTTTCGGTTTGGCGGAACCGGAAGACGCCGTTGAAGCCGCCGAGATTGACGATTGACCAAACATTTCCGGCAAACAAAAAAGCTCCGAACATCATCGGAGCTTTTTTAGTACGTGCGTTTCTTTACAAAGTCATCGTAACTCATGGAACGCGTGTGTTGAGTGTGTGCCCACTCGTGCTCGTTGCGGTGAATGAATCCCAAAAAAATTATCGGTATCCATGAATAAATGAACAGCGGATAAAACAGCAGATACCACCACGATTTGAGCTTGGCGCGGACTTTGACGAGAATGATCATCGGCAGGACGTATTGCGCGATCATTATCACCATCAGAATTTGTGACGGCAACACGGCGTAAATATTTGTGTAGAGCGTGCCGACGAAAATTTGAATGTAGCTCATCAGGAAGAAGAATGACGACAACATCAGGAAATGCGGCTGAAGAAGATACAGGCAACCGTCGAGCATACGAATATCTTTTCGGCGGAGACCTTCGCGCAACATTTTCGGGATAAAGCGGTGTGCCACGTCGAATTGTCCCTGCGCCCAACGTTTTCTTTGCGTCCAAGATTGAGCAAACGTCAACGGCTTTTCGTCGTAAACAATGGCATCGTGCGCCCAAGTTGTCTTCAAACCTTCGGCGAGCGATTTCATTGTAAATTCCATGTCTTCCGTCAAACACGTCGCGCGCCAACCGTATTTCTTCAAAACGTCAATGGTTATGCACATGCCGGTTCCGCCGAGAACTGCCGAAAGTCCGATATTTGTTTTGGCAAGGTGGCTGACGTAATCGATAACCCAAAAAGCAATCGCGAACGTGCCGCTGACCCACGTATCGTAAGGATTTTTCGCGTCGAGGAAGCCTTGAATGATTTTGTCGCCCTTGCAAAGCCGATTGTTCATTTCCGCCAAAAATTTCGGGTGCACGAGATTATCGGCGTCGAAAATCGCCACGGCGTCATAAATCTGCCCGCGAGTCTCCATTTCAAACAGCCGTTCAAACATCCATTCGAGCGCGAAACCTTTTGACTTTTTAGTTTCGTCAATTCGGCGGCAGACAATCGCTCCGGCTTGCGCGGCAATTTCGGCGGTGTTGTCGGTGCAGTTGTCGGCAATGACAAAAATATCATAGAGCGCGTCGGGATAATCGAGCGACTTCAAGTTTTCGATTAATTGACCGACAACCGCGCTTTCATTGTGAGCGGCAACTATCACGGCGAATTTTTTTTGCGGAGTCGTGATTTTTTTCTCCTTGCGTCGCCACATTCCAAAGAAGCCGATTAGACAAAGATAGAACGTGAAAATAAACAGCACGGCTTGAATCGGAACCATAATCACGTCGAGCGGGTAATTGAACATTATCAGACTTGTCTCCAAAATTTTTTAGCGAATCACTGCGTGCAAGTCTACACTGCCTGCGCCGCGATTGTCAAGGCAAGGGGGTAGAAAAAGTCTTTCGCGCTTGACAGTCAGCAAAGATTGTGATATAAATTGGCGCGTTGAATTGATTCGCCGACTTAGCTCAGTTGGTAGAGCAGCGCATTCGTAATGCGCAGGTCGTCAGTTCGAGTCTGACAGTCGGCTTCATAAGTAAGAGCCTCGGAAATTTTCCGGGGCTTTTACATTTCCACGACAAGCCGCAGAATTTTTTATGAAAAATATTTGAATAACGTTGAGCGTGTGATATAATGCCGCTGAAAAATCTTTGGAGTGATTGAAATGTTTGGAATAGGCGCAGGAGAATTCATCGTAATTTTAATCGTCGCGCTGATTGTCTTCGGACCCGGCAAATTGCCGGAAGTCGGGCGGGCATTGGGCAAAGGTTTGCGCGAATTTCGTAAGGCACAGGCGGCACTTTCCGCCACATTAAATGAACCCGATGAACCCGACAAAAAATCATCGCCCGCTGAAAAAAATTCGGAGTCATCAACCATGACTGCCGACGAAGTCATAAACTTGGCTAAAGATAGACCGCTTGTCAAGGAGAATCAACATGAAAAAATTTTTAACGACAATCCTAACGACGTTGCTGTTGACGACGCCCGCGCAAGCGTTGCCGGTGCAAGAGGCAGTTCAAACGGCACTGGCGAACAATCCAAACCTGCAACGAACGGAACGATCAATTCAAATCGCTGAAGAGTCGCTGAAATCTGCGCGGGGACAAAAGGGCGTCTCAATTAACGCATCGGGCTCAATGAACATATCCAAAAGTGAAGGCGTCGACGAATCGGAACGGGCATCAACAGGTTTAAGTGCGTCAATTCCGCTGTACACGGGCAAACGTCTTGAATCGGCGATAAAATCCGCTGAACTGGGTATCACCGTCGCAAGGTTGGATTTCGCACAGTCGCAGGACGATTTGATTTACAACGTGATTAGAGCTTACGTCAACGCGCTGGAAGATTGGGCAACGTCGCAAGTCGACATGGAGCACGAGAAAAATCTTTCCGAGCACGAACGAATGATCGCCGCACAATTCGAGGCAGGAGCTAAGGCGAAAATCGATTTGATTCGCGCACAAGTCGAGACGAGCAACGCATTGCAGGACGCCGCAAAGTCCCACGCCGCCTACGAAGTCGCGCTGACAAATTTGGCAACGTTGATGTCAATCGATTCAATCGCGAGCCTTGACGTTGAAGATTTCGATACGCACCTTGAGCTTGAAGACATTGAAAAATATTTGGCGGAGGCAGAAGAAAATCGTTTCGACTTGAAGGCGGACGCTTTAAGAATTGAGCAGGGCGAATTGAGAGTTACGAGCGCAAAGTCGGGTTGGTTGCCGAATGTCAATGCGAACGTCGGCACCGATTTCAGCGCGGCGTCACGTCGTTGGCATGTCACTCCCGACGCTTCGGCAGGCATTTCGGCATCGTGGAGCATTTTTGACAGCGGAGTTACTCGCGCGGAAGTCGATTCGGCAAAAGTTGAAGTCGAACAGCTCAAACTCGAAATGAAGTCCGATCTCGACAGCATTCACGAGGAAGTTGTTACGGCACATAAAAATTTGAAAATCGCACTCTTACGCTTGACGACCACGCAACGCGCCGTTGAACTTGCCGAAGAGGAACGTTTCATTGCCACGGAACGCTACAACGCCGGCGAGGGAATTATACTTGACATTCTCGACGCCGAGCTTGCTCTGTCGACTGCAAAGAAAAATAACGTCAGCGCACATTACGACGTGATTCGCTACAGCGTTGATCTTGCTCACGCGACCGGCAACACGCTTAAAGCTTTGAGCAGGACTTAAGGAGCTGATTTTATGCGGACGGCACTTTACGGCGCGATTATCGGCGATATGGTCGGCTCACCCTACGAGGGCAAATTTCGCGCGATTAAGACGAAAAATTTTCCGTTCTTCAGTGAAGCTTGCCGATTCACCGACGACACGACTTTAACCGTTGCCATTGCCGATGCATTGCTTGACCTTGGCACCGCCGCCGATGAAAATCAAATTAAAACCGCCGTGATTCGCTCAATGCAACGTTTAGGCAGAAAATATTTGCACGTCGGCTACAGCAGATCGTTTAAGCAGTGGCTCATGCAGGACGATCCGAAACCTTATAATAAAAGTTCCAACGGCTCGGCGATGAGAGTTTCCGCAGTCGGTTGGCGATTCGATACCATTGAACGCACGCGGCAAGTTGCACGTTTTACGGCGGAAGTTTCTCATAACACGCCCGAAGGAATTCGCGGTGCCGAGTCCGTGGCAAGCGCAATATTTCTCTCACGCAACGGCGCATCAAAGGCTGAAATTAAATCTTACGTTGAAAATGAATTCGGTTACGATTTGTCGCGGACACTCGACGAAATTCGCCCGATTTATTATCCAATCGTCGCCTGCGAAGGTTCCGTGCCCGAAGCGTTAATATCTTTTCTTGAGTCGACAAATTTTGAAGACGCGATAAGAAATGCCGTGTCACTCGGCGGAGATTCGGACACTCTCGCGGCGATTGCAGGCAGTGTTGCCGAGGCTTTTTATGAAATTCCCGACGAATTCATTGCCGAATGCACCGCGCGATTGCCCGAAGATATGCGCGAAGTTCTAACGCATTTCAACAGGACGGCGGAAATTTTTCATTGACCGCACGAAAATTTTCAAGGAGCTTGTTTTTATGAAGTGGAAAGTTTTAATCGTATTGACGCTGCTAATCGGCGCGGCAGGCGGCTACAAATTTTACAGCGAATCAGTTGAAAGTCAGACCGCCAAAACTTACGAGACCGCCAAAGTCATTCGCATGGATTTGACAAAAACCGTTTCAGCGACGGGAACGATTCAACCGCGCGAAAGCGTCGAAGTCAGCGGCAAAGTCACCGCGCGAATCAAAGAAATTCTCGTTGAGGAAAATGACCGCGTCACTGCCGGGCAAGTCGTCGCGATTTTGGACGGCAAAGACTTTCAAGCCAAACTCGACCAAGCAAATTTCACGTTGACAAATGCACGACAGAAACTTGAGCGGACGGAAAAACTTTACAAAATCGGCGCGAAGTCTCAAGAAGAATTGCAGGACGCTCAATACGAATTTGACCGCGCGAAATCTGCAGTCGAACTTGCCGAGGACGACGTTAATCAGACCGTCATCACTGCGCCGATGGATGGCGTTGTCGTCGGCGAACCGAAAACTCCCGGTACAATGGCGGTGCAAGGCTCCACGAATCCAACCGTCATAATGCGCATTGCTGACCTTAGCGAAAAGCTCGTTAAGGCGAAAGTCGACGAGACTGACATCGGCTCCGTTAAAGTCGGTGAACGCGCAAATTTTACCGTCGACGCTTATCCCGATAAAACTTTTGATGCTTACGTCATGAAAATTTCACAGACCGATACAAACAATTCGTGGGACACGAGCAGCTCCTCGTCGTCGAGCAGTTCATCAAGCAACGCCGTCATTTATTACTACGTGACCTTCAGCGCGCCCGATAACGAAAATCTTTTGTTGCCGGCAATGACCGCGCGTCTTAACATTATCGTCGGACAAGTTCAAGGCGCATTGTGCGTGCCGATTTCCGCGCTCAAAACCGATGCTCAAGGCTCTTACGTCGAGCGAATCACCAAAGATCCCAAAGGCGTTGAAGTCGCGGAAAAAGTTTATATCACGGTCGGACTTTACGGCGAAGAATTTGTTGAAGTCGTTGACGGCGCATTGAATCCCGGCGATGACGTTTCCACGACTTACGAGGCTGACACAAAGAAGACAACTACGCAGGGCGGCGGAATGGGCGGCGGTCGTCGCATGGGCGGGCCTCCGATGTGATTCGCCATTAACAGCAAAAAAATTACGGGCAACTCGGTTGAGTCGCCCGATTTTTGTTTATCGATTAACTATAATCTCGCCTCTCAATTATAACGCCGCATTGAAGACATTGAGCTTGCCGCGTGTTCGGATTCAATTCCGTTGGGAACGTAGAGAACAATTCTATTTGAAATTTGCTCCGCTTTGCCGTTAATCATATAAACAGCACCGATGATGAAGTCTCCGATTCGTTGCTGTCCAATTTCGTCGACGCCTTCAAAATTTACGATGACCGCATTTTTCTTGATAAGGTCGTCGGCAATGTGTTGAACTTGCTCATCAAATTTGGTCGGCGTATAAATTTTCATGGTAAGCTGGGGCGTTTTGACGACGGCAAGACTAGGACGCACTGACGCTTCGGAACTGTAAGCTTCGTAGCGGACGCCGCCCATACTCGTGACGCCGTTCTCTGCCGTGCTGACCATGCCGCCGTTGCGCGTGAAACTCATTGTGCCGTTGCCGAAACCCGCACCTGCCGCCGCATGTTTTTCCGCGCGAAAAGTTTGTGCCGAAGATTGCATTGCCGGTTGATTTGCTTGTTGAATCTGTTCCGGTTTTGCCTCGACGGTTTTTGCTTCAGCTTTTTTAGTTTCCTTAACGTCTTCTTCCTCTTCAGTCACAGGCTCAAGCGGCATGATGATGTCCGTGAGCTTTTTTATCCAGTCCATAACTATCATAAACAATCGCCCTTCCGATAAGTGGTTTGCTTTATAAGCACGCCCATTCTAGCACAGGCTTTAATAAAATGCAAAGACTTTTTCATTTTTTTTTCAAGCGTTTATCTTAGCCATAAACAGCTTTAATAGAAGTTATTAATTTTTGCGGAACGTGCAGGGTTGCGCGAATTCAAATGAGTTTTGTCGCCGATGATTCGCCTCAATAAAATTCTCTGAACTTTGCGGAAAGTGCAGGGTTGCGCGAATTCAAATGAGTTTTGTCGCCGATGATTCGCCTCAATAAAATTCTCGGAGCTTGACGGAATATACAGGGTTGCGCAATTTCAAAAGTGCTTTTGATTCGACGGTTTGAACGGTTCCGCCACTGACTTTGAAAATCCTCGCGACCTCGTCAAGCGTCCGAATTCTGCCGTCTTCCAAACCGAATCTAAGCGACAAAACTTTTTTCTCCGGCGGCGTCAATGTATTGAGAACTTCGCGCAGGAGTTCACGCATTTGCAAACGATTCACGCGATCGAAATGCGTCGGCGTCTTATTGTCAGCCACGAAGTCGATAAGCGTCATTCCCTCGACAAAATCACCTTCGACGGCAAATTTATCGTTATCGTTATAAGTTCTCTCGTCAACGGGCGTGTCCAACGAAACTTGCGCGGATTGTTCCATTTCGCGAAGTCCGCGGACGATAGCCTTTTCAATGCATTCCTCGGCGTATTCGATAAATGTGGCGGTGCCTTTCGTGCTGAATTTTTTAACCGCCTTCATAAGTCCGATATTGCCTTCTTGAATCAGATCAGAGAACGCCACGCCGTGCCCGATGTATTTGCGAGCAATGTTCACTACGAGCCGCAAATTCGCGTTGACCAATTCCAGTTGAGCGTCCTCGTCGCCGTCCGCCGCACGAAGTAAGAGCGTGTGAAATTCTTGCGCGCTCAAAAGTGGTATTCGCCGCACTTCTTCCAGATAAATTTCCACGTCCTCCAATTCAACTTCGTTTCCCGCCATCATCTCCACCGCCTTTGTTGAAAAATTTTTTTCAGTGTTCGATATTTTGACGGGCAAATCCTTCAAGTGAGGCAACGATTTTTTTCTACAGCACGCGACAAATTGCGTCCATAATTTTTTCTTCCCAAATGTAATTCGCGCTGAACTCGCCGCAACTTCGCGGGTCAACGTCTTCCTCAATCGCCGTGCCGTTCATCATGTAGACAAAGCCGTTTCGAGTTTCGGGTTGGAAAAAAATTCCTGACAACATTCCGAACGCCGCGCCCGTATGTCCGACAAGATTAACCGTGCGACTGCGACAAACTCGCGCACTGCTTTTGCCGTCGATTTTGTAAGTGCCCAAACCGTAATTGAGAATTGCGCCGCCGTATGGACGACCGTTTGACTTTTGCGGATTGTAAATCCAATTCGGCGTGAACATCACCTCCAACGAGTCGCGACTTAAAATTTTGCGTCCGCGATAAATTCCTCCGTTCATCATCATTTCCAACGCGTGCGACAATTCCTCAAACGAAATTCTCAAACCGCCTTGCGGAGAAAAAATCGTCGCGTTAGTGCCCGCATGATAACCCTTGACGCTGTAAATTGCTTGAAAATTTTCGGCGTAGGGATTTTGCAGCTGAACAGTATCTCGCGGCGGTTGAACGTCGTAAGCGTCGACTTTGCCGAACCATGCGCCAAACTCATTCCAAATGCCCGAAGAATTTTTTTTCTGATAAACGGTGCCGAGCAATTCAAATTCGCGCGGAGAAAAATTTCCGGGCAAATAATCGGCGTTGATGTCGAGCGGACGGAAAAGATTTTCTTTCTGCCACAAATCAAAACGCTGCCCGGTCACAGCCTCAACGATTGTGCCGAGCAGTCCGTAATTCAAATTGCTGTAAGTGAAGTACTCGCCGATTTTTTCGGACGGCGGCGCGAAATGTGCACCGTTCTCCCAAAATTTTCCGTGCGGCGTGAAAAATTCTTCGACGCTGAAATTCGGCGGGATGCTGTAAATTTTTCCGTCGCGAATTGATGACGTGTGACTTGCCAACATTCGCACGGTAATTTTTTTTTGCGGACAATCGGGATTGCGCAACGGGAAGTTCAGATAATCGCCGGCGTCGTCGTCGAGAAAAATTTTCCCGCGTTCAACGAGTTGCATGACGGCAAAAATCGTGAACATCTTCGACACGGAGGCAACTCTGAATCGCGTGTCACGAGTCACGGGCTTATCGTTGCCGATTGTGCGCCTGCCGAGAAATTTTGCGTAAATTTCTTTGCCGCCGCTGAAAATTATTACGCCGAGTCCCGGAACTTTGATGCCGTCGTCGCCAATCATCGCAGAAAGTTCCGCGTCCAAATTCGTCAAAAAATTTCCTCCTTCGCGCAACGTCTATTCCGCCAAAAGTTTCTCGAAGTCTTCTTCGCTCAAAATTTTTATGCCGAGTTCTTGAGCTTTGGTAAGTTTGGAGCCGGCTTTTTCGCCCGCGATAACGTAATCGGTTTTCTTGCTCACCGAGCCTTTGACAATGCCGCCGCGTTCAATGATGAGTGCCGACGCCGCGTCGCGCGTGTAATTTGCAAGCGTCCCGGTCAATACGAAAATTTTTCCGGCAATCGGCGAATCGTCAGCAAAAATTTTTTTCTCGCCTTCAAGTGTCAGTCCCATGGTTTTCAACTCCTCAAGAATTTTTAGATTGTCTGCGTCGTCGAAAAAATCTTTGACGTGCCGCGCAGTGATCTCGCCAATGTCGGGAACTTGTTGCAACTGTTCAATCGACGCACCAGAAATTTCTTCAAGCCCGCCGAAATGTTGAATCAAGTCGCGAGCCGCCGCACTTCCCACGCCGAAAATTCCCAGTCCCGTCAACAATCGTGCAGGCGGATTTTTTTTGCTCTCATCAATCGCCGCGAGAATTTTATCTGTTGCTTTGACGAGACCAAAAATTTTTTTCGCGAGCAATTCATCACGACGACTGCGCAATTTGTAAACGTCGGCAACGGTGCGAACAAAACCTTCCGCGATGAGTTTCGGTATCGACGTTTCGCCCAAGCCTTTGATGTCCATTGCGTTGCGCCCGACGAAATTCAGCAAATGATTTTCCAACTGCGCGGGACAATTCGGATTGACGCAACGAAAATCGGCGGCATTGTCTTCGCGTTCGAGCTTGTGACTGCAGACGGGACAAGTTTCGGGAATTTTATATGGTGCGGAATTTTCGGGACGCTTTGATTTGTCGACGCCGCTCACTCTCGGAATAATCTCGCCGCTCTTGTAAACGCGAATCGTGTCGCCAATTCTTATGTCCAACGCGTCAATGAAGTCTTGATTGTGCAAAGTCGCGCGTTCAACTCGTGTGCCGTTCAAATTCACCGCGTCGAAAATCGCAGTCGGCGTAATGCGTCCGGTGCGTCCAACGCTAAGCTCAATGTCACGGAGAATCGTCTCGCGTTCGTCCGGCGGATATTTGTAAGCGACAGCCCAACGCGGAAATTTGCTCGTCGCGCCCAAAAGTTCACGTTGCGCAAAATCGTTGACCTTGACAACTGCGCCGTCAATGTCGTAGTCGAGACTTTCACGACGCTTGCCGATGTCTTCAATCGCCTGCCAAACCTCGGCGAAATTTTTGCAGACCGCGTAGCCGTGAATGATTTTAATTCCGTTGCGAATCATGAAGTCGTAAGCGTCGGTGTGGCTTGAAAGTTCGATGCCGTCAATTTTCTGCAGATTGAACGTGAACATTGACAAACGCCGCTCACGGACAATTCGACTGTCGAGTTGACGCAACGTGCCCGCCGCGCAGTTTCTGGGATTGGCGAAAATTTTCAAGCCGAGTTTTTCTTGACGTTCATTTGTCGCCGTGAAGTCTTTATGCGTCATGTAAACTTCGCCGCGAATTTCAAGATAAGCCGGAGCGTCGACGAGCTGCTGAACAACGTCATCAATGACCCGCGCATTTTCCGTGACGTCCTCGCCTTGATGAATTCCGTCGCCGCGTGTGACAGCTTGAATAAATTTTCCGTCGACGTATCGCAACGCCATTGACAGCCCGTCAATTTTCTCCTCAACGACGAATTCAACATCGCCGAGCTTTTCGACAGCGTCGTTGATAAAATTTTCCACGTCCGCGCGATTGAACACGTCCTGCAACGACAACATCGGCACATCATGCGCGACGAGTTTGCCCGCCTCACGTTTTGCCGAGCCGCCAACTGTTTGCGTCGGTGATGTCGGCGTGATGAATTCGGGATAAGCCTCCTCTAATTCTTTCAGCCGCGTCATCAGCTTATCGTATTCGTAGTCGGAAATTTCGGGCGCGTCGAGTTCGTAATATTTTTTGTTGTGGCGTTTGATCTCCTTGCGCAGACTAATCAATTCCTCTTTGACTTGCGCAATGTCCATGGCGTTCACTCCTTATGATTAATTTTAATTGTAATCGGCGGAAGAAATTATCGGCTCAAAATCGGCGGGATTAAAATTTTGGGCGTAGAGAAATTTTTTTCCGTCAAAGTCGGGTTTGTCGTCCTTGTCGTCAAAAGTCGTGCGGCACTTCGGATAATTCGTGCAACCCCAAAAGTCGCCGTTCTTGCCGTGACGTTTGACCAATGCGCCGCCGCAAGTCGGACATTTCGGAGCACCTTCCTTTAGCAGTCGAGCCGAACGAATTTTTCCGTCAAAATCCGGTTTGCCGTCGTCATCTGCGAACGTCGTTTTGCAGTCGGGATAATTCGTGCAAGCCCAAAATTCGCCTGTCTTGCCGTGACGTTTGACCAATGCGCCGTCGCAAGTCGGACACTTGAAAATATTTTCCGGTTCGGCAAATTTCGCAGTCATCGCCGCCGCGCAGAGCTTCTCCGTAAAATCAACTTGCCTGTCCAAAAAAAATTCCAGGTCGCCGTAGCCGTTGCTCATCGAGTGAAGTTTGTCTTCCCAAATGGCAGTCTCGTCGGGATAAGTCAATTCGTCGGGCAACGCGTCAATCAAAAGGTAAGCGCGCTCCGTCGGTTGCAAACTTTTCTTGACGACTTTCAGAAAGCCGCGTTGAATGAGTTCGTCGATAATCGTCGCGCGAGTCGCCTCAGTGCCAATGCCGTAAACATCGCGGAGCATCTTCACCGATTCGGGTCGCTTAACGTAGTTGTGAATGTTTTTCATGCCCTGAACGAGACTTGACGGCGTGAAACGTTTTGGCGGAGTCGTCTTGCCCGGTTTAATTTCCGCGCCCTTGCTGATGAGACTGTCACCGGTTTGCATTGGCGGAAGGACACCTTCAACCTCGTCGGAATCCTTGACTTTCGGCGCAACGTAAAATTCTCGCCAACCGAGTTGCTTAACGACTTTGCCGCGTGCGCTGAAAATTTCAATCTTGTAGCGGACGGTGATGGCGGTCTCGTCGTAAATGTGGATCGGATAAAATTGCACGGCGTAATTTTTCGCGATAAGTTTGTAAACGTTTAGCTCGACAATGGGCAGTTGAATTGTCAACGGCTTTTGCGTCGGAATGATGGCGTGGTGCGCAGAAATTTTTTTGTCGTCCCATGCGCGGCTCGTGATTGTGTTGTCAGCGTGCGTCGCCAAATTTTTCAACGATTCGTCGCCAATTCGTGCAAGGTGTTTTAAAATCGTCGGTGCATCGGAAAATTGAGCGGTCGGCAAATATTCACAGTCGGAGCGCGGATAAGTCGTCAATTTTTTCTCGTAAAGATTCTGCGCGGCGTCAAGAACTTGTTGCGGCGAATAACCGAACATTTTGCCCGCCGCAATTTGCAAACTCGACAGTGAGAACGGCAACGGTTGCGATTCTTTACGCTCGGTCGTCTTGCGAGAATAAAGCTGTGCGTTGTGCGGCTCGTCCAAAAATTTTTCAAGCAACTCTTCCGCCTTTTCCTTGCTGATAAGTCTCTCTTCGCTGTCGTAGTACATTTTGTTGATTCGCGTCGGCTGAAATTTCGCGACAAAAGTTCCGTTGACGTGCTCGAACGTTCCCCAAATGTTATAAAAATCAACGGGCTTGAAATTTTGAATCTCGCGTTCACGACGGACGACCAAGGCAAGCGTCGGAGTTTTCACGCGCCCGACAGGCAAAACTAAATCGTAACCGTGACGCCTCGCTGCCAAAGTGTATGCTCGCGACAAATTCATGCCGATAAGCCAATCAGCTCGACTGCGGGCAAGTGCGGACTGCTTTAGGTTGAAAAACTCGGAATTTTTTCGCAGGTCGGCAAGTGCGCGTTGAATGCTCGTCTCGTCCAAGGCGTTAAGCAAAATTCTTTTGACGGGTCGCCTGTTTCCGACAAAATCAAGCACCTCGTCGACAAGCAGTTGACCTTCGCGATCCGGGTCGCCGGCATGAATAATTTCGTCTGCACGCTCGATTAACGTCTTGACGATTTGAAACTGTTTTTCCGTCGCGGGATTGACTTCAAGCTTCCATTTTTCGGGAACAATCGGCAAATCCTCCGCGCGCCACGATTTATATTTCGGGTCATAAGCGGCAGGCTCAACTTGTTGCAATACGTGACCGATAAGCCACGTGACAATTCCGCCGTCAGTTTCGATAAAGCCGTTGCCTTTTTTGGGATTTTTCAAGCACGCGGCAAGTTCTCTTGCCATCGACGGCTTCTCGGCAATGTAAAGTCTCACGACGATTCACCTCGCGCCGATTATATCATAAGGCGTGAATTTTTGTTGATGTTGTGATAAAATTTTTGCGGGAGGTGATAACATGAACAAATACAAATTGCTGGCGATTGACATGGACGGCACGGCTTTGACATCAACGAAAAAAATTTCGTCGCGAACTCTCAACGCCGTCAACAATCTTTTGAAACGCGGAGTTCACGTCGTCACGAGCACGGGTCGCGGTCTCGCCGAACTTGTCGATTATCGCGAAGACTTCAAGCTGATGAATTACGGCATTTTAATCAGCGGCGGCATCGTCTACGATTTTTTCAAAGGCGCACCGATTGCAACGCACGCCGTCGACGAAGAGACAATGCTCAAGCTTATTGACTTCGGCACGGCTGAACGCGCAATGATTCACCTGCTGACTTTGAATCACTCCGTTGCCCGCGAAGTCGACATTCAACACATGAACGATTTCGGCATGGAAATTTATTTCAACATGTTCAATCGAATTTGTCTGCGCACCGACGATTTCAAGCAATACATTCGCACGCACCCCGGCGAAGTTTTCAAAGTCAATCTTTATCACCGCGACAGAGCCTCGCGCGATAGAAATTTGGAACGCATGAGCAAATTGAACTTGTCCATTGCTTTTGCCGAGTCGAACAATTTGGAGGCGTCGCCCGCCGGAATTAACAAAGGTTCGGGATTGATTGACCTGTGCAATTTCTTGAACGTCGACCTTTCGGAAACGGTTGCGATTGGTGACGGCTTCAATGACAAGGAAATTTTGCAGACGGCGGGATTTGCAGTGGCAATGGGAAATGCTCGCGAAGAAATTAAACAGCTCGCGAACTTCGTGACGCTCGACAATGACAACGACGGCGTTGCCAATGTGATTGAAAAATTTTTCTGACCGCGTTAAGTTAACATTCAAAAACATTGACGTTGACAATCGGCTCTTGTATAATCGCCGCGTTGACAATCGAAGCAATTCATCAACGGAGGCGAAAAAATTTTTATGCGACAATCAAACGTGCACGAGCTGACCAAAATGTCAATGTGCGTCGCGCTGTGTTGCGTGGCGGCTTATATCTCGTTCCCGTTGCCGTTTACGCCGGGCATGGTGACGGCTTTAACCTTCGCGTTGAGTTTGACGGCTTACCTTTTGCCGGCGAAAAAAACTTTCACGGTGATTTTGATTTACATTTTGCTCGGAGCGGCGGGCTTACCGGTTTTTGCGGGCAATCAAGGTTTGAGCAGACTTCTCGGCCCGGCGGGAGGATTTTATTTCGCGTGGCTCGTCGCTTATCCGCTGTTGAGTTTGGCAAAAGGTTCGACGCCCGACTTCAAACGTTACGCGCTGATGAATCTTTTAATCGCGGTGCCGATAACTTACGTCGGCGGTTTATTGTCAATGTTACTTTTGCTCGACGTGAATTTGTGGCAGGCGTTGACGATGGCGGTGTTGCCGTTCATACCGGGCGACATACTCAAAGCATTGGCGGCGGCATTTCTCGGCGTCAAGTTGCAAAAAATTTTGGGAGAGCGATGAACTTTGTAACATAATCGAAAAAATTTTTATCTGTCATTAAACGCGGTCGCTTTAAAAGCGACGGAACAATTTGTCATTCTTTGCAAGCGTCAGACAATCTCGGCGGAGCCTCGTGAAAAAATTTTTGTCTGCCGTTAAACGCGGGTCGCTTTAAAAGCGACGGAACAATTTGTCATGCTTTGCAAGCGTCAGACAATCTCGGCGAGCGTCGTGAAAAAATTTTTATCTGCCGTTGAACGCGGCAGTTTTTTTTTGCGCAACGTGTTATAATCAACGAAATTTTTCTGCTAAGGAGCACGTTCATTGCAATTACTTTACAACCTCGCGGCGATACTCGTCGTGATTCTAATCATTCCGGTTTTCATGATTCGATCAATTCGCGAACGCGGCTTTGTCGAACGAATCAAACAGAGCTTCGGATTCTTCCCGAAGGGCGCACTTGACGCGGTTGCGAAAAAAAATTGTATCTGGGTGCACGCGGCATCGGTCGGAGAAATTGTCGCGACGAGTCCGCTCATCAAAGAATTCCGCCGCGAATTCCCAAAATCGCCAATTTTAGTCTCCGTCGTGACGACAAGCGGCTACGAAATGGCGAATCGAATCATCAAGGACGCCGACAGCATAATTTATTTCCCGCTGGATTTGCCGTTCGTATCGGCGCACGTCTTTCGAAAAATTTTCCCGCGCGTCTTCCTGAACGTCGAAACGGAATTGTGGCCCAATTTCTTGAAGGCGGCGCGAGAAAATCATGTGCCCGTTATGATGGTCAACGGTCGCATTTCCGAAAAGAGCGTCAAGCGTTACAAGTACATGTTTTCGATTTTGAGCGACATGATCGGAACCGTGAAACTTTTCGCAATGGCGTCCGGTGTTGATGCCGGTTACGTCAAACAGCTCGGTGCGCCCGATAATCTCGTCACCGTCACGGGCAACACAAAATTTGACCAGACTTACACCGACGTGACCGACGAACAGCGCGCGAAAATTTTATCGGACATGGGCTTGACGGACGCGACGGAAATTTTTTTGGCGGGCTCAACTCATCGCGGCGAAGAAAATTTCGTGCTCAAAGCGTTCAAGGCGATTCGCGAAAATCATCCGAAAGCTCGGCTCGTCATTGCTCCGCGTGAACTTTTGCGCACTCGTGAAGTTGTCGCGTTGTGCAAGGCGGCAGGATTCACTGTCGGCACGCGAACCGAATTGCAGAAACGTCCGCCAAATAACGAGGACATCATCATTCTTGACACGATTGGCGAACTCGGACAAGTTTACAGCGTCGGCGACGTGATTTACGTCGGCGGCAGTCTCGTTTCGCACGGCGGACACAACATTTTGGAACCGGCGGCTCACGGCAAAGCGATTATCGTCGGGCACCACATGGAAAATTTCAAAGACCTGCACGCGCTGTTTAAAAATCGGAATGCTTGCGTGACCGTCAACGATGTCGATGAACTCGCCGCGCAGGTTAAAAAACTTTTCGACGAACCGGGCGAACGTCGACGCCTTGAGCAGGAAACAATTTCAATCGTCCATGAAAATCGCGGTGCGTCCAGAAAATCTGCCGTGCTCCTGCGCAAAATGTTGACCGAATACGAGGCTAAAGAAAATGCCCGGCACCTGCGCACGACTGAAAAAATTGAGAACATGCAGACGTATTTCCTAAAGCTCATGCATGATGAAGACGTTCGCGGCGGTTTCAGTCAGCTGATAATTTTCGTGCTGTATCTCGGCTCGCTGATTTACAAAGGTCTCGTCAATTTGCGATTGCTCGGCTATGAACTCGGCTTTTCGGGCAAGGAACGCTTGAATTGTTTCGTGATAAGTCTCGGCAACATCACGGTCGGCGGCACGGGCAAAACTCCAACGGCTCAACGACTCGCCAAAGAAATTCGCGATATGGGTTATCGTGTCGTGATTCTCAACCGAGGTTATCGCGCAAAATTTTACGGCGAAGTCGGCATTGTCAGCGACGGGCATCAACTCAAAATGGACGCGGCTCAAGCAGGCGATGAAGCTTACATGCTCGCAAAACATCTGCCGAACGTTCCCGTGCTGATTGGTGCGCGACGTGCCGTCACCGGTCAATACGCCATTGAAAATTTCGGTGCGGAAGTCGTGATTCTTGACGACGGCTATCAACATTGGCAAGTCATTCGCGATTTGGATATTCTGCTGATTGATGCGGTGTCGGTTTTCGGCAACGGTCATTTACTTCCGCGCGGTATGCTCCGTGAATCAATTTCGCATATCAGTCGCGCCGACGTTTGCCTGATGACAAAAGTCGATCAAGCTCGCGAAGGCTCCCGCGAATTGATTCGTGAAACTGTCCGCAAATACAATTCGTCCGCGCAGATTGTCGAGAGCATTCATCAACCGCGTTGCTTGATTCCGCTTGCAGAGTGGTCGACGAATTTGTCGGGCAAAGGTATCGGCGTTGACATAATCAGCGGTCGTCGAGTGATGGCGGTTTCGGCTATCGGAAATCCTGCGTCGTTTGAAAGGACGTTGCGCGATTTGGGCGCGGAAATTATTTCGAGTCTGCGTTATCCCGATCACCACGACTACACGATTATGGAAATGGAAGACATTTTGCGGCAAGCCGATTCTTTCGCGGCGGAAATGATAATCGTCACTGAAAAGGACGCCGTCAAAATTCCCGACGAGGTTGCCAAAGAAAGTTGGAGCATTCCGATTTTTGTTATCAGCGTGGAAGTTACGTTTCAATCGGGCGCGACGGAGTTTGAAAATTTATTGCGTCAACGTCTGGCTGAAAAGGTCGGCAAATGAAAAGTCAAATCAACCACAAAACAGAGGCGCGCAAGG
>CAJOHG010000019.1 GCA_905234395.1 uncultured Selenomonadaceae bacterium
AAAAATCCCGTCATCGACATTCCGAACGATCACCCGATTATCGCCAACATCGACTTCCGCGATCCTAAAATCTGGGATCACAACGGCAAATATTACTGCGTGATTGGCAACAGAATTCGTGACCGCTCACGTACGCAAATCGTTATGTTCGAGTCCAGCAACTTCTTCGATTGGACATTTAAATCCGTCGTCGCAATTTCCAAACCTGACTATTCCGAAGGCACCATGTGGGAATGCCCGGGCTTTGCTCATTTCGGCGACACATACGTCATGATCACTTCGCCGCAACACGTCCCGTATAAAGGCTACATGTTCCACAATATCCATCAAGCCGGTTACATGGTCGGCACGCTCGATTATGATCAAGGCGTATTCTATCGCGGAGACTTCTTCACGTTCGATCACGGCTTCGACTTCTACGCAACCACAATGATGAAAAATCCCGAAGGTCGTTACTTCATCATCGCTTGGTTGGCTGCGTGGCAAAGTCCTTTCCCGGAACAGGCTGACGGTTGGGCAACAATGCTTACCATTCCGCGTGAACTTGTCTACAAAAACGGCAGAGTTTATACCATTCCGCCGAAAGAACTCGAATGTATGCGCGGCGAAGGCGTTCACTACACGGATCTTGTGCTTGACAAAGAAACGCAACTTGACGGCGTCAAAGGTACTTGCGGCGAATTGCTCTTCAATGTCGACGTTAATGCTTCGGGCAACAGCTTTGAGTTCGATCTCTTCAGCAGCGACAAAGAGAAAACTTTCGTCAAATACTATCTCGAAGAAGGCAAACCTGTTCTTGAGCTTAACCGCGACCAGACGATTGAAGGCGGCAAAGGCGTCCGCAAAGTCATTCTGCAACCCTTCGACGGTATCCTCAAGTTCCAAATCTTCCTCGACAAGTCCGCGATTGAAATTTTCGTCAACGACGGTTGCGAAGTCATGACGACGCGCGTTTATCCGCAGGAAGGTTCCGACAATATCGTCTTCATTCCGCAAGCCGAAAAATTCGTCATCAAATCTCTCGACTACTACGAATTCTAAGCAAACAATCACCGATAAAATATTTTCCCGTCAAAAGGCGGGATTTTTTTTGCGCAACGTTGAGTTTGCGGTCATAGAAAAATTCAGAGCACCCACGCCGGGTCAAGCGTCACGCTTGTTTTTTGTGAGTTGTATACAGAATTATTCAGCAACGTTGCGCGAAAATATTTGCAATGCGGCAAGCCGTGTGATAAACTTTTTCGCTGGTATAACAAAATTTTTAGATTTAGTAGGTGAAGACTTTGAAAGGGAAATTGATACTGGAGGACGGCACGACTTTTCGCGGGCAACTGTTCGGCGGCTCGAATGCCACGACCGAAGGCGAAGTCGTCTTCAACACGGGCATGACCGGCTATCAAGAAATTTTAACCGATCCGTCATATTGCCGACAAATCGTCACGCTCACTTATCCGCTAATCGGCAACTACGGCACCGCCAAGCAATTCAATCAGAGTCGCAAAAGTTTCGTCGGCGGCTTAATCGTCGGTGAAGTGTGCGAAAAACCGTCAAGCTCTTCCATGCAAAAGACTCTGTCCGAATTCCTCACGGCGGAAAAAATTCCTTGCCTCTACGACGTGGACACTCGCGCTTTAACCAGAAAGATTCGTTCTGTCGGCACAATGAAAGGCGTCATTGTCAGCGAATATACTTCGCAGGGCACGATTGACGAGATGATGGCGTTGCCGATTCGCAAGAACGTCGTCGAAATGGTCACAACTCCCGTAAGCTACACAATCGACGCGGGAAAAGATCCGCTTTACGTCGTGACGATGGACTTCGGTATCAAGCGCAACATTCTCGACGCACTGCGCAAATTAAACTGCCGTGTGACTGTCGTGCCCGCAAAGACGACTGCCGAGGAAATTCTCGCGCTCAATCCCGACGGAATTTTTCTGTCAAACGGTCCCGGCGATCCTAAAGACGTTCCCGGCGTCATTCGCGAAGTGCAAAAGCTCCTTGACAAGAAACCGATTTTCGGCATTTGCTTAGGGCATCAGATTCTTGCACTTGCAATGGGCGCGAACACTTACAAATTAAAATTCGGGCATCGCGGCTCCAATCAGCCCGTAAAGTGTCTTGAAACAGGCAAAGTTGCAATCACGTCGCAGAATCACGGCTACGCGGTCGAAGAGTCTTCGCTCAAAGGTCTGCCCGTCAAAATCACGCACATATCATTGAACGACGGAACTGTTGAGGGCGTGCGCCATGTGTCGTTGCCGGTGACAAGCGTCCAATATCATCCCGAAGCCGCGCCCGGTCCGAATGACAGCGTTCATCTGTTCGACGAATTCATTGACCACATGAAACAGGCTAAGGCATAAATCTTTAAGTTGGTAGAAAAATTATTTGGTTGATAGATAATCGCTCATTAAGGAGGCTTGACTTTGCCTAAGAAAAAAAATCTCAATAAAATAATTGTCATCGGTTCCGGGCCGATTGTCATCGGGCAGGCGGCGGAATTCGACTATGCCGGCTCGCAAGCTTGTCGTTCGCTCAAAGAGGAAGGTCTCGAAGTCGTTCTCGTCAATTCAAATCCCGCAACGATTATGACCGACGCCAACATTGCCGACCGCGTTTATATTGAGCCGCTGACCGTTGACTTTTTGACCGCGATAATCGAAAAGGAACGTCCCGACGGTTTGCTTGCGACACTCGGCGGACAGGCGGGCTTGAATTTGGCTGTTCAACTTGCGGAGAGCGGCGTCCTTGACAAATTCAACGTCGAACTTTTGGGCACGTCAATCACCGCCATTAAACGCGCTGAAGATCGCGAAATGTTCAAGGAGACAATGGAACGCATCGGCGAACCAATTCCCGAATCAACAATCGTCGAGGACATTCACGGCGCGATTGACTTTGCAAACCAAATCGGCTATCCGTTGATTGTTCGACCGGCTTACACTCTCGGCGGCACCGGCGGCGGCATCGTCACCAATGAAGAAGAGCTTATCGAAACGACTCTGCGCGGGCTGAAATATTCAATGATCGGTCAGGTGCTGATTGAACGTTCAATCGCGGGCTGGAAAGAAATTGAATATGAAGTTATGCGCGACGGCAACGACACTTGCATAACGATTTGCTCAATGGAAAATTTCGACCCTGTCGGCGTGCATACGGGCGATTCAATCGTTGTCGCACCAACTCAAACGCTCAACGACCATGAATATCAACTTTTACGTTCGGCGAGTTTGAAAATCATTCGTGCGCTTGAAATTGAGGGCGGCTGCAACATTCAATTCGCGCTTGACCCGAACAGCGACAGTTATTACGTTATCGAAGTCAATCCGCGCGTCAGTCGAAGTTCAGCGTTGGCGAGTAAGGCGACCGGCTATCCAATCGCAAAAGTCAGCGTCAAAATCGCAATAGGCTACACGCTTGATGAAATTGTCAACGCCGTCACGAAGAAGACTAAAGCTTGCTTTGAACCGTCCGTTGATTATATCGTCGTCAAATTCCCGCGTTGGCCTTTCGATAAATTTGTTTACGCCGACACGACGCTTGGCACGCAGATGAAGGCTACCGGCGAAGTTATGAGCCTTGACCGCACATTTGAAGGCGCGATTCTTAAAGCCGTCCGAAGTCTTGAAATCGGCGTCAATCGTCTGCATATGCCGAAGATGGACGATTGGAGCGACGAGAAAGTTAAAAATCGTTTGAGCAAAATCAACGACGAGCGACTGTTTCTTATCGCCGAGGCATTGCGCAGAAATATCGCCACGCCCGATGAAATTGCCGCCGTCACGAAAATTGACCGCTGGTTTATCGACAAGATTAAAAACATCACGGACGTTGAAGTTCGCTTGAAAAAAGATTCGCTCAACGCAAAAAATCTTCGCGACGCAAAACTTGTCGGCTTGTCCGATAAATCTGTTGCTGAACTCACCAATTCGACGCTGAAAGACGTTCGAGACATGCGCAAGCAGTTCCGCATTCTGCCCGTGTATAAAATGGTTGACACCTGCGCGGCTGAATTCGAGGCTGTGACGCCTTACTATTACTCAACGTATCACGGCGAAGTTGACGAGGTCGAAGTCAGCAACAAGCACAAGATTATCGTTTTGGGTTCCGGGCCGATTCGCATTGGGCAAGGCGTCGAATTCGATTATTGCTCCGTGCACAGCGTCTGGGCATTGCGCGAATTGGGCATTGAGGCGATTATAATCAACAACAATCCCGAAACCGTTTCGACAGACTTTGACATTTCCGACAAGCTTTATTTCGAGCCGTTGACGACGGAAGACGTGCTGAACATTGTCGACAAGGAAAAGCCCGACGGTGTTATCGTGCAATTCGGCGGACAAACTGCGATTAATCTTGCGGCGTCTTTGGCGGAAGCAGGCGTTAAAATTTTCGGGACGAGCGTTGACGACATCGACCGCGCCGAAGACCGTGAACGTTTCGACGAAATGTTGACTGAACTCAACATTCCGCGACCGCGTGGAATTTCCGTCACCAATCTTGACGACGCGATAACAGGTGCTGCTCAAATCGGCTATCCTGTCATGGTGCGCCCAAGTTACGTTCTCGGCGGCAGAGCAATGGAAATCGTCTACAACGAAGAAGAACTTCGCGACTACATGAGCCGCGCCGTCAAAGTCACGCCCGATCATCCTGTGCTTGTCGACAGATACATGCAGGGCACCGAAGTTGAAGTTGATGCGATTAGTGACGGTGTTGACGTTGTCATTCCCGGCATAATGGAGCACGTCGAACGCGCCGGAGTTCACAGCGGAGATTCAATCGCCGTTTATCCGCCGCAAACTCTTCCGTCGAAAGTCATTTACACAATCACCGACTACACAAAACGCATGGCTCTCGCGCTCAAAGTCAAAGGTCTGCTGAATATTCAATACGTCGTTGCGGACGGCAAAGTTTACGTCATCGAAGTCAATCCGCGTTCAAGTCGCACGGTTCCATTCTTGAGCAAGGTCACCAATATTAAAATGGTCAACGTTGCGACGCGTGCGGCATTAGGTGCGACGTTAAAGGGCATGGGCTATTATTCGGGTCTCGTTGAGCCGAAACCTTATGTTGCCGTCAAAGCTCCCGTGTTCTCTTTCGCGAAGATGCAGGACGTTGACATTTCACTCGGACCGGAAATGAAATCGACCGGCGAAGTCATGGGCATTGATTATCACTACGCGCGCGCACTTTACAAGGCGATAACCGGCGCAGGCATCAACATTCCGAAGAACGGTTGCATTCTCTTCACTGTCGCCGATAAAGATAAGGAAGAGATGAAACAGCTCGCCAAAGCTTTTTACGAACTCGGATTCAAACTCGTTGCGACGGAAGGCACGGCTAAAGCTCTGCAGTCGATTGGCATTGACGCGGAGATTGTCGGCAAAGTTCATCAGCGTTCCAGCGACATCATTCACATGATTAAGCTCGGCAAAATTCACATGGTCATCAACACGCAAGCACCCGGCAAACACGTTGCAAAGGACGGCTTCCGCATTCGTCGTGCGACGGTTGAATTGGGCGTTCCATGCTTTACGAGTCTCGATACGGCTTGGGAAGTCATGAGAGTTTTGACTTTCATGCGCGACAGACGTTTGGTTTATTCGCTTGCCCTGCAAGATTACGTCGGCGGCGGCGATGCGTTGGCATGAGTTGACAAAAAAAATTTTCGGAGCTGCGGCAACAAGTCGCGGCTCTTTTTATGTTATAATGTGCGCGAGAAAAATTTCAGGAGGAAAATTTTATGGACAGTCCGAAAGTCGGGCACATAGATTTTTTGAACGTCCTGCCGCTCAATTACGGCTATCGTCACGCCGCGCAGGATTTGCAGATTGTTTACGGTGTGCCGACCTTTGTAAACGCCGAACTTCACGCGGGACGAATCGACTTCAGCAATATTTCTTCGATTGAATACGCACGTCACAGCGACGAACTTTTGATTCTGCCAAAGCTCTGTGTCCGCGCAGATTGTGACGTGACGAGCATTGTTTTAGTTTCGCGCAAACCGATTGAAAAAATTCGCGACGACAAAATTATTTTGACTTCCAAGTCCGCGACTGCGCAACGTCTGCTGAAAATTATTCTGCACGAGAGTTACGACGCCGCACCGCATTACGAAACGCGCGATGTTGCCGTGAAAAATCCCGTCGACGATGATGCGACTGCCGCGCTGTTTATCGGCGATGACGCCTTGCAAATTTATCTGCACCGTCCGAAAAATTTTTATCTGTACGATTTGGGTTGCGAGTGGCACAAATTGACGGGTCGGCAAATGATTTACGCGTTGTGGGCAGTGAGAAAAAAATTCGCCGCCGAAGAGCCGGAACTCTTGCGCACGACGTATCAAAAAATTTCTCAAGCCTTCGCTTACGGTCTCAATCACAAGTCCGACGCAATTCAATCGGTTCTGCCGACAAAGCCGTTCACGTTCGACGAGCTGGACAAATATTTGGGCGGAATCATCAAGTGGGATTTAACGGCAGACGGTCTCGACGCGCTGAAAATTTATTATCGCAAAGCCGCCGCGATGAATTTGATTGAACACGAACCGGAATTGAATTTCGCCGCCGTGTTGTAAAGTCCGACGCAATTCAATCGGTGCTTGCGATAAAGCCTTTCACATTCGACGAGCCGGACAAATATTTGGGCGGAGTCATCAAGTGGAATTTGACGGCTGACGGTCTCGACGCGCTGAAAATTTTTTATCACAAAGCCGCCGCGTTGAATCTGATTGACCACGAACCGGAATTGAACTTCGCCGCCGTGTTGTAAAGTCCGACGCGATTCAATCGGTGCTGTCGACAAAGCCTTTCACATTCGCTGAATTGGATAAATATTTGGGCGGAATCATCAAGTGGGATTTGACGGCAGACGGTCTCGACGCGCTGAAAATTTATTATCGCAAAGCCGCCGCGATGAATTTGATTGACCGCGAGCCCGAATTGAATTTCGCCGCCGTGTTGTAAAAAATCGTTGCGTCTGATAACATACTGACGGTTAGCAAACAGCTTGACAATCAGGGGGAATGTTACGATGAAAAAAAGTTTGGCAGTGCTGATGTTGGCGGCAATGTTGATGTCGGCAGGTTGCGGCACTACGGACGGCGCGAAGAAGGACGCTCAAGACGCGGCAAACAAAGTCGAACAGAAAGTTGACGAGGCTAAGGACAAGGCTGACGAGGCTAAGAAAGACGCTGAAGCCAAAGTCGATGAGATGAAGTCCGACGCCGCCGACAAAGTTGACGAGGCTAAAGACAAAGTCGATGACGCCGCAAAAGATGCCGCCGACAAAGTTGACGAAGCTAAGAAAGATGCCGCCGACAAAATCGATGACGCCGCGCAGAAATTGGAAGAAGTCACCGCTGACGTGAACGGCAGAGTTTCCGCGCTCGGCAACGTGATAATCGGCAGCACTTCACTCGACGACGTGCAGGCAATGTTCGGCGAAGCAACTTCAACCGACGGCAACGTTCTGACTTTCGTTAACGGGCTCAAAGTCACGCTCGACGACGCGCAGAAAGTCAAAGAAATTTCCACGACAAGTGCCGACTTCGACACGCCCGAAGGTGTTTACGTCGGAGCAAGTGAATATTCTCTCAACGACTACTGCGGCCCGGCGGATTCAATTCATCAAATCGCCAACGGTGCCGAGTACGAATACTTCAGCGGCGACAAAAAATCCAAGACCGTTTACAAGGCGCAGAACGGAATTATCACCGAGATAACTTGCACACTCAAATAAGGCAGTCAAAAATTTTTCACGCACGGCGGAATTACGTCGTGCATTTTTTTTAGGAGACGGACGTGAAACTTTACAGGTACAGGACGATTGCAAGTGCGCTCATGGAGCTGGAGAACGGCGCGTTTTATTTTGCGGAACCGAATGAGCTGAACGATCCGATTGAAGGCTACGCGAAAATTTTTTGGCAGGGCGATAAACCCGCGTGGCAAGGTCTGCTGAAAAATTTCGTCTGCAGTCTGTTTTACAGTTTGCAAACGCATCTGCTCATGTCGGAGCGATTTCATTGCGCCGCGCAGGAAAATTTTTTCGACGACCTTTTGAGCAAAAGTCTGCTGTTGAATTTCAAGCACTTTGACGATTCGCCGCTGAATAAAATTTTCAACGAGCTTGCCGAAAAATTTTTGACCGTCGACACAGTTCAAAGCATCGTCGATTTTTACGGCGGCAATGTTAAATGCTACGGGCGCGAAATGGAATTCATCTTGCGTGCAGTGACTGACGCCGCGTTTAAAATTTGTGTCGGCAAGTGCAAGACGCTCGGCTTGATTGATGACGACTTCGACGAAAATTTTTTTGATGTGGCTTACGAAATTTCATTCGCGGAGCTGAAATCGATTGACGACGCCGAACGTAAACGCCGCATTGATGAGCTGGAGAATTTGAATTGCGACGTTATGGAGTCGGGCTTACTCGCGCTGAAATTGGATCGCCGCGCAGTGACCGATTCGACGTTCCAATTCAAGCGGAATATGTTGTGGCTGCGTTTCATGTTCCCGCGCACTTATCGCGACCGCTTGAAAGAAATCATGTATCCGAACGGCTACGTCGTGTGCTTTTCAAATACGCCGACGAATTCGGCAATGTGGGGCAATTACGCGGACAATCATCGCGGGATTTGCTTTGTCTACGAGACGGAAAATTTTGACGGGCGCGAATTCATGACCTTTGCCGCAAAGTCGTTGGAAGTCAAGCCGGTTAAGTATGGCACGCAGATTATCGAACGGAATTTTTTTGACACGCTCCGCCATCTGAAATTTTTACGCGCTCAAGATTGGTTGACGGGACTTGACGGCGAAAAGAGTTGCAAGCTTGCGGAAGTCGCGGCGGACGGTTACGACGATGATTATCGCGAAAAATTTTATCGCAAGTTAGACGATTGGCACCACGAGCACGAGTACAGAATTTTTTTGTCTGACAAGTTTTATCACTACAACAATCGATTCGCGCGGCAATTTCAGTACGACGCACAGACGCTCAAGGGAATAATTTTCGGGATAAGGACGACGCTCGACGACAAGTTGGAGCTGATTCAAAAGCTCGTGCGCTTGAGGAAGTCTCTGCGCGATTTTGAATTCTTTCAAGCCGAATACGACGACGAGACGCAAATAATTTCCGTCCGCGAAAAAATTTTGCTCACGAAGATTTGAACATTACATTGCGAAAAATTTCCCCTAAAATTTTCAGCGGCATTAATTTTGTTTATGATACTATTGTTAACCTCTTTCATAATTGCCTCTCGTTTTCCCGAGGATTTGGTTGACATTTGGCAATTTCTTTCAGAATTGAGAGCGGCTCCACCGAAAACGCTCGTGACGAGTGAAAAATCTTTCAAAGTTTTATTCAGATTTGCGGCGCGTTAAAATCGTCGACAGATAATTCAAACGCTCGTCTCTGTGTGCGGCAACGTCCGTGATAATTTTTTCGTCGTCCAATCCGCAACGGCTGACCAAAACTGCGTCATCAATCATTCCGCGAGATTTGAGCGCGTCGACAATTTCCGGGAAGTTCTTGTAAACTTTCATGAGGACAGTTGCGTCTGCGCGAGCCAGAAAATTTTTCACGTCGTCAAGGTCGGCAGTGGCAGGAATTATCGTCAAAATGTCGTTGCCGAATGCGAGCGGTCTGCCAATCTGCGCGGCAATGGCGAGAAATGCGGGCACGCCGGGTATCGTGACGATTTTGACGCCGGAATTTTTTAACAATCGGAAAATATAAATGTACGTGCTGTAAAACATCGGGTCGCCGATTGTCGCAAAGCCGACGTTGCGTCCGCCGCGCAGGATTTGTAAAATTTCTGACGTGTTCGCCGCGAAAATTTCAGTTTCTTCCGCGAAGTCTCTGATCATCGGGAACGTCTGATAAATTATTTCGACGGTCGGTTTAAGATACGGTTGCGCGATTGACAGTGCCACGCTGTCCGATTTTTTTTCTGTCTTCGGCGCGATGAGCACGTCGATTTTTTTTAGCGCGTTGATGGCTTTGACCGTCAACAATTCCGGGTCGCCCGGTCCGACGCCGATGCCGTAAAAAGTTCCCGTGAAAGTTTCAGCTGAATTCATTTCCATTACTCCTTGCCTGTGATAAAATGTTCACGGCATTGCTCATTGCTCCCGTAATTTTTCGGAAGTCTGTTTGAATCATGATAGCACAAAAAAAATTTTTGAACAGCGGAGAATTCATCATGAACATTTTTTTTAACGTCGTGCTGTGTGTGCTCGTTATCTATTTCGTTTTCGCGATAAACCGTTCGTTGCGCATGTCAAGGATTTCAGTTTCGCTGATTGAGAAATACGAGAACGATAAGAAAAATCCGCAGCTCATCGACGAAATTTTTGCGGCGATATCAGACGACGTTCTATTGAAACGAATCGTCAAACGTCACAATGCGACAAAGCGCGACATCGGTCGTCTTCATGCAAAGTTAATGAAGTGGGGAGACTTCCGCAAATATAATCGCTACGTCCCGATAACGTCTTTCTTCAACGTTTCGACGCTCGAATATCTTTTGGAGCACAAGAACGACGACGCCAAAGCCTTAACCGAAAAAATGATGAATCACTTCCATTTTTGAGGCGCGTCATGAATTTCAAAATGATTTTGCGCATTCAAAGCCAAGCATTGCTCACGTTCTCGGCGACACTGATTTTGCCGATTGTCTACGCGCTAATCGAATTCGGCGCACTCGACACGACAATTTTTTTTGCGGCAATAGGTCTGGTCGCACTCGTCACGGGAATAATCTTTCAGCATTTCGGCACGGGCAGATTTCAACGCGCACCATTGACAGAATCCGCGGCGGCGATTTTGCTGATGTATCCGTTGCTGGCGATATTCGGTTGTCTGCCGTTCATGTTGACGGGTTGGCTGGAGCCGCTCGACGCACTGCTTGAAACGGTCGGCGATTTGACTTCGGCGGGACTGTCGATTTTGCCGGACAACGCGCCGTATCTGCTGATTCTGTGGCAAAGTTCGTTGATGTGGCTCGGCTCGCTGATGTTCCTGATTATGCTCGTGACGGTCTTGCCGGAAGTCAGCGGTTGCTTCGGAATATCGCTTTCATTGCAAGGCGGACAAGGTTTCAGTTCGATTATCGGGCAGATGAATTTGATGAGCGTTCGCGTGATAAAAGTTTACGTCACGTTGACGGCGTTGAGTATCGTCGCGTTCAAGCTGTCGGGTCTTGATATTTGGGACTCGCTGTTGATGGCGATGCGTTGCATTTCGACAGGCGGCGGAAATTTTTTTCCTGCACGAGAAAATATTTACGTCGAGTATGCGGCGATTTTCGTCATGCTGATTGCGTGCGGAAACTTCCTGCTTTATTATCGCGTAATTTATACTTTGCTGCCGCCGCGCCCGGAATTCGACACAAATTATTTCACGCGGCTCAAACAATATTTTCTGCGACTCAAACGCACAATCATTAACAACGCAAAACTCGTCGCCGCAAATGAAGAAGTCATGATTCTCTACGCGACAATTTTTATCGGCATGTTGATTATCATGTTCAGACTTTTCTCGGAAGACATCGGCTTTGACGGCAACGAGGCGTTCCGCGAATCGCTCTTCCATATCGTTTCGTTCATCAGCACGACGGGCATTACACTATCAGACGAGGCGGCGGAAGTTCACGACTTCGACAAATTTTTTATCTTTCTGATGGCGGTAACCGGCGGCTGTATCGGCTCGGTGACGGGCGGCTTTAAAATCGTTCGGCTGATTGTGCTGATTAAAATCACGGCGTCGGAGATTCGCAAGGCAATTCATCCGCGCATGATGACGGCGATTCGTCTCGGCGATGTGCCCGTTCCAATGCGCACCGTCGGCAGAATTTTATGCTTCTTCTTCCTCGCGATCGTGACGATGTTTATCTGCGCGGCGATGTTGAGTTTCACGGGCCCGACCTTCTCTCAAGCTGTGGCGATGTCGATTGCGTGTCTGTCGAACGTTGGAAATTTGCCGGGACTGTGCGACGCGAACAACTTCAAAAATTTATCGGCGTTCGGAAAAATTTTCTGCATGATGATTTTGATTGTCGGGCGACTGGAAATTTTCGCGCTGTTGATAACGGTTGCCGGCATCAGAATCAAACGCCGCAAAAGTAATTGGTGACACTCCCTGCATTTCATATTTCATGAGAGAAAAATTTTAGTGAGATGTGACAGCTGATATTTGGGGACAGACCAACAAGAAAAGTTCGTAAAGAACACGGGGCGGGGCATCATCCTGCGCGGGAGACCTTGTAAAACCTTTGCCTTCGTTAGAACCTTAGAAAATGATTTCATTGATAATTACGGCTCCGGCGTTTCAATCAACGGCGGCTCCGGACTCGGTGCGGCGATTGCGGCGGCTATGACTGTTCAAAAATGATTCACGCGAAATAATCGGCAAAAAATTTTCAGCTCGTCGAAAGGCGGGCATTTTTTATGGTCTTGAATGTACAATCTAAGTGCAACAAATGAAAAACTCATAGTTTCCTGCTAAAGTGTTTGTAACCTAAAAGCAAAATCAGGGATAAAATGAGTTACAAACATCTTAGCATAACAGACCGGGAAAGAATACTGTTTTATTTAGCGCAAGATTTGAGTCTTTGCCGAATCGCCCGATTGCTCGGCAGAAACAAGTCGACCATTTCTCGCGAGTTAAAGCGCAACTCCGGCGAATACCTGCCAAGTAAAGCTCAAGCCAACTATCATAAACGACGGAAAAAATCGTGTCCGCAAAAGAAACTTGCCAAGCCTGAATTATTCGCGCTCGTGAAAAAATTGTTCCTTGAATTTCATTGGTCGCCGGAACAAATCGCCGCTCGCCTTAAACTCGAAAACTATCCGATTCAGATAAGCTCTAAGACGATATATCGAGCGATTTACGCAGGAATGTTCGACACGGCGCAGCAACGTCGTTCCAAAAGAAATCGCGTGGCGATAAGAAACCTTCGTCACAGAAGTAAAAGTCGCCATAGCAAAAATTATGAGGAAAAGCGCGGTAAAATTCCAATCAGCAATGGGTTATCGGCACGTCCGAACGCACTCGTCTCGGAGACTTTGAAGCCGATACGATTTTTGGGCAACCGGGCAAAGCTTGTCTTCTGACTTTAGTCGACAGGAAAAGCCGCTTTCTCATAAGTCGTCGCCTTGCAAAGAAAAACAGTTCACTTGTGGCGCAAGTCATAATTGACGCCCTCAAGGACGCAACCGATTTTGACTTTTACTTTCCATTACCGCCTCAGCCATGGCAACGTGGCACTAATGAAAATACTAACAGCTTGTTACGCGAGTTCTTCCCGAAAGGTTACGACTTTAACATGCTCAGTGATGAAGATTTACAGACAGTCGTCGACCTAATTAATCATCGTCCGAAAAAATGTTTGGGTTACAGAACTCCCCGGGAAATTTATTTTTCTACCTCGGTGCACTTCACTTGACTTTTCAAGGTAAAAAAAGCCACAACTAACGTTGTGACAGAATATAGACAAAAGTCGCCTTCTGAGTATAATGAATTCGTAAGGTGATTTTATGTATAAAAACTTGTTCTATCTTTGGTGCAACGTATAGTAGAACTGAAAATTTTTTTGACTTGAGGGAAGGATAGGATTTTTATGAGCAAGTTTATTTTTGACCTCCAGCGGTTTGACGATGACAATATTTACAACAATATTCATAACAGCAACAACTACATGCTTATTAATGGCACGAACGACAACGATTACATTGGAAATGGTGGTGAAAATGTTACCATCGACGCGGGCGCGGGCAATGACACCATTTACAACAATGCTTACGGTTCAGACGTTTCAATCAACGGCGGCGCGGGCAATGATTCTATCGTCAGCTGGGGCGAGAGAGTCACAATCCTCGGCGGCGACGGAAACGACTTTATTCGAGATGTAGTAGGATACGCCGGCAGTGTCAACGGTGGCGATGGCAATGATTATATCTATAGTGCCGGCTATATCGTCACTGTTACCGGCGGCACGGGCGATGATACAATCCGTCTCGGTTCTCCGCAGGAAGAAACAGATTATGATCCTAACGTCGTCATTAATTACACGTCCGGTGATGGCAATGACAGTATCAACGGTTTCAGTGCAAACACGCGCCTTTTTATCGGCGGCGGAAACGGTACATATTCCACTCAAATCATCGGCGATAACATTGTAATTGAAGTTGGCGGTGCTTCCATAACGTTGACAGATGCGGCGAGTTTGTCGGCGATTAATATTGTGGGCACGAAAATTTTTGTTGAACCGAAATGGACGTTGAACGACACGACGGCTACTTACGGCACGCCTACAGAAACTTTAATCACTGTCAGCGGCGTTAAATCTCTTGACGGCATTGCGTTGAATGATAAGGTCGTGACGGTATCGAATGCGTCCTTGAATCAAGGCAATGTGACAATCAGCAACGGTTACACTCTCAAGCTCGGCAGTGACGTTACACAATCGACGACGACGGCGGCTAAATGGTCATTGAGCGGCACGACTGCAACTTACAATGCGGCGACAACTTCGGCAGGTTACAAGCTCGCCAATAATCAAATCAGCTACGTTACCGCAAGCGGCGGCAACACTTTGGCGACTGTCAGCGGCGTTAAATCTCTTAGCGGTATTTCTTTGAATGATAAAGTTGTCACTGTGTCTAATGCGTCATTGAATCAAGGCAACGTGACAATCAGCGACGGTTATACGCTCAAGCTCGGCAGTGACGTTAAGACATCGGCGACAAAAACTGCGGGAGCCTTCAGCAAAGTTTCAAGCGGCACCGCGACTTTCAAGACGAATGCCTACAGCGGCTTCTACACGTTAAAGAGCAATAAAATCAGCTACACGGCGGCGAAGACCGGCAAGGAAATCAAAATCAGCGGACTCAAATCGACTGCGACATTGGCAGCCGTCAAAAAAGCCGTCACGGTCACGGAAAACAGCAGCGGCTCGTGCACAATCACTTTCAATAGCGCGGACGTTTTGACTACCAAAGCTCCGACGATCACCGCTGCCAACGGACTAAATTACACGGTTGCCGTTTCCGACAAACTTGGCAAATCGACGACTTCAACAGCTTGGACAGTCAGCGGCACGAACGCAACTTTGAATTCGACAACGAGCGCAACTTACACCGTCAAGAATAATAAGGTCGTCTACACGGCAAAGAAAGTCGAAACTTTAGCTGAACTTACGGGTTTGACAAAGAACGTCAAAGCCTCGTCTGTCGATTTGCCCGCCAAAAAAGTTCTCACGTTGAATGCCAAAGTTCTCGGCACGAAAACTGCATTGAAGTCGAACAGCGGCGGCTATTCCGTCAAGCTTACCGGCAACATGAAAGGTAAGACCTTCAGCGGTACAAGCGGCGCGGATAAGCTCAATATTACGGCTACAAATGCCAAAGTCAGTGCGGGCGGAGGCAATGATTCTCTCGTTGGTGGTAGCGGCAATGATTCACTCTATGGCGGCAGTGGCAAGGACACTTTATCGGGCGGCAAAGATAACGACAAACTCTTCGGCGAGGCAGGAAATGATTCACTCGTCGGCGGCGCAGGCAAGGACACTTTATCGGGTGGCGACAATGACGACAAACTTTATGGCGGCGATGGCAACGATTCAATCCTCGGCGGTTCAGGCAACGATAAACTTTACGGCGAGGCAGGTAACGATATTCTTCGCGGCGGCGCAGGCAAGGACACTTTATCGGGCGGTAAAGATAACGACAAACTCTACGGCGAGGCAGGCAATGATTCACTCGTCGGCGGCGCAGGTAAGGACACTTTAGACGGTGGCGACAATGACGATAAACTTTATGGCGGCGATGGCAATGATTCAATCCTCGGCGGTGCAGGAAAAGATAAACTTTACGGCGGCACGGGTAATGACACCTTGAGCGGCGGCAAAGGCAACGACAGCTTATGGGGCGATGCCGGCAAAGATACATTTATCTACGGCAACGGCGACGGCAAAGATGTTATCTACGGCTTCGAGAATGACGACTTGCTCAAGATAACGGGTGCATTCTCCGCCTCTTACAGCAAATCGAAGTCGGAAGTTTATTTCAAAGTCGGCTCAACCAAAAACGCCATAACGTTGCATGACTTCACGGCGTCAACTTTCCACGTCAACAGCTCGACTTACAAAATCAGCGGCTCAAAGTTCATTAAGAAATAATTTGCTCTCGAAAAAATTTTCCGGCTCGTCGATTATCGGCGGGCGTTTTTTTATAAGCGGCATTTAATGTCGGGCAGGATTTACAAAGGTTGCGGCGAAGTTGTTGCCAATGCCACGTGGATTGAACGCGATTCATGTTAAAATTTTTTTGGGACTTATTCAATCGCGTAAGAACTTCAAACCTAAGGAGGGGCGAAAATTGGAAAAAAGGGAGAGTTTGTGGGAAGCATATCTGCGGCGCGGCTTCAGTCGTCGGAGCTTCTTGAAAGGTTGCGTCGCGCTGACATCGCTTATGGGTTTCAGCACCGATATGTTCTCGAAAGTCGTTGAGGCGGCGGAGACCAAACCATTGCCCGTCGTCATCTGGATTCACGGTCACGAATGCACCGGCTGTGACGAATCATTCATACGTTCGGGAGCACCGCTTGCCTCGGACGTTGTATTGTCGTCAATCGCATTGGAGTATGACCATCTTTTGAGCGCGGCTTGCGGAGCACCGTTTGAGGCTCATCTTGACGAGACCATTGCCAAATATAACGGGCAATACATTCTGTGCGTCGAAGGTGCCGTTGCCACGCGTGACAGCGGCGTCTATTGCATGAGCGGCGGTCACACGTTCAATCATCTGCTCGGAAAAGCGGCTAAAGGTGCGGCGGCAATTATCGCTTACGGTTCCTGCGCGGCTTACGGCGGAATTCAAGCTGCCAAACCGAATCCGACAGGCTCTGCGGGCATTGAACGTTTCGTCGGCGGAAAACCTGTCGTCAAAGTGCCGGGCTGTCCTCCGATTCCCGAAGTTATGACGGGCGTCGTTATGCATGTTGCACTGTTCGGAAGTCTTCCGCCGCTTGACGGTGACGGGCGTCCCAAACAATTCTACGGCAACAGAATTCACGACACTTGCTATCGTCGACCGTTTTTTGACGCAGGAATGTTTGCTGAAACTTTCGACGACGCGGGCGCAAAAGCCGGTTGGTGTCTGTACAAGCTCGGTTGTCGCGGCCCGGAAACTTACAATTCTTGCGGCAATTTGCGTTGGTGGCAGGGCATGAGCTATCCGATTCAATCGGGCGCACCGTGTATCGGTTGCTCCAATTCAAATTTCTGGGACGAAGACCCGTTCACGAATCGTTTGCCCAAATACGGCAAGCTCGGTGATGTTGACAAAGTCGGCGCGGCTCTCGGCGTATTGACTGCGGCGGGCGTCGTCGGTCACGGCATTGCAAGCATTGTTCAGCGCAACACCCGCGAAAATCTCATTGAAGAAGAGCACGAGTAAGCTTTGAGCTTTAAGCTTTAAGCTTTAAGGAAAAGTCGTCGTCCCTTAAAGCTCAAAGCTAAAAGCTTAAAGCTCACAAAGGAGGAAACTTTATGCAACACGTTGTAGTTGACCCGATAACAAGAATTGAAGGGCACCTGCGCGTTGAAGTCACTGTTGACGAGACAAACGGCAATGTCACCGACGCCATCTCAAGCGGCACCGCCTGGCGTGGACTCGAACTCATCATGAAAGACCGCGATCCGCGCGACGCTTGGGCTTACATTCAACGCATTTGCGGCGTTTGCACCACGGCTCATGCACTCGCCTCTGTCCGCGCAGTCGAAGACGCTCTCGGCATTTCAATCCCCAATAACGCAAATTATATCCGCAACATCATGGCGGCAACTTTGACCGTGCAAGATCATTTGATTCATTTTTATCATTTGCACGCGCTCGATTGGGTCAGTCCCGTTGAGGCTCTCAGTGCCGATCCCGCCAAAACTGCCGAACTTCAAACCGCCGTACTCAACGCTTATCGACTCGATTTGAAAGTTCCCGAAGAAGTTGCAACCGAAGCTTATCCGCACGACTTTCCCGCCGCCACGGCTCAATATTTCGCAGCCATTAAAGCAAAAGTTAAAGCGATTGTCGACAGCGGACAACTCGGAATTTTCGCCGCGCAATGGTGGGATCATCCCGATTACAAACTCTTGCCGCCCGAAGTTCATCTTATGGCAGTTGCGCACTATCTTGAAATGCTCGATAAGCAACGCGAAATTATCACGCCGCACGTTATCTTTGGCGGAAAGAATCCGCACCCGCACTACGCTGTCGGCGGAATGCCCTGCTCCATTTCAATGACTGACGGCAATGCTCCGATTAACACTGCACGACTTGCAATCGTCGACCGCGCAATTAACATGGCTCGCGATCTCGTCAACAATTACTATCTGCCCGACCTCGTTGCTATCGGCGTGATTTATGCCAAGGCGGGACGCGTTGACGGCGGCGGCTTATCGAAAACTCGCGTGCTTGCGTTCGGCGACTATCCGTTGACAGGCTACAAAGGCACCTCAAGCGGCGGCTACTTTGAAAATCTGCTCGTGCGTTCAAACGGCGTCGTCGAGAATTTCGGCATGGGCGTCGAGAAGGCGACTTTCAGCGAAGTCAAAGCGGAAGATTTGCAAGCCGACGACACTTTCAGCGAAGGCGTTCAACATTCCTGGTATGAATATCCTTCGACCGGCGGCGACAATCTGCACCCGTGGAAAGGCGTCACAAAAGACAAATACACCGGGCCGAAAACCGGAACTCCTACCATGTGGGAGACGCTCAACGAGTCCGGCAAATATTCCTGGCTCAAAACTCCCAAATGGAAAGGCAAGCTCTGTGAAGTCGGACCGCTCGCGCATTACATCATCATCTACACCAAAGCCGCCAAAGGTTTGCTTCCCGATCCGTCCTGGGCCGAACAAATGATGCTCAAACAGATTGAGGCTGTCTCAACCGTTCTCGGTGTCAGCGCGGAAATTTGGTTGCCGACAATGTTGGGAAGAACTGCTTGCCGTTGTCTCGACGCTCAACTTGCCGCCGAAGTCAACAAATTCTTCTTCGACAAACTCATCAGCAACATCAAAATGGGCGATACCGCGACAATGAACAACGAGAAATGGTTCCCCGAAACGTGGGCGCGTGAATGCATGGGCGTCGGACTGTACGAGGCTCCGCGCGGTGCGTTAAGCCATTGGGTTTGCATTAAAGACGAGAAGATTGACAATTATCAGTGCATTGTCCCGACTACGTGGAATGCTTGTCCGCGCGACGATCAAGCCGGTCACGGTGCTTACGAATTGGCAATGATGACAACGCACGTTGCCGACCCGACTAAGCCGCTCGAAATTCCGAAAGTCATTCGCTCGTTTGACCCGTGTCTTGCTTGTGCAACGCACATTTACAACGCCAAAGGTGAGGAGATTAATATCATTTCGACCGATCCTTATAGGAGGTGACGGGCGATGGCGATTAAATCTGTCCAAAACGTCAAGCGCAAGGAATATTATCTTTTCAGCCCGTTCCTGCGAATTTTCCATTGGATTATGGTTGTGTCGATTCTCGTTCTCTTCGGCACGGGACTTTTAATCACCAAACCGATGAACGTTGCGACAACTGAACCGACTTTTTCTATCGCGTCAATGGATTTGGTGCGTGACATTCACTTTTTCTTCGCGTTCCTTCTGACAGCGGCGTTGATTATGAGAATTTACGGCTTCATCATCAACAAGGGCGACAGATTGTTCCCGCGCTTTTGGGAAGGACATTTCTACAGCGAGACCGTTGACGTTGCGCTCCACTACATGCTTTTGAGAGGACATCACGCACCTTTCCTGCGCAATCCGTTGGCGCGCGGCTCGTATGCAATGCTCTACGTTTTGTTGCTCGTTGAAATTTTGACGGGCTTTGCAATGTATCTCATGGCAAATCCTTCGTCGGCATTCGGCTCCATTTTCGGCTGGGTTAATGTGCTCGTCGGCAGTGAAATGATGTCGCATTACATTCATCACTACGTTGCATGGTTTATAATTCTCTTCGCGCTCGGTCATTTGTACATGGTTGTCCGCGCAGAATTCATGGAAGGCGAAAGCGAAATTTCCAGCATGTTCAGCGGCAAAAAAATTCTTGCTCACACTCCCAAAGACGCCAACGAACTCGATTGAACTGCTTACGGCGCGGCTAATTACTCTGACTGTCATAACACTGCGGCGCACTCATTGGATGCAACGTCACGTTGCCCAACGAACTCGATTAAAACATTTCCGACAAAAAAATATCCCTCGCGAAAATTCACGGGGGATTTAATTTTTATTGAGCCGTTAAAAATTGCTTCTGAGATAATCGCAAATTCTTGCGGCAATGGGCGACGAGCCATCATAAACGCGACCGCGATAACCTTCGGAATTGCTGTACTTCCAGCTACCGTCGATCATGTAAATGCTGTAGTTAATGTAACTTCGACCGGCTCTGACAGTGCATTCGTATCCGTGAGCAATACGTCCTACAGTTTCGGTCATCAAGTAAACTTCGTCGCCGTCGGAGTATCTGCCAATGAAAACGTCGCGAGCCTCCGCAGAATTACCGACAACAAAAACTATCGCCACCGCCAACATCATCGCCATAAAAATTTTTTTCATACAACCGCCTCCAATTAATCGTGACGTGAAAATAATTTTGTTGAGCCGTTAAAAATTGCTTCTGAGATAATCACAAATTCTGGCGGCAACAGGCGAGCTGCCGTCATAAACTTTGCTTTCATAGCCTTCGGAGTTGTTATAATACCAATCGGCAGAATAGCCGCCGAACCAAAAAGTGTAATCAAGATAACTTCCGCCGGCGCGAACTTTGCAAGAATATCCGCGTGCCTTCGCCCAAAGACGTTTCTGAACAGTCTCTGTGAGCAGATAAACCGACGTGCCGTCGCTGTAGCTGCCAACGTAAACTTCGCGAGCCTCCGCAGAATTACCGACAACAAAAACTATCGCGAACGCCAGAAACATTGTGATAAAAATTTTTTTCATACAACCGCCTCCAATTTAATCGTGACGTGAAAAATAATTTTGCCCCTCTATTATCCCCCCCCCCAATGCCACTTTGTCAAGACTTGAATAAAAAAATTTTCCCTGCCGAAAACTCGGCGGGGATTTTTTTGCAATGAAGATGTCCCTTTCAAAGAGACCAATTTCTCTGCGCGATGTGATAATGTACAATAAAAAATTTTATGGAGGCGTTTCGTTTGGACAGAGTCTTTGATTATGAAAAATTTTCCGCTCTCGTCGAATTGATTGCCGAAGGTTGGCGAATGAATCATTTCATGAAAAGTTTGCGAGTTGCGGACGACAAACTCGGAAAAAAATTTTCCAATCAAGTCGCGCGTTTCGACAAAAAATTTTCGGCGGCGACGGAAACTTTCGGGCTGGAGATCGTAGACTTCACGGGCTGTGAATTTGAAGCGGGACTTCCCATCGCGCCGATAAATCTTGCCGACTTTGAGGCGGAGGAAAAATTATTCGTTGCGACAATGCTTGATCCGACGATAAAAATTTCAAACTCGGCAGAAATTGTCAAACGCGGTGCGGCAGTCTTGAGGAGGCAGAGCAAATGAAATATTTTGTCGGAATTGATTTGGGCACGACCAACAGCGGCCGCTTTAAAAGCGGCGGAACAAGTTACGCGCCGAAACTCCTCAAAGGTTCAAATTTTATCGCCGCGCTGAAACAAACGGCTTGATGAAATTTTAGTGGCTTTTTTGCGTGGAAACAAATTCACGGCGTCGAATACTTTGACGCGAACGTTGGATGCAACGTCACGTTGCCGCCCAAAGAATGCAGTGCGGAAAATTTGCGCGAGCTGTTCAAAAATTTGCCCGATGAAATTCGCAACGCAAAGGACGAAGTCGGCACCGTGATAACCGTTCCCGCCGCGTTCAATCAAATGCAAAATTCCGCCACACTCGACGCCGCCAAACGTGCGGGACTCGGCAAGGTTGCGCTCATGCAGGAACCTGTTGCGGCGATTATGCGCGTCATGAAGGACAATCAAGCTGACGGAAATTTTTTGATCTTCGATTTGGGCGGCGGAACACTTGATGTTGCCATTGCCGAGAGAATTTCGGGCAAGATAAATTTTTTGGCGAACGGCGGCTTGACTATGTGCGGCGGACGAGACTTCGACAGAATTTTATTGAGAGAATTCGTCGTGCCGTGGCTTGAAGAAAATTATTCGTTGCCCGACGATTGGCAGATTCGCGACGAATTTAAACTGCTCAAAAGTATCGCGACTTACATGGCGGAGCAGGCGAAGATTGAGCTTTCTTCCGACGATAACGCGACAATCGAAGGCGAAACCGGCATTGCGGACGAAAACGGCGAAGAAATTTATATCGACCTGAAAATTGACGGCGAAAAATTTATGGCGGCGATTGATGAGCCTGTGACAAAGGCGATTGAAACTGCGCGGGCGACGATTGAAAAATCGGGCTTGACTGCGGGCGACATCACGAAAATAATTTTTATCGGCGGTCCGACGAATTACAAACCGATTCGCGACAGAGTTATTGACGCGCTGAAAATTCCCGGCAGTCTTGAAGTCAATCCGATGACGGCGGTATCGGAGGGAGCGGCGATTTTTGCGGAGACTGTCGATTGGACTTCGCAGGAACATGAACGCAAAGCCACTCGCGAACAACTTCAAAGCGACTCGAAACTTGGCTTGAATTTCCGCTACGAATCACGCACGCCGGAAAGTAAAGCGCGCATTGCCGTCACATTGGAGCAGGAGATTGACGGTTACACTTTTGAAATCACTTCACTCGACACCGGCCGGACTTCCGGGCTTGTCGAATTGAAAAAATAAATCGCTCGTGACCGTTCCGCTTGCCAAACGCGGCGAAAACAAATTTTCCGTTGAAGTCTTCGACAAGCGCGGCGACACGGTTTTTCTTGAAGACAACATGATAATCATAACGAAAACTTTTGCGAACGTCGGTGCGTTATTGGCGGCTCATTCAATCGGCGTGGAGATTAAAGAACGTCTCGGCAGTGAAGTTTCGCGATTCGATTATCTTGTGCGCGAGGGCGACACTTTGCCCGCCAAAGGTCAGAAAAAATTTCGTGCCGCCCAAAAAATTCGCGCAGGCTCTTCCGATTCGATAAACATCAAGCTTTACCAAGGCGAGATTGAGGATATTATCGAGGACAATCTTTGTATCGGCGTGCTGAAAATTTCGGGCGAAGATTTTGACTTCGGCACGATAATCGAGGGCGCGGAAATTATTTGCGACTACACGATTGACGACGCGGGCACCGTCAAGCTTGAAGTCGACATTCCGTCAATCGGCGATTCATTTTACGGGAACTTTTATTCGCGGCAAGAAGCTCAAGTAAATTTCGACAAGGCGTCCGACAAACTCAACCGCGACGGGAAAACTTTGCTTGAAAGGATTCGCAACATCGGCAGTGCGATTGACGGCGATGACTACGAAAAACTTCGGCAGGCGGGCGAAATTGCAAGCACGGCAATAAACGCAGATCAATCGACGACCGACCGCGAAGAACTCAAGCACATTGAACAAGACTTACAGGCGGCGAACAAAACCCTTGCCGAAATTCGCGAACGAAACAAATTTGCCATTCGTCGTGATGATTTGAACGGTTGGCGCAACTATTACGAAACTCACCTAAAAAAATTCGCCAAGCCAAATGAAATTGAACAACTTGAAAATCTTTTCGACAGGGCAGAAACTCTGATTGAGCGCGACGACTCCGCTTTTGAAGATGCCGTAAAGGAAATTGTCAGCTTTAGTTACGGGATAGTAATTCGTGATGATGAGTTTATAATCGATTCGTTTAATTCGCTGATGAAAGATCCCGACGACTTCGACGACCGCGAAAGTTTTTATCGGTTGGCGCAGGCGGGCAAGAATGCAATCGCGCAGAAAGATTATACCGAACTCCGCAGAATTGTCGGTGCGCTTTACTCTATCAGCAGACGCACGGGCGACGAACTTTTGACTGCCAACATAATCAAGGCTTGAGGCGGTGGACACGCTTTGAAGTTTGAAGAAAATCCTTTCCGCGTCCTGCAGGTTTCGATTTATGCCGCGAAGGCGACGATTATTGAACAGGCGGACGATTTGTCTTTTGCCGACACCGATCGCGAAGACGTTATCAATCTGGCGCGAGATATTCTGCTCAATCCCAAGAAAAGAATTGCCGCCGAAATGCGTTGGTTTATCGGCTGTTCATCTGCCAAAGAGTTAAAATACGTCGCCGACTGTTTGTCCGAAGCCGCGCCCGTTGATGATGACGATTACGAAGATTATTCTGCACTTGCCGAATTGAACTTTCAAATCTACAAGCTTGACGGCAAAAGCTCTGACCTTGACGGTTGTATTGCTTACATGGACGAATTGTACGCCGAGTTGGATGCGGAAGAAATTCGCGAACAGATCAATGCGGCGCGTGCAAAGTCGAAATTTCCTGCCGTGAAAGATACCGTCGCGATAAAGTCCGAGCTGAAGGATATTCGCTACGAAATTCGCGGCACTGTTCAAGACATTCTCAAGGCAATGGAGCACGGCAAACGCGTCAAACTTGCAACGGAGCTTGTCGAATATTTCAACGAATACGCCGACGATATCGGAGTTGTCGCCGAAGATTTTTTCGACAGTTACAAAATGGAAATGAATCCTTTCTTCGACGAGACGAGTCGGAAAATTATTTCGTCGCTGACGACAAACAAAATCAATCCGTCCTTGCTGAAGTCGAGGATTATAATTTTTGTCGACGCGCGGAAACCGCTTGATGAATTTTCAATCGCACTCGGCATGAACAATTTCGACGAGAGCAAAAAAATTTTTGAGGCGGTGCGTGACGCGGCGATTGAACTCTTCAACGAGAAAGATTTGATTGACGAGCCGCTGACAATCTCGCGAATGCTTGAGGAAAATTTTTCGTATCTGCCCGCGCTTGCCGAAGTGATTCGCAAGGACATAAAACTTTTGACGGATGCAAAAGAAAATCGCCCGACTCAAAGTTTCCTTGACGCCAAAGCCGCATTGGACAAAATTCAATCGTCAATGGATCAATATCTTCACTTGAAAGAAGGTTTTAAGCAGGCAAATCTTGATTTCTGCGAAAAAGTTTTCAAGCCGAATTGTGAAGTCATAATCGAAGGCTTAATGTTGCTCGACAGGAATTCGCGCAAACCGGCAGAGTGGACGGCGTTAAACTTAAAAGTCGCGACGATTTATTTGCACATGGGCACGGCAATGACTTGGACTCGCCGCGCAGATTTGGCGTTTGAATATTTTCAAAAAGCTCTGCCTTACGCAGAGGCTTCGGGCGACGCGGAATTAATTTCACTTGCCCGCAAACGTGTCGACGAATGGCGCAAAATCAATCAGCAAATTGCCGCCAACTCAAAAGACGATTCGTCGGGTTGCATTTGGTGGATAATAATCATCGGCTTTATATTGTGGCTTGCAAGTTAAAATATTCTTTTGGCAAAAAAATTATCCCCGTGAAGATTCGCGGGGATTTTTTGCAAGGAGATGAATTCAAACGTCAGAGGCAGGAACTTTGGCGCGAACGACAATCATCACGAGGGCAAGACATGCAAGTCCGACGCCCAAGCCGAGCCAACCGCTTTGAGTGACGCCGGAGACAAGATAACCGACAACACAACAACTTGAGACCGTCAACACGTAAGGCACCTGCGTTGATACGTGATCAATGTGATGGCATTGTGCGCCCGCTGATGCAAGAATCGTCGTGTCGGAAATCGGAGATGCGTGGTCGCCGCCGACTGAACCTGCCAATATCGCCGCGACGCAAATCACCAACAAATTCTCCGCGTCAGTTGCCGGCAGATTGACCAGCACGGAAATTGCAATCGGAATCAAAATGCCGAACGTTCCCCAACTCGTGCCCGTCGCGAAAGCCAACGCCATTGACACGACAAAGAAAATCACCGGCAGGAACATTGCCAAGGACGAATGCTCTTGAACAATCGTTCCGACATAGCCGCCCAAATTCAAATAGCTGTCAGAACAAATGCCCGACAAAGTCCACGCGAGACAGAGGATAAAAATTGCGGGAACCATTGCTTTGAAGCCGGTTGAATAACATTCGCAGTACTCGTTGAAGTTGACGACCTTGCGCGGCAGATAAAGTGCAGTGATAAAAATCAGCGAGATAAACGAACCGAGAGCCAGAGCTTTTGAGGCGTCGCAGTCGGCAAAGGCGTCGGAAATGGTTTTGCCTTCGTGAATGCCGCCGGTGTACAACATGCCGTAAATACACAGAGAAATCAGCACAATCAGCGGCAGGAGCAAGTCGATAATTTTGCCGTTGCCGCCCGTCGATTGTTCTTCGCTAACGTTGTCGCGATATTCGGCGGGAATTTCAAAGTGCTCGTTATTCTTGCGAACTTCCGCGCCCATTGTAGAATAGTCGCGTCCCGTGATGATGATAAACACCATAAACAGCATTGTCAGAATCGCGTAGAGATTGAACGGGATTGTTTGCAGGAAAAGTAAAAAGCCGTCGACAAGAGAACCTTCGGGCAATGATGAGCCGACTGCCGCCGCCCAACTTGAAACAGGTGCGATAATGCAGACGGGAGCCGCCGTCGAGTCGATGACGTAAGCGAGTTTTGCACGACAGATTTTAAATTTGTCGGTAACCGGGCGCATGATTGTTCCGACCGTCAAGCAGTTGAAGTAGTCGTCGATAAAAATCAGCATACCGAGAAAAGCCGTCAATCCCAACGCGGAACGTTTGCCGGAAATGACTGAACGCGCCCATTCGCCGTAAGCACGCGTCGCGCCGGATTTGCTGATTATCGCAACGAGAATGCCGAGGATAACCAGGAAGACTAAAATGTTGACGTTGCCGCCGACTTTGTTGCTCATGATGTCGAAGAACGTCACGATTGATTCCAAAAAATTGCCGCCGGTGAATAACATTGCTCCGACGAAAATTCCGACGATAAGCGACGTGTAAACTTCTTTTGTCCACAGCGCGAGAATTATCGTGATAATCGGCGGCAGCATTGACAACGCAGACCATTAAAAAAATTTCCTCCTTTGCAGGTGAGCTTTAAGCTGTAAGCTGTAAGCTTTAAGGAAAATTTCCTCAAAGCTCGAAGCTCTAAGCTCAAAGCTGAAAGCTAAACATACGCGCAGATTATAGCAAGTTAGCGGGCGCGCGGCAAGCATTATATCCTGCGCAATTCGGGCGCAACAATTTTCGTGTCGCGAACAAAAGATTCTATCCACGCATCGATAAAAATTTCGTCAATCGGCACGCGAAGGAGAATGTCGCCGAAAATTTCCGTCACGTCGCGGCAAAAATCTTTAATGCCCTCGTGAATCACTCGCAAGTTCGGCGAATCGGACGCGGTAAAAATTTTCTCGAACAAATCTTTGTGGCGTTGAAAGAAAGAATTTATGTCGACGACGCCTTCTGAATCGTCAACGGTCGAATCAACGTTGAGACGTTCCGCAACGAATTTGTAAAGCTCTTGCAAAAAATCTCCGTCGCGCAAAATTTTTTCGGCACGTGATTTTTTAATCAGTTGCAATGTGAACGTCAACAGCGGTGCGCCGTAAAACCAATAGCCCAGCTCGCGGAAATTTTTTAAGACAAGCCGTCCGCTCTCGCTCGTGAATTCTCTGCAAATTCCGAACGGGTCATGAAATTTTTTCGCCAACACGACGCCGAGTAAAATTCCCGCGTAAAGCGACATTTTGTAGCCGAGTTGCTCAAGCAAATTTCGCCCGAAAGGAATTTGCGAAAACAAATTTATCGCGCTCATCAAGTGATATTCGCCGAAGCCGCGATCTCCGCAAAGTTGAATGTCGCTCATTTCGTTGGAGCCGAGGTGCGTAAGTTTGTGCGGTGAATTCAAATTTTCTTCCGCCAAATGTTCCCAAATCGTCGCGTCTTCTTTGCGAAAGCCCGTCTCGCAGGAAATTAAAATTTTCTCGTAACCGGCAACGTCGCACTTCTTCAAGAGCCGTTCAAGGTCGCGCGTCTGCATTGTCGAATCGGAAATAATCCAAACTTTTTTTCCGCGTTCAAGAGCCGTGTTAAACCAGTCGACGATTCTTTCACGCGGCACAGCCAATTTAAATTCCGTCGCAACTTCCAACTCGCGAATTTTTTTGCAGGTATCGGCGTCAAGATTCGTCAGCGCGGCAAAATTTTTGTAAATCTCGTCGAGAGTCGGATCGCCGTCTTTAAAACGTCTCGCCGCAAGTTCAGCCTCTTCGCGCCACGTCGTGAAGTCAAAATTTTTTCCGAGCAAGTCTTCAACTTTGAGCGCGACAATTTCCTTGACGTGATACGCTTTGGCGACGCAACGCATCATCAACGTATCGAACGCGGCGAAGGAAATTATTTCGCCTTGATTCAACATGCCGTCGCGAACTTCGGCGTCGGTGCGCCCGAAATATTGCCAAAGATTTTTGCTGCCGAGATTGAGCAGATAAGTTTCGGAGAGCGGATCAAATTCGCAGTAAGTCATATTTTCCGAACGAGCCGCCAATAAAATCGATCGTTCAAAGGCGTGAGCGGGTGTCCCGTCATTTTGTTTAAGTTCGGGCGGAAAATCTTCAAACGTCAAGCCGAGGTCGAAAATTTTTCGCAAAGCTTTTGTTCGCGCCCAAAACATCGTGCCCGCCGGAAAATCGAAGTAATCGGTTTTATTCGGAGCAATGCCCGCCCGCATTAAAAGTTGACTGCCGACTTCGCGATTTGACAGCCAATTAAACGCGGCATAAGGAACATTCGGCGCAGGACGCGGATAAATGACGCCCAAGCTTTGATTGTCGACAAATGCCTTGAAAATTTTTCGGACGCGTTCAGATTTGCCGAGCAGAGCGTTGACAAGATATTTTCGCCAACTGAATTGCTCCGCGCCGGTGTAAAGAGATTTTTTCGTGTGAATGTGCACGATGAAGTCATATTCGGGCAAAAGGTCGCCGAAGCCCGCGATAAACGGTGCAACGTCACGCCCGCGATTCGGCACGACACGCACGATAATTTTTTCGGCAGTCGGAATTTTTTTGAAGGCGGCTTGAACTTTTTCGGCGGCAGACTTGTCGACAATCGAGATCAGCGCGTCGAATTTGTACGGCATATTTTTGCAGGCGGCAACCATTTCGCGCAAGAGGTCAAGATAAAAAATGTGGACTTGAATCGCGATTTTGCCGGGCTGCTCAAAAAGTTCACCGTCGAAAGAATTTTCCCAATGAACTTGCGGCGCGGGAACAAAATTTCGGCTGATCTTCCACGCCTTGTAACGTTGCGTATCCTTCAGCAGCGGCGCAAAGCACGTGTAAAATTTATCCTTAATCGCGAGCTTTTTGTCGTCGTCAATCGGCATTGCCTGATACAGCGAACGCGCGGCGAGCAAAGCCTTATCCTTTTTGTCCGAGCTTAACCACTGCTTGAAATTTCGGAGCGGCGCAGTCAATTTCCATGACGTGAAATTTAAAATCGAATTGACAATCGTCGTGAGCCTGTCGACTTCCGCGCGAGATTCGCTGATTGTCCTGCTCAAAATCGCGGGATAATTTTCCTCAAGTTCGCCGAAAATTTCAAACGTCACGTGCCCGGACAAATTCTGCGCGTCGAAGAAAATTTGCGGATCGTTTGTCCAAAATCTGTAAAAGCCGTCGACAATTTCTCCGACGTTGCTTGAAAAAATTTCGCAGGGCGTGCCGTCAATCAGAGCGCGATTTATCTTGAGCGAAATAAAATTCACGTCGGGATCGAATCGCAAAAATTTCGCGGGCTTGTCAAAGTTGATGTCAATGCGCCCGTAAATTTTCCGTTCCGCGTCGACGTTGATAACTTTTGTCCCGACCAATGAAATTTTTTCGCCGTCGTCGATGAAAAATTCCGCGCGTATCGTGTTGAATTTTTGCGCGAGATTGAACACGTCATAAGAGCCGCCGTCGCGAAGAAAGCTTTTCTCGTCGTAATCGTAGAGTTGTTTAATCTGCGCGGCGTCAACGGGCGAACTCAACAAATTTTTCAACAGCTCCAGTCCCGCGAGATTGAATGCGGAAATATTTCTGTCGAGGCAGAGTTTTGCGAAGGCGAAGCGGCGATTAATCTGCCCGTCAATCAAAAATTTCTCCGCCTCCGGGAAAACTGCCAAGAAAAATTTGTCGTCGGTGAAGTGTTCGGCAAATTCGCGCGCCACAAAATAAAATTCCAAATCTGCGCGGACAAGCTTATCAAAAGTCGTCGCGGAAGTATTTTCCTGCCGTTCGCGCCGCAATCTGAACAAAGTCAAACGTTCGGGCAAAATGAACAGCTCCGCATTGAAACACAGGCGAATCCACATCAGCAAATCGGGCAGTTGCCAAAAGCCGTGCAGGTCAAGCAGATGAAAATTTTCGTAAGCCGCCCGTCGCACCATTGCCGAAGGATGACACAGACAATTTGCGTTGTGAAAAAAATAATTCAGCCACTCGGCACGCGTGCGATTCGATTGCTCAAAAATTTTTCGGTAGAAATCTTTCTTGTGCAACGATTGAACATTCCCGTGCTCGTCGACGAAATCAACCCACGTGAAACACGCCGCGTAATTCGGATTTGCGTCAAGGAAGGCAACTTGCTTTTCCAATTTGTCCGGCGTCCACAAATCGTCCGAGTGATGAACAGCGATATATTCACCGCGCGCAGATTGAACGGCGTCGCGAATGGCAATGACCGGGCCGCGATTGACTTCGTAGAGAAAAGTTTTTATTCGGGCGTCGTCGAACGTCTTGATAATTTCGCGACTGTTATCGGCGGAGCCGTCGTCGATAATCAGCAGCTCAAAATCGGTGAACGTCTGATTAAGTGCGCTGTCAATCGCCGCCGCAACATACGCCGCATGATTGTAGCTCGTCAAAATGATGCTGACTTTCGGAATTTGGAGCTTGGAGCTTTGAGCTTTGAGCTTTAAGGATACCGCGTCTTTAATCATTCCTAATTCCTCATTCCTAATTCCTAATTCCCGAAAGGTCTGCAATGCAACCTGCCCAACTCAATCCGACGCCGAATCCCGCGAGCATCACGCGTTTAAGATTTTCCGCGCCGAAATTTTTTACGACTTGTTCAATGGCGAGCGGCACGCTGCCCGAAACAATGTTGCCCGTCGTCGAAATGTCGTTGTGAAATGGAACGTCGTTAAGCCCGGCTTTGTCGCGCAGATAAGTCATCATGAACTTGTTCGCCTGATGAAAAATGCAGTAGTCCAAATCGTCGCGAGTAAGTTTAGCGGCGGTCAACACGTCGTCGACGAGCTTGGGCACCTCGCGCAACGTGAAATAAGTTATCGCCATTCCGTCCATAAAAACTTCGTAATTGGAGCGGTAATTTTTCTGATCGTCTGTCGAAAAAATTTCGGGATTGTCGCGCGGCATTAAACGACTGCCTCCGACGGGAATAATCAATTTGTCGTAGCGCGAGCCGTCACTTCCGAAAACAAACGCATTCAAACTCGGAACTTCCTCGTCGACAGCCTCAATCCACGTGGCAGTTGCACCGTCGCCGAAAAGCGGTCTCGTTGACGTGTCGCGGACGTTGATGTATTTCGTGTAGACGCTCGACGTTAGAAACAGAATTTTTTTCGCCAAACCGGTCTCGATAAAACTTTTCGCGACTGCCAAACCGTAAACGTAACCTGAACAGCCCAACGCGATGTCCAATGTTCCGACGTGCTTGCCGAGTTCAAGACGGCTCTGCAGATGTGCGGCGGTGTGCGGCATTTGATAATCGCCGTGTTGCGTGCACAGCAAAATAAAATCCGTTTCGTGACGGTCGATGTTGTGTTCGGCGAAAAGTTTTTCTGCGGCATTGAACGCCAAATCTCCTGCCGATTCGTTCTGCGCGGCGACGTGTCGACTTTGCACGCCGATTTTTTTTATGAAACGCTTCTCGACAATTTGATCGTTGTATTCAAT
>CAJOHG010000020.1 GCA_905234395.1 uncultured Selenomonadaceae bacterium
CACGGCATTCCGCCGACCGAAATTGAAAAGGCTGATTCGGAATTTTATCTCGAAAGCCAAATGAAAATCGTCAGCGAATCGCTCAACAATCATAACCTGTTGCAAATGTTTCTAATCGCAATTTCGCTGTTTATCATGTTCAACATTTACAACTTGATGATGACGCGCGAAAAACATATGGAGCAAGAAAAATTTCAAGCGGAACGTTCCAATAAGGCGAAGTCAACTTTTCTTTCAAACATGAGCCACGACATAAGAACGCCAATGAACGCGATAATCGGCTACACGAATCTAATCAAAAAGGAACGCGGACTGCCGCCGAGGACGCGCGATTATCTTGACAAGATTGAGGCGTCGAACAATCACTTGCTCACGCTGATAAACGATATACTCGACATGAGCCGCATCGAATCGGGCAAAATGGAACTCGATCCGCAGAAGTCAAATCTCGTCAAGGCGATAAACGACGTTCGCGACCTTTTCGCCACGCAAATGGAAAATAAGGGCTTGAAATTCGCGGTGAACATTGAACACGTTATGAATAAAATCGTCGTGTGTGATGTGCCGAGACTTAATCGCGTCCTGCTCAATCTGATTAGCAATGCATTCAAATTCACGCCCGAAGGCGGCTCCGTGACCGTCACGCTTCGACAAGTCGGCGGCAATGATAAAGTCGGCAATTACGAGTTGCGCGTTAAAGATACCGGCATGGGTATGACGCCCGAATTCGCCAAAAAAGTTTTCGCCGCTTATGAACGCGACCGCACCGTCAGCAACATTCAAGGCACCGGCTTGGGCATGAGCATTACGAAAAGCATTGTCGAACTTATGGGCGGCACGATTGATGTTGAGACCGAACTCGGCAAGGGCACGGAATTTATCGTCAAGGTTGATTTCCCGATTGTCGACGAGCCGGAAGAGATTGAAGTTGAACAATCGACAGACGCCGCGCAGGAACTTGACTTCAGCAAAATTAAATTGCTCCTTGTCGAAGATAACGAAGTCAATCGCGAAATTGCGTCGCTGATTTTGACGGAATTCGGCTTTGGATTGGACACGGCGGAAAACGGACAAATTGCCGTCAAGAAAATCACGGAGTCACAGCCCGGCGATTATGACGCGGTGTTGATGGATATTCAAATGCCGATAATGAACGGCTACGAGGCAACCAAAGCAATTCGCGCCGCTCGCGCACATTCCGATTATCGCAATGACAGCCAACGCGTTCAGCGAAGACGTTCAAGCAGCAAAGGATGCGGGCATGAACAGCCACATTGCCAAGCCGCTCGACATTCAAAAGATGATTGAAACTCTCACGGAGGTCTTGAAATGAAAAAATTTTTGACTGCCGCGCTGATGATTTTGATTGTCGCATTGATGACAGGTTGCGGCGAAACTGAATACAAACATTTGACGCACGAAGACGCTCAACGAATCATGAAGTCGAATCCCGACGCGATTATCCTCGACGTTCGCACGTTCGCACGCAAGACGAATTCGACAAGAAACACATTTTGAACGCGGTGCTCGTGCCGATTGAAAATTTGCGCGACGGAGATTTTTCCAAACTGCCCGACAAAGACGCGACGATTCTCATTTACTGTTGGACGGGACGGCGTGCGGAAGATGCGGCGATTATTCTCGTTGAACACGGCTACAAAAATGTTTACGAATTCGGCGGGCTGGTCGATTGGACAGGCTCGGTGTCGGGCACGGATTTAAAGTGACGCTTGATTTTTTTCAACGCGCCGATTATAATTTCTGTCGACAAAAAAAAATCGTCCTGCATTTAACAGGACGGTGCTTGTCAGGCGGTCAGCTCCACATTAAATATCTACTGGTGCAAAAAGATTTTAGCCGCTGTTAGCTGTTCGAGAGCTTAGGCGGCTGTATTTGTGAGTATCAAGAGGATTATTACCGTCAAGATAACCACGCGGACGATGATTTTAAACATCGCCTACCGCCCCCTTTCCGGGAGCTGTCTAGACCGCCTTTGCCGCATTTGGCAACAAGCACGAGCGAATTATAAAACACAAGCCGAAAATTTTCAAGCCGACGCCTTCAACGGTTGCGGCTTATTTTTCTGCAAACGGCAAGCTTTACTTTATCGGCGGTTGAGAATATAATTTGCCCGCGTAAAATTTTTTGTTTCCATGAGGTGTTTAATTTGAAGAATCATACAAAGTACAGCAAAGGCTACTTCATGCCGCCCGAAATAATTTTGGATTGGGCGCGCAAAGAATATCCGACGAAAGCACCTGTGTGGTGCAGCGTCGACCTTCGCGACGGCAATCAGTCGCTCGTTATTCCGATGAGTCTCGACGAGAAGATTGAGTTTTATAAAACGCTCGTCAAAGTCGTTTTCCTGCTGCCAGCGATACCGAATACGCGTTGCTCCGTCGACTGATTGAAGACAACCTCATTCCCGACGACGTGACCGTTCAAGTTTTGACGCAGGCACGCGAACACATCATAAAGAAAACTTTTGAAGCTCTCGAAGGCGCGAAAAATGCAATCGTCCACGTTTACAATTCAACGAGCGTTGCGCAACGTGAGCAAGTCTTCCGCATGTCGAAGGACGAGATTAAAAAAATTGCCACCGACGGCGCGAAGTTGTTGCTTGAATTGACGGAGAAGGCAGGCGCGAATTATCGTTTTGAATATTCTCCGGAAAGTTTCACCGGCACCGAGCCCGAATACGCTCTTGAAGTCTGCAACGCCGTTTTGGACGTTTGGGAGCCTGTCATTGACCGCAGACCGATTATAAACATTCCCGTTACCGTCGAAATGAGTTTGCCGCACGTTTATGCCGCGCAGGTTGCTTACATCAACAAATATCTCAAGTTCCGCGACAAAGTTGTTTTAAGTTTGCATCCGCACAACGACAGAGGCTGCGGCGTGGCTGATTGTGAGCTCGGACTTTTGGCGGGCGCGGACAGAATCGAAGGAACTCTTTTCGGCAACGGCGAACGCACCGGCAACGTTGACATCGTTACGTTGGCAATGAATATGTTCGCACTCGGCGTTGATCCCGAATTGGACTTCAGCAACATGCCCGAACTCGTCGAAATGTATGAGCGCGTCACTCGAATGCACGTTCACGACCGTCAACCTTACGCGGGAGCTTTGGTCTTCACGGCGTTCAGCGGCTCTCATCAAGACGCAATCGCTAAGGGAATGCATTGGCGCGACGAAAAAAATCCCGACCGTTGGACTGTTCCTTATCTGCCAATCGATCCGCATGATGTCGGCAGAACTTACGACAGCGACGTTATCAGAATCAATTCGCAGAGCGGCAAAGGCGGTGTCGGTTTCATCATGGAGCAGAATTACGGAATCGAAATGCCAAAGAAAATGCGCGAGGACTTCGGCTATTGCGTCAAGGCTGTCAGCGATCACAAGCACAAGGAACTTTTGCCCGACGAGATTTATCAAATTTTCTGCGACCAATATGTCAACGTCGACAAGCCGTATAAACTGATTGAATTTCAACTGCGCAAGGAGCCGGGCGGTGCACGCGTCGGCACTGTCGATTTGGAAATCAACGGCGAACGCGTAACTTACTCTGCACGCGGCAACGGTCGTCTCGACGCGGTATCGAACGCTCTGCAGAAAAATTTGGACATCAGCTACTCGAATTTAACTTACAACGAACACGCACTTGAAATCGGTCAATCTGCGCGGGCAATCGCTTACATTTCAATCACGGGCGCGGACGGCAAAGTTTTTTGGGGCGCGGGCATGGACACCGACATTATCACCGCGTCGATTCAAGCTCTTATCAGCGCGATTAATCGCATGGTTGTGAACGGCACGGAGAGGAGTTAATCTTATGGAAAAAACTTTGGTGCTCATAAAACCGGACGCCTTCGGACAAAATCACGCGGGCGATATTCTCAAAATTTACGAGGACGCCGGCTTTAAAATCGTCGCGGCAAAAGTTATGCAAATGACCGAATCGCTTGCCGCAAAACATTACGTCGAACACATCGGTCGCCCGTATTATCCCGCGCTCGTAGAATTCATGACAAGTGCTCCGATTATGGCGTTGGTTTTGAGCGGCGACAACGTTATCAAAAAAGTCCGTGAGCTCAACGGCGCGACTAATCCTGCTGAAGCCGCTGAAGGCACTGTTCGCAAACTCTACGCCGCAGATAAAACACATAACGCAGTTCACGCCTCCGACAGCCCGGAAAGTTCGGCGCGAGAAATTCCGATTTTCTTCAGCGCGTGTGAAATGTTCTACTGAAAAAAATTAATCGGTCAAGTCTCAAAAGAGATTCGACCGATTTTTTATGCAACGATTTGAACGGCGCAGAGTTCAACGTGTGAAATGTTCGATTGAAAAAATTAATCGGTCAAGTCTCAAAAGAGATTCGACCGATTTTTTATGCAACGTTCTGTGATTTATTTGAAGTAGCGTTTCAAAAGACCTGCGAAAGCTTTGCCGTGGCGAGCTTCGTCGCGAGCCATCTCGTGCACGGTGTCGTGAATGGCATCAAGATTGAGAGCCTTGGCGCGTTTTGCAAGATCTGTTTTGCCGGCGGTGGCACCGTTCTCGGCTTCCACGCGCATTTTCAAATTCTTCTCGGTGCTGTCCGTGAGAACTTCGCCCAACAGTTCCGCGAATTTGGCAGCGTGTTCAGCTTCTTCCAATGCAGCGCGACGCCAGTATTCGCCGATTTCGGGATAGCCTTCACGATAAGCGACGCGACTCATTGCCAGATACATGCCGACTTCGGTGCATTCGCCGTTGAAATTGGCGCGAAGGTCTTGCAAAATGTCCTCGGGTGCACCTTTAGCCACGCCGACAACATGTTCAGCCGCCCACGTCATTTCAGCTTCCTGTTTGATGAACTTTTCGGCGGGAGCTTTGCAAACCGGGCATTCGATTGGCGGCTCGTCGCCTTCATAAACGTAACCGCATACACTGCAAACATACTTGGCCATTGATAAAACCTCCCAAAACATAACTTTGAATCATACGCTTGGCGGGATTATATCATGCGGAAAATTTTTTGGCAATAATTTCTCAAGCGCGCACGGGCGTGGCAACATAGATATAATTATCATTGCCGGGTTCGGTAAAAGCGGCAGGGCTGTACTTGTCGTTGAGCGCAATGTCGACTTGCGGAGAATCAATGACCTTCAGCACGTCAAGAATATAGTTGACGTTGAAAGAAATTGACAAATCGTCGCCGTTGACTTGAGCCTCAACATTTGTTGTTGCGCCGCCGACTTCGGGCGAATTCGACGAAATTTCAATGCCGCCGTTGCCGAAGACGAATTTCACTGTGTTGTATTCAGTTTCGCGCGACATCAACGAAACGAGCTCAACGGCATTTTTGAACGCGTTGCTGTCGACGGTGACATTTGTCGTGCTTGACGACGGAATAACTCTGTCGTAGGGCGGGAATTGTCCTTCGATAAGCCGCGCGTTGACAAAGACATTATCGAAGGTGAACGTTAAGAACCGCGTCGAATAACTTAGCGTTACGTAATTTTCAACGTCCTTCGGATCGATTCGCAACATGAGTCCGCGCAGAGTTTCGGCGGGCACGACAAAATTGCACTCGCCATAATATTCGGGAAGTTTTTCGACGGCAAGGGCAAGTCGGTGCGTGTTCGTGGCGACGAGAGAAATTTTATCGCCTTCAAGCTGAAAAGCACATCCCGTGAACACGGGACGAGTTTCATCTTTGGCAACGGCAAACACGGTTTTTTGAATCAAGTTGCGCAAAACAATCGTGCGAATTTTGAACGAGTTGTCGGTGTCGGGAGTTTTGACTTTCGGAAATTCGCCGGGCACCATCGTCAAAAGTTCAACCTTCGCGCCGCCCGATTCAATTTCCAAAAATTCGGCGTCCTTCTCGTCGGAAAAGGTGATTGTGTCGTCGGGCATGTTGCGCACGAATTCTTGAAAACGTTTGCCGCTGACTACGGTAACGCCGGGCAATTCGGTGTTCACAGGGATTCGCGTGACTATGCCCGTGGAAAAATTGTTCGCCTGCAATTCCAACGTGGAACCTTCCGCCTTAAGATAGATGCCCGCCAAAATCGGCGTCATAGGCTTGACGGCGACAGCGCGAATCACGAATTGCAATGCCTCGGTCAAATCGCTCTTATAACAACTAAATTTCATTATGATTGCCTCCTTAATGAGTTACGCGCCGTATTCTATAACATTCAAAAACATTTGACAAATTTTTTCGGTGTGGTAGCATTGGCATATCCTCCGCGATAGAAATGTATGAGCGTGCAAAAAAAAAATTTAGGAGGATCTCATATGAAGAACCGGAAAAAATTTTTGGCAGTGGGCGCAATGTGTTCAATCTTGTTTGTCTCCGCGCCCGCCGATGCCGCTTATCAACTCAACGAGGAAGTCGCCAATCCGCCCGCCGCATTGCAACTGGCAACTCAAATCGGCGTTCTCAAATACGACAATCCGATGCTCTCGGAAAGCTACATGGACAAGGACGCCATTGTCGTTTTGAGTTTCGGCACGACGTTCAAAGATCAGCGCACGAAATCAATCGACGCGACCGCCAAAGCGATTCAAGCCGCTCATCCAAATGCAAAAGTCGTCACGGCATTTACAAGCCACATCGTCTTGAAACACATCATGGAGAACGAAGGCAAATGCGATTATATGACGCCCGAACAAACTCTTGACAATCTCAAGCGCGAAGGTTACACGCGAATTGCACTCGTGTCGCTCGACGTGATACCCGGCATGGAATACAAATACGACGTTGCGCTTTTCCACCAGTACAAGACACAGTTCAAGAAAATGACGCTCGCGACGCCGCTGATGTATTGGCAAGGACAGGAAGATCAGCGCGACGACGTTGGCGAAGTCATGCGCTCATTGCACCTTCCGGCTTACAAAAAAGGCACGGCGATTTTGTTGATGGCTCACGGCACGCCCGACCCGTCGAACGCTTATTACTCCGTCATGCAGGAAAAATTACGCGCGATGAAACGTAATGATGTGCACATTTACACCGTCGAAGGTTGGCCACGTCTTGAAGATTGGGCAGGCAAACTTAAAATGCACAAAGTCGAAAAGATAATTCTTATGCCGCTGATGATGGTTGCCGGTGACCACGCCAACAACGATATGGCGGGCGACGAGGACGATTCGCACAAAGTCATTCTGCAAAAGATGGGCTTCAAAGTCGAAACGCGCTTGCAAGGTCTCGGCGAGAACAAAAAAATTCAGAGCATCTTTGTTGAACGCGCCAACGAGGCTTGGGATGCTCTGGTTAAGTGAACGGCGTTTCATAAAAGTTTTATAGATTTATGCGTCTGCGGAATCACGCGGACGTTTTTTATTTGACGGAGCGCGGCGGCTTGAAACGACAAAATTTTTTCTGCTGAAGGTGCATTCACGCCGTTGAAAGGTGTCACGGGCTGGATTATCAGCAAAATTTTCGGATCAATGCTCGCGACCAATTCGACTGCCGCCGAAAATTCTTCCGACGTTGTTTCATTCGCCGCGACGATTTTAACGTACAAATCTTTCTCGCGCGCGACTCGCAAAAATTTTTCGTGCAGGCGGAAAAAATTTTGTCCGACGTGCGGAAGTTTGATGTCCATGCTGATGATGTCGACCGCGTCCAAAATTTTCGCCAACTCTTCGGGAAGTGTGCCGTTCGTCTCCAAAAAAATTTTCACGCCGAAATTTTTAACGATGCTCGCAACGTCGCGAACGAATTGCCAATGCAACAACGGTTCGCCGCCGGTAAAACTCACTGCTTGCGTCGGAACGTCGTCGCTGAAATTTTTGATGACTTCGGCAACCTGCGCGGGCTTGAGCGGATTTTTCACGTCGCGGAAAGTCATTGAGCCTGCAGACGTTTCGACACGACAAAATTCCGCGCGTTTAAAATCGGTGTCGCAATAAGCGCAATTCAAATTGCAATCGGCAAGTCGCACGAAAATTTGACGGCAACCGAGGTATTTGCCTTCGCCCTGCACCGACGAAAAAATTTCAATGACGTTCGCGCTATTCATAATACGTCACACAGGAATTCGGCGACTCGTGGACTTTGACGGCAAAAAGTTTTGTCGTGCCATGAAAAATTTCCGACGTCGCAAGCCGTTCAAAAATTTTCCGAGCAAGATTTTCAGCCGTGGGATTTTCCCGCGCAAAAGTCTCCAATTCATTCAAGTAGCGATGATCGAAGTCGTCAAGGATTTTATTCAGCTCCGCCTTGAGAATTTTGAAGTCGATGAGCATTCCGAGTTTGTCCAAATCGTGACCGCGAACAATCGCCTCAACCTGCCAATTATGACCGTGCAAACGCGAACATTTGCCGGCGTAACCGTCAATAAAATGCGCAGCCTCGAACGCCGCGCAAACATTTATCTCGTACAAAATTTTTCAAGCCACCTTTTAACATTATCGGGCGAACAAAACGCATTCTTCCATGCCGACAAGCACGGGACGCAAACCCAAATTGTTCAGCCGTTCTTCAAAACCGTCGCGGAAATGATACGCGCCGTCTTCCTTTGATATGACGAATTGGCGCATGGCGAATTCATAATCGGGACGAATGGATTTGACAAAATTCATCACCGTCCAAAAGTCGTTCCACTTGTGATAGGCACTTAGCGCAAGGATCGGTTTGTGGCGGGCAATGGTTGTCGTCGCGCCGCGCAGAACGTCAAGTTCACCGCCTTCCACGTCAAGCTTGATAAAGTCGACACGCGGAAGATTTTTTTCGCGAACGTAGCTGTCGAGCGTAGTTATTTTAACAGTCTCTTTGCCGTGAGGATCAACTCTGCTTGCGCCGGGATTTGTGGCGTGCGTGAAAGTTGTTTCGTGTTTGAAGGAGCCGAGTCCGAAATTTTCAACGACAAAATTATTTTCTTCGCCGACAATGCGCGCCGTTTCGTAATTGGTTTTATCCGGCTCAAAACCGTAGACTTCAAAGCCCATTTGACTGAATCGCAACGCCGTGCCGCCGTCGCACAGTCCGCCGTCAATGACAATCGCGCCGCGTTCGGGAATGAAGCCCGCGCAGATATAATGCGGTGTGTTCGCCAAGACGATGTCGCCGAGCCGATTTGAAATGTTGCCGAGCCAATAGCCGCGAAAAGTTTTGCGAGACTCTTCGTCGATTAGCGATTCGTAAACTTCCTGCAGGTCGTCAAGATGTGTCATGAACGTTTCGTAAATGTGATCCGTGTTGCCGCCGTTAATGTTCAGAACTTTAGACACGGGAAAATTTTTAATCGCAAATCTCGCGCTGATATCGTCGATTGCAAAAATGTATTCGGGCTGCGAATAAATCTGCGCGGCTTTGCTCACGTGAATGACGTTAAATTCAACATTTACTGTGGGGGGGGGTGTATTGTCGATGACGATAAGCGTCGAGATGTTCAGCCTTTGAGCACGAATGTTTTCCACAACCTCAACGGCTTGAGCAGTCGGCGCAAGTGAAAGGAATGCGACGGGAATTTTTTTGCTGATGATTCTTTCTATGACGACGGAATAACGCTCCGCATGAGCTTGTTTGATGAGTTTGACGAAATTTTTCAAAGCGCGACCTCCTTAGAGATAGCTGATTGGATTGACGCGGTTGCCGTTGACGTGAACTTCGTAGTGGACGTGCGGACCGGTGCTGAAACCTGTACTTCCCATGTAAGCAATAAGTTGACCGCGTTTGACGTGTTGACCGGCACTGACTACGACTTGCGAGGCGTGACCGTAGCGCGTCATAATTCCGTTGCCGTGATTGATGTCGACCATGTTGCCATAGCCGCCTGCATTCCAGCCCGCGAATTCGACGACACCGTCAGCCGTGGCGACAATCGGCGTGCCCATATCGTTTGCAATGTCCATGCCGGGATGAAAATCGGTGCCTTCCCAACGCAGACCATAAGGCGAAGTGACTACGCCCGTTGTCGGCCAGATTGACGGAATGTTGGCGTCATTTGCACCACTGCCGCCGACTAAACTTGGATCGAACGGGAATGAACCGGGCGCAGGAATTTTTCCCGCCGCGGGAATTGCAGGCAAACCGTTTGCAAAGTCGAATTGAACGCCGCTTGAATTTCCGGATGAAGCTGACCAACCGCTGCTGCTCGTGCCGGGAGTATAACTGTTTGCGACTGCCGCGCCGCGTGCCATTTGTTCGCGCTGATTTTTGAGTTCGGCTTGAAAATCGTTGAGACTGTCCTTGCGTCTGATAACTTTAGCCTCCAACATGTCAAAAGCCTCGGATACGTCGGCAATGTCGAGTTCGTCAATCGGGCCGCCTTGTCCGTCGTGAGTATCGGCAGGCGTTTGACTTTCAGCAGGAGCTTGATCATCTGCGAGCGGTTGAGTATCTGCGGGCGATTGAGCGTCTTCGGGTGATTCGGGAGCTTCGTCGGGAGTTTCATCTTTCGGAGGATTAAGTCCCGCTTGAATTCGCAATTCCTTTTCCTGTTGCGTTAAGTTTTGAATCGTTTCGCTGAGTGTCGCCGCTTTTTTCGAGAGCATGTAAAGTTGTTCTTGCCGCAATTCTGCCGCCTGCTGAATCTCTTGAATTGTTGCCGCGTCGCGTTGCATACGAAATGCGCTGTAACATGAAAATGCCGCCGTGCCGACGAGAAGTATGCCGCCGATTATCACGCTTGCCACGCCGAATCTAAACATGCCCGACGAAAGTTTAATCGTCCGCTCCTTGTCGCCGCCCTTAATGCTGATTAGATACGTTTCAACTTTTTCGGGCTTAGTTTTATCGTCCATCGAATTCCTCCTTTATCTGCCCATTGCCTGATGAAGAGCCTGTTCCTCTTCGCGAGTGAGTTTGTATTTTGTAGAGACGCGACCGCTTTCAATCGGCTTGACGTAACTGCGCTCAGCCTCTTGCCCGCAAATCGACGAGAAAATCACGCCGTTATCATTCCTGTCCAAAATCGCGACGCACCAACTTAAACCTTGCCCGGTTTTTTCAAAAGCGTCAAAATGAATCACGGAGACGCGTGCCAGTGAACTGCGAACTAAATCGTCCAGGTCGTCGATTTTGCGTTGAAGTTTCCTGTATTCGTTGACTGCCTCATTAACGTCCGACGTGTGCGACGTGAGCATTTGTTCAATGCTCGTGCCGTCCGCGCCCGACATCATTTTTTTGTAACGCGTCTTTATCGTCGACAGCTCCGAATACAAATTTATAATCAGACCGAACAGCAACAGAATAACCGCGACTGCTGCGAACGAAATTAGAAAATCTGTGGTAAAGGCGGCACTCAAGCCTTTCATGTGTCAGTGACCTCCAATAATTTTTTGACCGCGAAGAATTTTCCGGCGCACGTTATTTGCTTGGCTGTTTATCATGTGAAAACGATAGAGCATTCCGGCGGTGCTCATGCCGATTTTCTCCGCCAATTCGCCGACCGTGCACGAAGGATTTTCAAGACGCAGATTCATAGCCTCGCGCAATTTCGGTTTGACGGGAATATTATTGTCCAGCAAAATTTTTATATCGTCAAGTTGTTTCTGCGCGGCATCGATTGATTTATTCAAAGCAGCCGTTTCAACGTTGACAATGCGATTAACTTGAATGTGGACTTCCTTCAAGTTGCGGGCGATTTCAAAGCGTTCAACGGCTTCCGACGCGCCGAGCATTCCGAGAAAATCACAGATGGCATCGCCTTCACGCAGCCACACGACGAATTTTTTTTGCCGTTCATAAAGTCCCGCGCGAAACTCCAAATTTTCCATGAGTTTTTGAATGAATTGCGCATGCGCTATCGGAAACGAAACTATCTGCAAAAAATATTGACCTTCGGGACGATTGACGGTGCCGCCTGCGAGAAATGCTCCGCGCAAATAAGAAACTTTGAATCGCGTCCGTTTGACAAGTTCCGCAATGTCGAGCGTGTCGAAAAAATTTTTAACGGCGTCCGTGATGATGAATCGAACGATATAACGCAGAGACTTGTAAAATTTTTTTCGGCGGACGGCGGCGACTTCGGGCTTGATTGTCGGGAAAAATTTTTTGCCCAACGTGATAACTCGGCGTGCGACGGCGGCATTGATGTTTGAAAATTCTAAGCGGTCGTCAATTTTTTTTGCACCAACTTTGAGCATTGCGACGAATTCGGCACGCAAACAATCGCGGTCGTCGTCAAGCTTGCGGGACAATTCGTTTTTAACTTCCTGCGCATAAGATTGCATTACTTGCGACCTCCCATGCTGTAAATAATTTTCATGACTGCCGCGCAGAGTTTATCCGGGTCGTGGCGTCCAATTTCGGTCGTGCTCATCAAGTCGGCTTTAATCAGTCCCATGCCCAATGCGTTGACTTTGTCCTCGTCAATTTCAACGGGCGTCGAGCCGGTGCCGCGCCACAAATTTTCGGGAATGGGCGTCGAATTGACAAGCACATAATCAATCGCTCCGTGCCCTGTGTGGTCGAGAATCGCCTTCGCGTGTTGAGCGGCAGTGTAGCCGTCAGTTTCGCCCGGTTGCGTCAAAACATTGCAGATGTAAATTTTAATCGCCTTGGATTTTTTGAGCGTGTTGGCAACGTCTTCGACAAGCAGATTCGGCATAATGCTCGTGTACAAACTGCCGGGCCCTAAAATAATCGCGTCGGCGGACTCAATCGCTTCAAGTGCGGCGGGAACTGCCGGAACTTTGTCGGGAAAAAGTCGGACGCGTCGAATTTTTTTATGAGCTTCGGGAATTTGCGATTCGCCTTCAACAACGGTGCCGTCTTCCATAATCGCATCAAGTCGAACGTGTTCTTTGCTCGCGGGAATGACACGACCTTTGACAGCCAAAACTTTCGACGACTCTTTGAGCGCGGTCTCCATGTCGCCGGTGACTTCGTTCATCGCCGCGATAAACAGATTGCCGAAACTGTGCCCTGCAAGTTCGCTGTTGCCCTCGAAACGATATTGAAAAAGTTTTTCCATCAAAGGTTCGGTATCAGCCAACGCGACGAGACAATTTCGCAAATCGCCCGGCGGAATGATTCCGAGTTCTTCGCGAAGTCGTCCGGAGCTGCCGCCGTCATCAGCAACAGTGACGACAGCCGAAACATTGTTCGTGGATGTTTTAATTCCGCGCAGAAGAACGCTCAAGCCGTGACCGCCGCCGATAACCGTGACTGCCGGGCCGCGTCCGAGTTTGCGTTCCTGATAAATCAAGTCGACGAGCTTTTCAGAACGATCGGGAATAATCACGGCGATAATCGAACGAATGATCGAGCGCGTTGACCACAGCATTAAACACGAGCCGACAATCACAATGACGACGCCGACGACCGCCGTTATCGCGTAGTTGTAGCTGCCGAACGTGCGATAGACGAGCATGAAAATTTCTTCTTCCGCGCGACCGAGATATTCATAGTTGATTGCAAGTGCGCCGCCGAAGCTGAACATCATGACGCCGACCGCGAACAACAGCAGCCAGCGTTTCATTTTCATGCCGGGATAAAGCCACTTCAATAAATGGAACATTAACTTTTGAGCTTTGAGCTTAGAGCTTTGAGCTTTTAGGTTTTAGGTTTTTCCTTAAAGCTTACAGCTTACAGCTTAAAGCTATACCTCCCAAACGTCGTTTTTCATCAAATCGCGGTGCTCCAAGTTGACGGCGTAACCTTTCTTCGCGAGCAAGTCGTAAATGTGTTTGGCAATGAAAACACTGCGATGCATTCCGCCTGTGCAGCCGACAGCGATAACGAGTTGGCTTTTGCCTTCGCGAACGTATTGCGGGACGAGAAAATCAATGAACGAATCGAGCCGCTTAAGATATTCCTGCGTGATAGGTTTTTCTTCAATGTACGCGGCAACTTCGGGCACCGAACCGCTTTTGTGACGCAACTCTTGCACATAAAACGGATTCGGCAGAAAACGCACGTCAAGCACCATATCGGCATCGAGCGGCATTCCGAATTTGAAGCCGAAACTCAAAACCGCAATGTTCATAATTTCGCCGTCGCTGTTGCCGAAAAGTCTGTGAATTTTTTCGCGCAACTCAACCTTAGACAAATTCGACGTGTCGATAATGTAAGTCGCCTTCGAGCGCACGCCTTCGAGCCGTTTGCGTTCTTTAAAGACGCCGTCGGAAATTCTGGTTGAAGGAGCCATCGGGTGCCGTCGACGAGTCTCTTTGTAGCGGCGGATAATCACGTCGTCGCCCGCGTCCATGAAAAGCATTTCGTAATCGAGATTCGCCTTGTCCATATCGTCGAGCACTTGAACGAGATCATCAAAAAATTCTCTGCTGCGCGTGTCGACGACGAAAACCATGCGATTAAATTGCCCGGCGGCGTGCGTGCAAAGTTCAACAAATTTCGGAATGAATACCGGCGGCAAATTGTCGACGCAAAAATAGCCGAGGTCTTCGAGATAACGACAAGCTTGCGTCTTGCCGCTGCCGCTCATGCCCGTGACAATAATTATGCGCGACTTGTCGGCGAATTCGCCCGGCGCAGTGTCAGTTTGATTGTTGAGAATATTTTCTTCCATAAAAATCTTTCCTTACAAAACGTAATCGTAAACAGCTTTGGCAAAACCGTCGTTCTCGCAAGTGTCGGTTATGTGTTTGACGGCGGCTTTGACGGAAGGCAGAGCATTTCCCATCGCCACGCCAAGTCCGACGCTTGTCAACATCTGCAAATCGTTATCGGAATCGCCAATCGCCAAAATCTCATCGTTTGCAATGCCGAGCTTGTCCGCGAAAATTTTAATCGCGCTTGCCTTCGAGACGCCGAGCGACATAAATTCGGCGAACTGCGGCGCGGAACGAGTAATTTCGACTTGTCCGCCGAAAATTTTTTCTGCAGCGGAAAGTTTCACGTCGGTATCGTCGGGATTAAGCGACACGCTCAAAAGTTTCGGAACGTCCTTTGAATGTTTGCGCAGACCGTTCCAACCGACATCAACGGCTTTAACTTTGATACTCGTCTCGTAAAAATCGACGCCGGCATTTCGTTCGGGAACGTAGAGAACATCGCCGCTGTAACTTTGAATGTGCCAGCCGCGCTCTTGAAAAAAATCTATCAGCTTGAGGACAAATTTCGAGTCCATGTAGTGCGTGTGAAGAATTTCGCCCGCCGAAGATTTTATCAACGCGCCGTTGTAAGAAATTATCGGTACGGAAACGCCGAGCTGATTCGCAACGGGAATTGCCGCGCTGTGCATTCTTCCCGTTGCAAGGACGACCGTCACGCCCGCACGAATCATCGACTGCACCGCTTGAACGTTCGCAACGGAAATTTCTTTGCCCGCCGGCAAAAGCGTCCCGTCTATATCGGTCACAAACATTTTTATCATCGCAAGCACCTCATTTGTCATTAGTCACGCGCCGATTATAACAGGTATTTTGATAAAAAAAAATGCCGCGTAATGCGGCAGGAAAAATTTTTTGGCAACGTGACGTTGCATCCGGTTGACGCGCCAAATTTTTTGACAACCGCAATTCGTCGCCGCGTTTTGAAGTCGTAAAATTTTTTCGCCGATTATTTTTTGCAGAGCGAATCGGTCCAATCGAACAGTTCGGGCAAATCATAATCGCTGCCGGCAACGTGACGTTGCATCCAGCTGACGCGCCAAATTTTTTGACAACCGCAATTCGTCGCCGCGTTTTGAAGTCGTAAAATTTTTTCGCCGATTATTTTTTGCAGACAGAATCAATCCAATCGAACAGTTCGGGCAAATCATAATCGCCGCCGTGACCGCGTGCCCACGGACTGAAAAAATTTACGTTGACGCCGTGATTCTGAAGTTTGAGCGCGAGAATCGCCGGTATGGCAAGAGAAGTGCCTCTGTCCGCCGCGCCGTGACGAATCCTAAAAAATTTCGCCGTCGTGACATCAACGCGCCCGATAAAGTTCATCGGATTCAACATCGCGATAATTTTTTCATCGGCGAGATTGTCGTTGAAAAGTGTCGTCGAGAAATGACGCGGAGAATTTTTTTCCGTGCCGAACTCGTCGTTTTCGCCCGAAGACAAATCGAGCTTGTCAAACGCGGGAGCAGCTTTCATCCTCGTGACGGACGCGGGATATTTTTTCAAATCGACATCGACGACGCGACCGTTGCGAATTTTTATCCAATCGACGTTCGACAAATATGCGCCGCCGTCAAGAGCACTCTGCGCGGACTCAACGTATTTTTGCTTGATAAAATTTTTGAACGAGCCGTTGCCGTTTTTATCGAGCGTCAAAAGTTTTCCGTGTTCGTCGCGCAATTTGAGACCGTTGACGTAAGCAGGAAAAGCGTCGCGCAAAATTTTCGACACGCGAATTTCTTCGGCAGTCATCACGGACGCTTTCTTGACGGCAACAGGATTATTCGCATCTTCGGCGCGAGCATTCGGATTCATCTGCCACATCGCTTGAAAATATTCGTTCACGCCGCAAAAAATCCATTCGTAAGCAGCGTCGGCATTGTCGAGATTCGTTATCGGGCAGTAGTCGCTTGAAGCAAAAATATCGTCGCGTTCATCAGCCGCACCGATTTTCTCAAGATAAGGCAGATATTCGGGAGCGTTGCCCGTCGCGCCGAGAAGTGCCGATAATGCGCCGCCTGCCGATGTTCCGTTTGAAATGATTTTCTCAACGTCGCCGGCAGGAAGTCTGTCGCGATTGTGACGAATCCAACGAACCGCCGCTTTGTAATCGACAATCAGCGCGGGAGCTTTGCCGATATAAACGCCGTCAACTTGAGTGGTGCGTCCGCGAATTGCCGGGCTTATCACGACGAGACCGCGACTTAACGCAACGAGTGAGGCATTTGCTCCGCCGCTCATTCTGTCATTTTCGACAGGCTCAAGAATTTTTCCGGGCATGTAGCCGCCGACGCCGTTTGGCAAAAAAATCGGAGCATTCTTCGCGCTGTAGCCGTTAATCGTTTCGCCGCGCAGATATTCGGCGGGAATGTAGACGCTCAACTTTTGATTGTCGCCGACGGGATTCGCAACGTAAGAAATATTTTCGTAAGCAATGAACTTGACTTTGCGACCGTTGCACGTCAAAATTTTCTCGACGCCGCTTGACAAATCGAAGTCCAAATCGTGAGCCGTCGCGCTTGAAAAAGTCACAAGTCCAAAAATAAAAATCACCGCCGCAAAAAAATTTTTCATAGCCAAAACCTCCTTTGCCGACGATTTTATCACGCGCTGAAAAAATTTTCATATGCCGCGAGAAATTTTTATGATAGAATTCGTTCGGAAGGAGCTGACTGAATGAAAGATTTAATTATTATCGGCGTCGGAGGTTTTGCACGCGAAGTTTATTGGCACGCGCAAAAATCTCACGGTTTCGGCGTCGATTGGCAGATAAAAGGTTTTCTTGACGGCGATGTCAAACTCGCGGCGGCTGATTATGAATTATTGCCCGATAAAGTTCTCGGCGACGTTGACGGCTACTCAATCTGCGCGGACGACGTGTTCACTTGCGCGATTGGCACGCCTCATGCTCGGAAAATTCTCTGCGAAAAAATTTTGACTCGCGGCGGAAATTTCATCAACATTATCAGCAAACTTGCCTACGTCATGCCGACGGTTGAACTCGGTCGCGGCGTGATAATTTCTCCGCACACTGACATCGGCGACAAGGCTCGGCTCGGTGATTTTGTCGCGACGAATGCTTTGACGGTCATCGGTCACGACGCGCAAATTGGCGATTATTCCTGCATAATGCCGCACGCCGCTATTTCCGGCAAATGTCAAATCGGCTCGGAAGTTTTCATCGGCAGCGGAGCGATTCTCCTGCCGAAAGCTCGTGTCGGCAACGGTGCGACTGTCGGAGCAGGCTCTGTCGTATTAAAAAAAATTCGTGCGGGCAAAACCGTTTTCGGCAACCCTGCTGTTGAGATATAGGAGGAAATTTTTATGACAGCCGATAAATTTATCGAACGCCTTGTTGAATTGATGGACACCGACGCCGCGCTTGACTTGTCGACAAAACTTGCCGACGTGGAAGATTGGGATTCGTTGAGCATGGTATCATTCTTTTCATTTTGCAACACGACGCTCAATCGCCGCATCACGCCCGAACAAATCAAAGCCGCTCAATCCGTCAACGATCTGTTCAAGCTCGCGAACGGTTAAAGCAAATTCGACACGTCCAAAATCGGCAACATCACCGCGAACACCAAAGTCGCCACGATTAATCCCGCGAGCACCGTCCCGAAAATTTCTGCCTTCGCCGGAAGTGTGCGCAAAATTTCTTCGACTTCAAAATCCGCCATCGATTCGCATTGCCGCAACATATTGACGATTTCACCGCCTGCCTCGCCCGTCACGATTAAGCCGACGTAAAGAGGCGGGAATTTTTCTTTTGATATGACTGCGCCGAAACTTTCTCCGCGTTCGACGGAAAATTTTATGTCGCTCAAGATTTTTTTCACGACGAGATTTTTCGTTGCCGCCGCGCAAAGTTTAATTGCCTCGTCCAAAGTCACGCCGCTGTCAATTAAAAAGCTCAACCGCCCGAAAAAATTCCGCAGTTCGACTTCGCGCAAAAGTTTTATCGACAGCTTGAGCTTGTCAACGAAAAATTTCACCGCCTCGAATCTGTGAATGAGCGTTGCAATTCCGACGCCGATTAAAATCAGCACGAAGAGAATCAGCAGCCAATGTTCCGCCAAAAATTTTCCGCCGCGCAAAAATATCAGCGTCACGAGTGGAAGTTCGCCGCCCTGCGACGCGAAAAAATTTTCAAACACGGGCAAGGTCACGTTGATTAAAATTATTGCCGCCGCGAACGCCGCCAACAATACGAACACGGGATAATACATTGCGCCGCGAATTTTTTTCTCCGTCGAATAATTTCGTTCGAGTTGTGTCGCCAATCTTGCCGTCACGTCTTGAAGGTTGCCGCTCTTGTCGCCGATTGTCACCGATTGAATTGCGTCGCCGCCGAAAATTATTTCCCAACGTTCGAGTGCCGCGCCGAATGATTGACCTTCGCCGACCGCCGTGACGAGTTCCGACAAAATTTTTTCCGACGGGTGATTTTTAGCCGCAGTCGATAAAGTTTTCAGCGATTCGTGCAATGTCATCACGCCGAGCATCACGCTCAATTCGCGGAAAAATACTGTACGCCATTGACCGCCGAGTTTGAGCTTGAGCAAAAAATTTTCCGCCGTCTGCAAAAAATTCGGTGTGGCGACTTCAAGTTTGACGACCGTCACGCCCTGATAATTCAACGCCGCATAAGCCTCCGAATAACTTTCCGCCTCAAGCGTGCCGACTCGTTCGACTGATTGAGCGTCGTAGCCTCGATATTTAAATTTTTTCATAGCCGACCGCCTTCAACGCCGAATCCATGGTTTGCATACCTTGCGCGCGTCCGCTCAACATCACGTTCGGAAGTTGCACGTATTTGCCTTGCCGAATCAGAGATTTTGAGGCGGGATTTGCCAACAAGACTTCTGCCGCGCAACGTCGTCCGCTTGAAGTTTTGACGAGCTGTTGAGAAATTATCGCGCTGAATTCGTCGGCGAACAGATCTCTGATTGCGTCGCGTTGAACGAGCGGGAACATTGTTTCGACGCGCATTGCAGTTTCCGCCGCTGAACGAGTATGCAACGTCGCCAAAACCAAAACTCCTGCCGCCGATGCCTCAAGTGCCGCGTGCATTGTTTCAGCGTCGCGAATCTCGCCGATTAACAACACGTCGGGCATTTCGCGCATTGCAGTCCGAATTGCCGCCGCGAAGTTCAAAAAATCTTGTCCGAATTCTCTTTGGCTCACGAATGAATTTTCCGCCGCGTATTCAAATTCAATCGGGTCTTCCAACGTCAACAGGTGGCACGGTCGCAAATTAATCAGTTCGTTCAGAAATGAGGCGAGCGTCGTCGATTTGCCGGAACCTGTCCTGCCAGTGACGAGAATCAATCCCTGGGCGGCGTGAAAGAAATTTTTCAGCGCGGACGGTGCTCCCAATTCGTCAAGCGTCGGAATTTCTTTGGCAATCAGTCGCAATGCAAGCGCAGGAAATTTTCGCTGACAGTAGACGTTGACGCGGAAACGTCGTGAAATTTTTTCGTCGACATGCGAAAAGTCCACCGCCAAATTTTTTTCAAATTCCTCGCGCAGTCGTGAAGTCAACAGCTCCGACAAAAAATTTTCCATTTGCCGCGCAGTCAATGTTGCGCCCGATTGAATCAGTTCGCCGTTGACACGAAAAAAGGGCGGTTGCCCGACCGTCAAGTGAATGTCCGACGCGTCGAGATTTACCGCCGCTTGCAAAAGGTTTTCAAATTTCAACGTTCAAACTCCGTTCTAATGATTAGGAATTAGGGATTAGAAAAACTCCAAACTCCTGACTGAATCAGTCTCGTCCTTTAGATATTTCGTCGCCCGGCGAAGGTGCATCATCATAAACAGGCGCAGGCTCGTGATAAGTCGGCTCCGGCTCATGATAAGTCGGCTCCGGCTCATGATAAACAGGTTCGGGCTCATGATAAGTCGGTTCCGGCTCGTGATAAGTCGGTTCGGGTTCATGATAAGTCGGCGTGTCATACAAATCGGGAACACCTTCGGGCTTCCGGGTATAATCGGGTTCGGGCGTGCGAACAGGTTCCGGCTCACGATAAGACGGTTCGGGATCAGATCTGCGCGGCGGAGGATCGTCGTCGTAGTAGTCGCGTTGACGGCGGTTATTTTCACGCACTTCGGTGACAACATTTCTGGCAGGACGTCTGCTGACAACAAGCTCGTCAAAGTCATGTTGAGGAACGTTCAGCAAAGCGTTCTGCATGAAGTGGCTCCAAATCGTCGCGGGCAAAGTGCCGCCCATAATTCCGCCGAGACTTGAGTTGTCGTCATTGCCAACCCAAACCGATGCGACAAGATCGGGCGTGTATCCGACAAACCACGCGTCGTTGTAATTACTGGTCGTGCCGGTCTTGCCCGCAGCAGGTCGTCCAATCGCCGCACTTTTGCCCGTGCCTTTGGTAATAACGTCTTCAAGCATACTCGTCAAATCGGCGGCAGTTTCGGGCGTGATGACTTGTCGTCCTGCCGAATCAGCCTCGTAAATGATGTTGCCGTTGCGGTCAAGAATTTTGGTTATCGCGACGTGCGGAATGTAAACGCCGCTGTTTGCGAAAGTACCGTAAGCCGAAGCAATTTCAAGCGGAGTGACGCCTCTGGTTAAGCCGCCGAGTGACACCGCAAGATTCGTGTCGTTTGGATCTCCGTCAAGCACAAAAGTTGAAATGCCCATCTCCTGCGCGTAGAAAATCGCCTTGTCAATGCCGAGAGCTTGAGCAATTTTGACGGTCGGGACGTTCATTGAAAAGGTTGCCACGGTTCGCAGTGAAACGTTGCCGCTGAAACGTCCGCTGGAATTTTGCGGTCGCCATCCGTCAATGTTAATCGGGCTGTCTTCGATGACGGTATCGGGCGTGTAACCGTTCTCAAGTCCCGCGACAAATACAAACGGTTTGAACGCGGAGCCGGGTTGACGTTCCGCCATAGTCGCACGATTGAATTGGTCAGTGCCGCGTCCGCCGACCATTGCACGAATATAACCGGTTTTCGGCTCAATGGCAACGATTGCGCCCTGTGGTTGAACAATGCCGTTAGCGTCGGTGTATTCGTCAGGCAAATAGGTCAGCAACGCAGATTCCGCCATCTTTTGCATGTCGAGATCAATCGTCGTGTAAACCTTAAGCCCTTCCTTATAAACAGCGTCCGCGCCGTAACGGTCAACCAAAAGTTGCGTGACGTATTCGATAAAATATTGAGCGTCCTTTTGCATTTCGGGAATATTTTGCGGTGCAAGAACGAGTTCGGAATTTTTAGCCTCGTAAGCCTCGCCGGGAGTGATGTAGCCGTAATGAATCATTTGATCGAGAACGGTATTGCGTCGTTCAAGTGCGGCGTTCAGGTTGTTGAACGGCGAGTAGTAATTCGGACTCTTCGGAATGCCCGCAAGAATTGCACACTCGTTAAGCGACAAATCCTCCACGTTTTTGCCGAAGTAAGTCTTTGCCGCCGCCTGCACGCCGTAAGCACCTTGTCCGAAATAAATTTGATTCAGATACAGCTCAAGAATCTCCTGCTTTGTATACTGTTTCTCAAGTTGCAGAGCGAGGAAAATTTCTTGAATCTTGCGCTTAAAAGTTCTGTCCTGCGTTAGGTAAGCGTTCTTGGCGAGCTGTTGAGTGATGGTTGATCCGCCTTCGGTAATTTCCTGCGCAATTATATTGTTGTAAAATGCGCGTGCAAGTCCGCGCGGGTCAACGCCCTTGTGTTCGTAGAAACGATTGTCTTCGACGGCGACAAAGGCATTTTGCAGATTGACGGGTATTTGTTCGATTTTGACGGGTACGCGATTTTCCGTGGCGTGAATGATTGCTATTTCGTTGCCCACTGAATCATAAATGTGCGACGAGGCAGGCGGCAAAATATCTTTCGACAAATCCGCCTTGACGTTGAGATTGGCGGTGACGAAACCGATGCCGACTCCGACCGCCATAACGATTATAAAAATTATTAGTCCTATAAAAATTTTCAGGAACGTTGAAGATTTTTTCTTAGGCGCGTGCGGTTGCGGGCTTTGCACGTCGTCGTGCTCCAAAGCTGTCCTGCTCATAAAATCCCCTCCTAAATTCCGCATATCTTATCACAAACCAATTCGCCGCGTCTATAAAACCTTCATGAAATTTCGCCCGGACTTTAATCAAGCGCGCATGGATGCGCGCTGCGCCGACATGCTGAGCGTGACGCGAAGCCGGCGGCACTAAACATTACGGGAAGTTTTAACGCTATGGCAATGATGACCAAACGTTAGAACAATTAAAAGCTGAATCGAAGTGAGCGACTGAAGTTGTCAAAAAATTTTCCATCGCTCCGCGCGCAGCGGTGCCCTTTTCTTTGCTACTTTCTTTTGGGCACGCAAAAGAAAGTAGATCTTAAAAAAAAGAATCCAACAAACTTCACGAGGCGTTGCAGTCAATAAATTGAAAAAGCCCCTCGGCGAACCGAAGGACTTTTTATTTGGATTGAAGTCGCCATGGACTTACACAATTCTGCGTGCGCCAATGTAGTGCGAGCTGTAATAAGCTTGACTCAACGAGCTGATTGTTACACCGCGACTGGAGCTGGCGTGAATGAAGTTGCCTTCACCGACATAAATGCCAACATGCGACGCACCGGCAGTATAAGTCTCGAAGAAGACCAAATCGCCGGGAATAAGCTCTGTTGTGGAAACGGGCGTGCCGACTTGGAATTGAACATCAGCAGTGCGCGGCAATTTAATATCCAAACGTGCAAAAACGTATTGCACATAACCGGAGCAGTCAAAGCCGTGCGGAGTGGTGCCGCCAAAAATATAGGGGACGCCCATGTACTCGTGTGCCTTAGTGATAATCCTGTGGGTAACGTAATTTGTGCTGTGAGTGATGTCGGGCATATCCTTGCCCAAAAGTGCCGAATATGTTGCCGGACCGATTAAACCGTTTGCCGTGATACCGCAGGACTTTTGAAACTCTTTGATTGCTTCAGCTGTTGCCGGACCGAACGCGCCGTCGGCAATGACATCGTAGCCGAGAAGAACGAGTCTGTCTTGAATTTCGGAAATTTCCGTGCCCTGATCGCCTACTCTGAAATGCTCCTCTGCGTAGCTCGTGGAAACGCTAATCGACAACAGAAAAACCACCATCATTAACGCTCGCAAAAATCTCACCAAAATCAGCCACTTCCTCTCTAAAAAATTTAATCAAATTATAAACTTTCGACGTGATTAATGCATGAATTCTGCCGCAGAATTTTTCGGCTCACGTCACTTCCGCGCATTATCGCACAAATTACATCGCTTTGACAACTTTTTACGAGTTTTTATTTTGCAGGGCGGCGGACAAATTTGCAAATTCTTCCAAGCTCAAAGTTTCTGCTCGGCGTGAACCGTCAATGCCTGAAATTTCCGGTGCGGACAAAATTTTTTCCCGTGAAAATCCTGCACCCGTCAACGAATTTGGCAAAGTCTTCCTACATCGCTTTGACAACTTTTTACGAGTTTTTATTTTGCAGGGTAGCGGACAAATTTGCAAATTCTTCCAAGCTCAAAGTCTCGGCTCGGCGTGAACCGTCAATGCCTGAAATTTCCAGTGCGGACAAAATTTTTTCCCGTGAAAATCCTGCACCCGTCAATGAATTTGGCAAAGTCTTCCGTCGTTGAGCAAATGCCGCGCGTACAACTTTGATGAAAAAATTTTCGTCGACGACCTCGAACGGCGGCTTGCGAATATCACAGACTACAACTGCGCTTGTGACTTCCGGCGGCGGCAAAAAACTTTTCGGCGGCACTTCAAATGCAATTCGCGCCTCTGAACGGAATTGAACTGCTATCGACAACGCTCCGTAAATTTTTGAACCGGGTAAGGCAGTCATACGTTCGGCAACTTCGCGTTGCACCATCGTCACGACTTTTGTTACCGACAAATTTTTTTCCAGCAACGTCAACAAAATCTGCGTCGTGATGTAATACGGCAAGTTCGCCACAACTTTGAATCTGCGCGGCATTAACGCGGCGATGTCAATCTTGAGTATGTCGCCTTCGACGAGCCGAAAATTTTCATAACCTTCCAACGTTTCTTTGAGCACGGCGGGTAATTTTTTGTCAAGTTCAACTGCCGTGACGTGCGCACCCGCCTCCAATAAACCTTGCGTCAATGTGCCGATGCCCGGTCCGATTTCTAAGACCTCGTCGCCCGATTCGATTTGTGCCGCGTCGATGATTTGTCGCACGATGTCCGCGTCGATTAAAAAATTTTGTCCGAGTCCTTTGACCGCCCGCAACTTGAATTTTCGCAAGATGTGGCGCGTCGCCGAAGGGTCGGCTATCAGCGGATGAAACATTTGCGTCTCCATAATCACTCGGCGGGCAGGATATAAAATTTCCGTCCCTTGTTGTGTTGCGCATTCAAAATGGTTTGCATAGCCTCTTGAATGACTTCAATGGCGCGGGCTTGAGTTGCGTATTTTTTTATCGGCGTGCCGCCGTCGACTTTGCCCTGATCGAGATCTTTCTGCGTAAGCAATTCAATGTAGCCGTCTTTGTTGATGGAAAATTCCCATTCGCCGCGTTCGCTGAATTGAATAATCGTTTCGCCGGTTGTATCTTTAATTTTAAACATAAATCATTCCTCCAAAATATTTTTCAGAGCCGCCAAAAACTCTTCGCGGGTGACGCCGTAGTTGTTGAGCCGCCGCACGAAAGTTTTCACGTTGCCGTAACCGATGCCCAGTGCCGCGCCGATTTTGTCGCGAAGTCGAGAGCTGTCCGTGCCGCCGGAAAGTTTGAACGCAATCATTTCAGACGCCGTGAATTCCGTGCGAGGATTAATTTCAAGCGTGCGGACTTTGCTCAAAGCTTTGCGAATTGATTCGGGCGAGGCCTGCTCAATCCCGATGTCGCCGTTGGCAACAGCCTCGTCGCGGGGAATGTAAGCGTGTTTGGCGTTCGGAAATTTGCGCGACAAAAAATTTCTGATGTTCTCGCCGGCAGAATCGGGATCCGTCAAAATAATTATTCCGCGCCGTTTGTAAGCCGCCGCAATGTTTTGAAGAGTTTGCCGCGTAAAATGAAAACCGCCCGTCGTTATGCAGTCCGCCTCGACTGCACGATTGACAGCGGTCACGTCCGATTTACCTTCTACGATTAAAACTTCTTTCAGCAAAATTTTTCTGCTCCTTAAAACATGGTCACTTCTCGCGGGTCGGTCTCATCGCTCAAATGTGTCCGCCTTCGGCATCGGTATCAATAATTCTAAATCCGATTTGTAAATTTTAGGACGCATTTACAGCTTTGTCAATATTTCAGTCTAATGTCGCAAAATCCTTGCAAGTTTAAGCTCAAGATTCTTCTTTGCTTTTTTCCGAAATTAAAAGTTCCTCGACCAGCGACAGAATATTTTCGTGAATATCCATCGTACTGCGTGCAAAATTTTTGTCCGCGCAACTAACGATCTTCCAGCCGAATTTCTGTGCGATCTCCTTGTAGGTGTCGTAAGTTTTAGTCATGTATCCGGCGTCGTCCTCGTGAATGTCTTCGCGACCGCGTTGTTTGCGCAAGATGGCGGCAATGGCGGGCGTCATATCCAAAAAGATTGTCAAATCGGGTCTGGGCAATTTAAAGCGTTCAAATTCCAAATCTTCAAGCCACGTCCAAAATTTGTTGCGTTCAGATTTTTTCTTAAGCTTTGCCGCCTGATAAGCCATGTTCGAGCCGACGTAACGATCGCTTAAGACAACTCCGCCTTGTTCGTAAAAATCTTTCCATTCGCCGAAACCGGCAAACCTGTCGACAGCATAAAAGGTCGCCGCCGCATAGGGGTTGACAGCCTCCGCCGAGCCTCCGAAGTCCCCGCGCAGATACATTTTTATCAGCGCAGAAGATTCGGATTCGTAATTGGGAAAGCTCACGCGCCTCACATTTACTTCCAAATCGCGCAACCGTTCATAAAGTTTGCGAGTCTGCGTTGCTTTGCCGGAACCGTCCGAGCCTTCAATAACGATTAATTTTCCCATACCGTGCACCCCCTGATTGATTGTTAGTTGATAGTGATTAGTGGTTGGCGTTGAAAGGGACACGCCCTGTGCTTTTATGCATATGGAACAGGTCTGCGTCGAATATGCCTCGCTGATTTTTTCAAGTGCAATGCCTGCTGCCGTAAGTTTACAGTTCAAATATTCCATGTACTTGCTTTTTTCTGCTGAACGCCTGCGGGATTGCCAACATAGGGCGCGTTGAATAAGCTTAATAAAGAGCACATTTAGAGTATAATTTGAAATGGTCTCGACGCTATGGGAAGGCAGACCGTACAAGAACGTAAGAGACTGCTTGCATTAAATCAAGACGTAACCGTATTTCGACACAGAGCAATATAAAAAAGTCATCCGGTCGAATGTTTTTTCAAAAGCTCAAGCGTTATCGGAGAATTGCTGCCAGTTAAAAGTTCGCGTTATCTTATGGTTAATATCTCGGATTCTTGCGTTCGTCTTTTGAAGCATTCGTCATTGTACTCGTCGAAAATTCTTATATCGCCGCGAATCTTTCTTGCATCTCGATAACTTGCGGTTTAGATCGGCAAGCTTTTTCAACTGATATTGTTTGACGGAACGAAGAAGGCAACATGTTACGATTAGAGAATTACGCCACTTTCAAACGCCGCTGTCGAATGGATTTCATCCAAATCTATTCCACAAGTCGTATCAAGTGCCTCAAGCGTCGATTTTGGCAATTTCACCTCAATTGTAGGTTGTCGTTTAATCAAGAACATTCTCAAACTTAATTTCAAAATGTTGCCTTTGAAGTTAAAGCCATATGCTTTCCACGTCGTCTTATAATTGTGCCTCGCAAATCCAAAATTTTATTGCTCGTTTCACCAAATCACCACTTTTCGGCGAAGATTATATCAGAAATTCAAGGAAAATCTGTGCCGCTTCATTCTCACACAGAGGGCTTTCGTGGCGCGTTTTTGGTAAATTAGCCGTTTATTCGGCGGCGACGGCGATTTTCCTGCAAAAAAATCCCGTCACGATATGCGAGCATCACGACTGAAAAATTTTTTCATTGTGTATACAGTCGAAGATAATGAGCAGTTTTGGAATCGCGGCATTGCAGTAATTGTTCGGGCATTCCCGTGAACAAAATTTATCCGCCGCCGAATCCCATATCGATAATCCAATCGGCTTGCGCAATGAGTTTCGGTCTGTATTCAATGATTGACGAACAGAGGCACAATTACTGCCTATTGCTCGTCCGGTATACTACTTTATTTTTATGAACACACGTTCTAAGAATTCAAATGTTGCAAACATGCAATCAAATAATTATAATATTCAAATGGCTGACATGGAAAAAGTTAGTGTTGGCAAATTATTACGCAGTCGCAGAAACGAGCCGGCTTTAACTCAACGTCAAGCAACGGATCAAGTCGGAGTGACAGAAGCGACAATCTCACGTCGGAAGTCGGGCAATATTGACAATATGCGTCGTGATAACATTGCCGGTTTGCCAGTACACTGAACGCCGCTTTTGATAATGGTTATAGAGGACACCGAACATTTATATAAGCCTGTCAACAGCGAAAAATTAGAATTAATTGATGATTATCGTGATGTAGACGATTAGGATAGACGTATGATTCGTAGTATGTTAAAACGATTTAAAACAGGTCGGCGTTCGAGTGTAAATCAAAACGCAATGACAATGTGATTTTTATCGGGAGTTTATCTCCGTGCGGCGCAAAAAGCTAACGGCACGCCCGATAAGTCAGCAAAGTCTACGCCTTCAAATACTCTGCCGTCAAAACCTAAGAAAACGTGATTTATCGTGCTGTTGCTAGAGAGTGTTCACACTAAAGAATCAACAATCAAAACAAAAAGGATAAAACCGGCAAAAAGAACGTCTAACTTGTCGTAACGAGTGAAAATGCGTCTG
>CAJOHG010000021.1:0-20952 GCA_905234395.1 uncultured Selenomonadaceae bacterium
GTCGCCATGATGATTGAACACGATAAAAAATTTATCATAATCGGTAACGTGAACGCCATAACCTACAAAGAAATTTTCCCGCTCATCATGCAGAATAAATTATCTCTCGGCTTTGGTTTTAGAGGAATGGTCGGCTTTTTCGCAAGCCCTTACGAAGATTTTGCGAGCGCGTCTGAACATCAAGAAGGCATGATTAGAAATTCGGGCGTGCATTGGTTCACGAACTTTGACATTTCAAAGTTTCGCGAAGAGATTGCGCTCTACAAAAAATATTCGCCCGAAGAGTATCCGCGCTACGACAACTACGACGCTATCGAAGTCGGCAAGACTGCAGAAATTCCCGTTGATTATTTCGGCGTTATGGGCGTGCCGATAACTTTCCTCGACAAATACGACCCGCGACAATTTGAAATTCTCGGTTGCACGTATACCTACGGCGATTGCGGAATTCACGTCGACGGAACATCTTGGGGCGCAAAAATTAACGGCAAAGATATTTATAAGCGATTGTTCATTCGGAGACGAAAGCATGACGATTAAAAATAAATTCGGCATTGAAAATCCCGTTGAGTTGGCGCGCGTCGAAGAACGAATCAGCAAGCAAAAGGCGATTGAACTTTGGCAAGGCGACGAGTTGAAAAATTTTTCGGCGGGAACATTTGAAACGCTGTCGTATATTCACAAGAAGCTGTTCGAGGAACTTTACGACTTCGCCGGGAAAATTCGCGACGTGAACATCAGCAAAGGTCATTTCCGATTTGCGTCGGCGATTTATCTTCGTGAAGCTGTTTTGAGCGTGGAAAAGATGCCGCAGAAAAATTTTGAAGAGATTATCGCCAAATATGTTGAAATGAATGTTGCGCATCCTTTTCGCGAAGGCAACGGGCGCAGTATGAGGCTTTGGCTTGACGACATTTTGAAACGCGAACTCGGCAAAGTGATCGATTGGAGCAAAGTCGACAAGAATTTTTATCTGCAGGCAATGGAGCGCAGTCCGATAAACGATTCGGAGATAAAACAAATTTTGTCGGCGGCATTGACTAAAAAAATTTCTGACCGCGAAATTTTTATGAAGGGACTCGACGCCAGCTATTTCTACGAAAATTATTTTGCATATCGGAGCGAAGAATTGATTCGGAGGCGATAACATGAGCACGCGAGCAGACATCATCGATCTTTTGGACAACGCGACCGAAGAAATGTTGGAAGAAATTTTGGACGCGGCGAAAAAAATTTTGAGCAAAGGCAAAGGCGACAAAGTCTACACGATTGAAGAGATTCGCGCCAAAGCTGTGCCCATTGCCAAAAAATACGGCGTCAAACGATTATCACTATTCGGCAGCTATGCACGCGGCGAGGCTTATTCTCTAAGCGATTTGGATTTTCTTATGGACGACGGCGGCAGTAAAGTTAAAACTCTGCTTGATTATGTGGGCTTGGTTTACGATTTGGAAAATGAATTCGGTTGCCACGTCGACCTTGTGAGTAACGGCATTCAATACAAAAAATTTTTGGCGGCAATCAAACAGGACGAGGTGTTGTTTTATGAAGAATCGGCATAATGTTAATCAAATGGTAATACTTGCGTCGGAGGATGAAACTGATGGAAATTAAAATGCACGAGATACCGATTCGCGAAGTCATTAAAGGTTACGTCGACAACTCGGAAGAAGGTTGCTACGGTTACGGCGGCAAGCTGAACATTCGACCGCCTTATCAACGCGAATTCGTTTACAAACTCAATCAGCGACGCGCCGTCATTGAGAGCATCCAAAAAAATTTTCCGCTGAACGTGATGTATTGGGTTCAAAACGACGACGGGACTTTTGAGCTTTTGGACGGGCAGCAGCGCACGCTAAGCATTTGCCAATACGTCAACGGAGATTATTCCGTCAACAAAATGTATTTCAAAAATCTGTTGCCGGACGAAAAAGATGCTCTGCTCGACTATAAGCTGATGATTTACATTTGCAGCGGCGGCACCGACCGTGAAAAGTTGGATTGGTTTGAAATCGTCAACATTGCGGGCGTTGAATTGACTAAGCAAGAGAATCGCAACATTATTTATTCGGGAGCGTGGTTGACGGCGGCGAAAAAATTTTTCAGCAAGAAAGACTGCGCGGCGCAAAAAAATTACGGCGACTACTTGAAAGGCTCGGCGATTCGTCAAGATTTTTTGGAGACGGCACTCAAATGGATAGCCGACCGTTATAAAATTTCTGTCGAAGACTACATGGCGCGACATCAGCACGACACGCATTGCAATGAGCTTTGGATTTATTTTCAAAATGTTTTCGCGTGGGTGCAAGCAACTTTCCCGAAGTATCGTCGCGAAATGAAAGGTCTGTCTTGGGGCTTAATGTTCAATCGTCACGGCGAAAAATTTTTGGACGCGGACGAGTTGGAACGGAAAATTGTTGCACTGATGGAAGACGACGAAGTTAAACGCAACGCGGGCATTTACGAATATCTTTTGGACGGCAACGAAAAGCATTTGAATCTGCGCAAGTTCTCTGCGAAGGTTAAACGCGCTGTTTATGAACGACAAGACGGCATTTGCGCCAAGTGCGGCGGACATTTCGATTTAAAGCAAATGGAAGCGGATCACATCACGCCGTGGAGCAAAGGCGGCAAGACAGAAATTGGCAACTGCCAAATGCTGTGCAAAAATTGCAACCGTCGCAAGAGTGACAAATAAATTTCTGCAATAAAAATCCCTGTCAATCGGCAGGGAATTTTTTATGCATCTTCGACAACATTCAACTGTCCGTTAATTGCCCGAAAAAATTCTGCGCCGTCGCGAATCGGAATGACTTTTGCCGGTGCGAAAATTTTTTTTATTTCGGCAAGCGTCACGTCGTCAAGAAAAATTTCTTCGCCTGATTTGAGCGCGGTTGCCGGAATTAAAATTGCGTCGCGAGAGCCGCCGATTGACTTCAACGCGCTGATGATGTCGCCGCCCGTCAAAAGTCCCGATACGTTTACGCGGTCGCCGAAAAATTTGTTCACGACGGGCACAAGTCGCACGTTCGGCTTATCGGCAACGAGTCCGCGCAGAATTTTTGCAAAGGACGTTCCGCTTACAACATCAACGGCAGGTTTCAGGTTTTGGGTTTTAGGTTTTAGACTGCTCCATTCTTCGATAAAGTTGCGTGTCATGCCGATGCCGTTTTCGATTTGCGGAGCAACGTGACGTTGCATCCAACCGGTCTGCTTTGAAGCCGTCTGATAATTTTCGTTGCCTTCCGACTTAAATTCCTCAATAAAGTTGCGTGTCATGCCGATGCCGTTTTCGATTTGCGGGAAGTCGTCGTAGAATTCGGCGGGCGGCAAATTTTTTTCGGCGAGCAGATAAAATTCGTCGCCCAGATAAACAAACGTTTGCCCGGTCTCCGCGCGAATTTGTCGCTGAAAAATTTCAACCTGCTCAATGACTTTTGCCGCCGAATCTCTATCGAATTGTCGCAACGGGAATTTGTCGCGGCGATGACGTGTCACTCCGACGGGCACGATAGCCAAGCTCAACGCGTGCGGTCGACGTTTCAAAATTTCCGAGATTGTCAAGTCCAATTCCGCGCCGTCGTTCAAATCTTTGCACAGTACAACTTGCGTGTGATATTCGACGCCTGCCCGTTGCAATTCGTCAAGTTGCTCATGAATTTTTGCGGCAAGCGGTGTTCGCAACATTTTCGCGCGCAAATCGGGATTCATTGAGTGAATCGACACGAACAGCGGCGACAGATGAAAATTTTTTATGCGGCGGAAATCTTTGGCGGTCATGTTCGTGAGCGTGATGAAATTTCCGAACAGAAAGCTCAATCGATAATCGTCGTCCTTGATTGAAAGCGTCGGGCGCATATTCGGAGCAATCATATCGACAAAACAAAAGACGCAGTGATTTTTGCAACGCCGCACGTCGTCGAAAACAGCCGATTCAAATTCCGCGCCAAGTTCCTCGTCAACGTCCTTTTCAAACGCAATGACTTCGCGAGAGCCGTCAGCATGTTCAACGAGCAATTCAATTTCCTCTTCGGCGAGCTGAAAACTTAAATCGATGATGTCGCGCAGATTGTGACCGTTGACTTGCAAAATTTTATCGCCCGCCACAAGTTCAAGTTCCTCGGCGAGACTGCCCGATTCAATTTTTGTGATTAGTCCGTTCAAAAAAATTGCCTCCAAAAGTTTTATGCTCAATCAAAAAACATTTACGATGTTGCGGTAATTAAAGACCGCGCAAGGACGCGCGGTCGCCCGCGTTTGAAACAGGATGTTTCACAGCGGGCACTTAAGGCTGATGAAAATCTCAACGTTGAAATCATGAACGAGTGAACGCCCCTGCGAGGTGCCCTTTCTTTTTGGCAACGTGACGAGGCATCCAACGGGACTGCTTTTAAATCGTTCAACACTTTAAGGCTTCAATAAACCTTACTGTTCCCCCGCTTTTAAAGCGGGTCTTTGGGCACGCAAAGAAAAAGTAGATCCTATAAATAAAAGAAATTTTACACGCCGAATCTGGCACGAACACAATTTACCAACACGCCGCGATTATATCAAAACTGCGCCCGAATCACAATGAAGTTGCAACGTCGCGCGAAAAGTTGTATACTGCCGCCACTGAAGGAGGCTGATTGCTTTGCAGAAATTTGAGAAATGGCAGGGTTGCGGCAACGATTTCATTTTGATTGACCGCGTCACGAACGAGATCGACGAGCCGGATAAAATTAAATTCATGTGCGACAGACACTTCGGCATCGGCGCGGACGGCGTCATTTACGTTCAAAGCTCCGTCAAGGCGGCAACTCGCATGAGAATTTTTAACGCGGACGGCTCCGAGGCTGAAATGTGCGGAAACGGCTTGCGTTGTTTTGCCAAATATCTTTTGAGCGGCGACAAATTTTTCTCCGACGACGAGCTGACAGTCGAAACGGGCGCGGGAATTCTTTCTGTGACCATGAAACGCAGTCGCATAACCGTCGACATGGGAGAGCCGATTTTCGCGGCGGATCAAATTCCCGTTGACGGTTTCGGTGCACAAAAACTCATTGGCGAGCCGATTGAAGTCGGCGGCGTCAAATACAAAATGACTTGCGTATCAATGGGCAACCCGCACTGCGTGATTTTCGTCGACGACATTGCGAAGATTGACCTGGAAAAAATCGGTCGACAATTCGAGACGCATAAAATTTTCCCAAACAAAACCAACACGGAATTTGTACAGGTCGTCGGCGAAAATAAATTGCGTATGCGTGTTTGGGAACGCGGCAGCGGAATTACTCTTGCTTGCGGAACCGGTGCTTGTGCGACGGCGATTGCGGCTAATCTCAACGGCAAGGCGGGCAAAAAATCCACGGTCATTCTTGACGGCGGCGAACTTGAAATTGAGTGGCGCGACAACAATCACATCATGATGACCGGCACGGCTGAAAAAGTTTTCGCGGGCGAGATAAATCTTGACGGCGTTGTCGTGAAAAATTCTGCTGAAACGGTTATCGAGAGCATTGCACCTGCGACTGTCGCGGCAACTTCCGGCTCAACTTTAGTGGACGGCTTTTGAACAGTTTGGAGTTTGGAGTTAAAACCCAACACCCAACACCTAAAACCTATAACGGAGAACAGCAAATGAAACGTGGTCTGTTAATCGTCGTCAGCGGCGCGAGCGGCACCGGCAAGGGCACCGTCTGCAAAAAAATTATCGCCGACATGCCCGAAATCTCTTACTCAATTTCCGCGACGACTCGTTTGCCGCGTCCCGGTGAAGTTGACGGCAAAGAATATTATTTTCTAAGTCGCGACGAATTCAACGCGTGGATTGCCGACGAAAAATTTCTGGAATACGCCGAAGTCTACGGAAATTTTTACGGCACGCCGCTAAACAAAATCGAGGAGCGTCTCAATCGCGGCGAAGATATTCTGCTTGAAATTGACGTTCAAGGCGCACTCAACGTCAAGAGCAAATGTCCCGAAGGCGTTTATATTTTCCTTTTGCCGCCGTCGATTGAAGAGCTTAAACGCAGGATTGAAGGTCGCGGCACCGAGACTCCCGAATCTTTGCAACGTCGACTTGCAAACGCTGTCGCCGAAATCAAAATCGGGCGCGAATACAATTACGTCGTTGTCAATGATTCGGTTGAAAATGCCGTTGCAAAAATTAAAGCGATTCTTGTCGCCGAACGTTGCAAAGTCGAACGCAATGCCGACAAATTTAAAATGTGACCGCTCAATCAAAAGAAAAACTCCCGCCAAAATGTTGACGGGAGCTTTTCTTTTATCGAACCGCGCTTGACGGTTAAGAGTTTCAAAAATTATGCGAGAGTGGCAAGATAATCCCTGATCTTGTCGCCGTCTTCCATTTCCATGACTTTGTCGAGAATTTCTTTTGCCTTCGCGAAAGTGGTGTTGCGAATGCGTTCTTTGACGCGCGGAATGGAAGGTGCGCTCATCGACAATTCTTTAATGCCCATAGCCATCAAAATGATCGCCGCGTTCGGGTCGGACGCCATCTCGCCGCACATGCCTGCCCATTTGCCTTCCTTGTTGGCAGATTCGATCGTGCGCTTGATGAGGCGAAGGACTGCCGGGTTGAAGTGGTTGTAGAGGTAAGAAATTTGAGCATTGCCGCGGTCAACAGCGAGCGTGTACTGAACGAGGTCATTGGTGCCGATTGAGAAGAAGTCGACGTATTTTGCGAGAACGGGAGCCATAACTGCCGCCGCAGGAGTTTCAACCATGATGCCGACTTGGACGCTGTCGGAGTATTTCTGACCTTCCTGCGCGAGTTCTTGTTTTGCCATTTCGACAAATTCTTTCGCCGCGAGGAATTCTTGCACGTTGATGACCATCGGGAACATGATGGCTGCTTTGCCGTAGACGCCCGCGCGGAGAATTGCCTTCAACTGCGGCAGGAACAGATCTTTGCGCTGGAGGCTGATACGAATTGCACGATAGCCGAGGAACGGATTTTCTTCGACGCCGACTTGGATATAGGGCAACGGTTTGTCGCCGCCGATGTCCATTGTGCGAATGACGCACAGACCTTCGCCGTGAGTGACTTCAGCGCATTTCTCGACAGCTGCTTTGTATTCTTTGAACTGATCTTCTTCCTTCGGAACATCGGTTTTGCCCATGAAGACGAATTCGGAGCGGAACAGTCCGACGCCGGTCGCGCCAAAGTTTTTGACAGCGGCATCAGCATCAGCGGGCGAGCCGATATTTGCGACGAGCTCAACTTCTTTGCCGTCGAGAGTGATGGCGGGTTTATCTTTGAGTTCTGCGTAGTGAGCTTTGAGTTCTTCCTGTTTCTTAATCTTAACGTCATAAGCGGCACGTTCTTCGTCGGAGGGACGAATCAAAATTTCGCCGGTTTTGCCGTCGAGAATGACAGGATCGCCGTCAGCGATTTGATCAATGCCGTCACCGACACCAACGACAGTCGGGATAGCACGAGTTTTCGCAATGATAACGGCATGAGCAGTGGTGGAGCCTGCACCGAGGATAACGCCCGCGATTTTATCGGTGGGAAGTCCCGCGATAACGGACGGCTCAATTTCTTTGCCCGCGACGATAACTTTGCCTGCGATTTCCGGTTCTTTAATGCCGAGCAAATATTTGGCGATACGTTTGCCGACGTCGCGCATATCAACTGCACGACCGCGGAAGTATTCGTCGTCCATTGCCTCGAAAATTTTGGCGTTCTCTTCATAGACGTTGAGAACTGCGACGGGTGCGGAAGCGACTTTCTCAAATTCTTCCTCAATCTTCGCGCTGACGCCGGGATCGACGACTAAGAGACGGTGCGCTTCGAGAATGCCGGCTTGCTCGTTGAGTTCTTGAGCTTTGAAATCTTCAATGCTTTTTTCAAGAGTGGCGGCTACTGCCACGAGTGCATCGGCGGCTTTTTTCTTTTCGACGGCGAGTTTGCCGGGCTTGTAAGCGACGATGAAACTGTCAAGATTTTGTCCCGCGAGGAGAATGCTGCCAACGGCAATACCCTCGATGACGCCTTTACCTTTAATTATCTCTGCCATAATTTACCCTCCACAAGTTACACAAAAGGGGAGGCGGAAAAAAATTTTAACCCCTCCCCTGAATTAGCAACGGGACACGCGAATCAGTCTTCGCCGAATTTTGCATCAACGAGAGCTTTGAGCTGAGCAACAGCGTCTGCTTCGTCCGGACCGTCGGCAACGATGGTGATCTCAGTGCCTTTGACCAAACCCATGCTCATGATCATAAGGATGCTTTTGGCGTCAACAGTCTTGCCTTTTGCTTTGAGCTGAACTTTGGATTTGAAGGAGGACGCTTTTTGCACGAACACCGATGCGGGACGCGCATGAATACCGGTTTTGTTTTCAATGGTGGTTGTTGCTTCTGTCATTAGAGACCCTCTCCTATCTTTGTACAAATTGTGATTAACGACCGTCGCCTTGTGGGCAACTCTTTAACAGGGCTATTCGCCGTGTGCTTTTAAAATTTTCAAAAAATTTTTCGACAGTTTCATTGCAAGAGCCATTTGAAATGTCGAGCCATCAAAAAGCCTAAAACGATTATCACGACGGCAAAGATTGTTCGTGCGACCAAAAAAGCTAAAACAGTATTCCCGAAAAATATTTTCATTAAAACTATAGAGCTGTAAGGTGCCATAGCCATAAAAATCACCGTGGCGAGCCAGAAAAATTTTTCACGGAAAATTTCTGCGCGGACAGCAAATTTCAAACATACCAGCGCGGGCAATATCAATATAAAAAATTGACTGTAAGATGAATATGCAAAAAAAGTTGTCGCCAGGCACGCGGGAACCGCCCAAAAAAATTTCTCTTCCTTGAATGTCAGCCAGATAAACACTACGCCCGCAATCATGCTCGTCAACATGGCAAGCGATTTATTCGTTGGGAAAACCAACGTAAACAGTCCAGAAAAGGCGCCTCTTCCGCCTGTGTCCAGCGATAAAAATTCTTGCAGTAAATTCAGCGGAGATTGTTCCGTCATCAGAGCGACAATTTCCCACGCCGTCAAATCAATCATTGCCGCGACCGTCAAGACTTTAAAATTTTTTCGCAGGAGCAACGCAAAACATATCGGCAGAGCAACTTGCGGTCTTACCATTGCCAAACTCAATAATATTCCCGAAAAAATTGGTTGCGAATCGGCGCGGAGACAACTTATCAACAACAAACAGCAAGTGACTGCGCTCGAATTACCCCAATGCTCAGACACAAAAAAATTCGCGAAGAACGCCACTAACGTCACGGAAAGAATTGTTCCTTTGTCCAGCGGAAAGTTTCTTGCCATAAAAAGTGCCGTGCAAAAGAAAAAAATTACGTTCAACGCGACAAAATAAATTGCCGCATCTTCGGCGGGCAGAAAGCCGGGATAAAAGAAATTTCCCAAAAGAAGCCCCCAAGGCGTTGTTCCAAAATATTTTGGAATGCAGCCTATTTCTTCAATGAGCGGCGTTGAGTTGCCTACCAAGGGATACGGATCGACAAAATGCAAAGCATAAGCATTCAACGCCCATTGCCCTTGAAAATCAAACATCCAAATTTTATCAAAATGCCATAGTGAAGCAAGAATGGGATAACTTGTTATAAGACAGATAAGACTTGACACAAAGACGACGCGGCTAAAGTTTTTGTTCATGTTGATTCCTCAAAATATTTTAATTTCTTGGTCATCAAAAAGCCGAGCAGGATTATCACGACGGCAAAGATTGTTCGGTCGATCCAAAACACATGCGGCGAATCGACGAGCAACTTTTTCAGCGACAGGAACATTGCATAGGGTGCCGACGCCATGAAAATTACCGTGCCGAGCCAGAAAATTTTTTCGAGGAAAATTTCTGCGCGGACAGCAAATTTTAAGCACATTAGCGCGGGCAATATCAAGATGAAAAATTCATTCCAAAAGCTGTAGGCGAAAAAGGTCGTCGTCAAGAACGCCGGGCACATCCAAAAATTTTTCTCGTCGCGAAATGTCAGCCAAATGAACAGCGCGCCCGCTATCATGCTCGTCAACATGGCAAGCGATTTGTTTTCGGGAAAAATCAGCGTGAACAGTCCCGAAAAAACTCCGTTGCCGCCTGCACCTGAAGATAACGATTCTCTTAGCAAAGTCCACGGCAATTCGTTTGTCATCAAGCACGCGACTAACCACGCCGCAAAATCAATCGCCGCCGCCGTCAGCAAGACTTTAAAATTTTTTCGCAGGAGCAACGCTAAACATATCGGCAACGCGACTTGAGGCTTGACCATCGCGAAACTCAACAGCACTCCCGCGAAAATCGGCGACTCATCGGCTTTAAGGCAACAAATTATCAGCAGGCAACAGATTATCGCGCCCGCGTTCCCGAATAAAGTTGCGATGGCGAAGTGTGCAAGAAACGCCGTTATCGTCACGAGGAAAATTATTAGCGAGTTAAGCCCGATGTTAAAATTTTTTGCAAGGTATCGCGCCGTAATCAGCAAGAAGAAAGCGTTTGCCGCGAGAAGATAAATTGCCGCGTCCGCTACAGTCAAAAAGCCCGGATAAAAAAAATTCCCCAATACAAGTCCCCAAGGCATCGTTGACCAGTCGAAACGGATTGTGCCAATTTCTTCGATAAGCGGCGTTTCCATTCCGCGCACTTGATAAGGATCAATGCCGTTCAAAGCATAGGCATTCAACGCCCATTGCCCGTGAAAGTCGCACATCCAAATTTTTAAACTTATAATCGCGTAGAATATCCAGCTGTTAGCGATTAAACAAAAAAAACTTATCGCCAAGATGACGCGGTTAAATTTTTTATTCATATTGGCTCCTCAAAAATTTTTTACGTCAAGATAATCAACGCCTGCAAGTCGAGCGCAAATGCCGTCGCGGTCGTCACGGTCGCCAATGTAGAGAACTTCGGCGGGCTTGAGCTTTTGTAGCGACAAAATTTTTTTCAACCCGTGAACGTCGGGCTTCATGCAAAGAATCAAATCATCGTCGGCAAAAAAGCTTGCCTGCACGATAACGCGGCTGAAATTTTTATTCATGGCGGCTCCTCAAAAATTTTTTACGTCAAGATAATCAACGCCTGCGAGTCGTGCACAAATGCCGTCGCGGTCGTCGCGGTCGCCAATGTAGAGAACTTCGGCGGGCTTGAGCTTTTGTAGCGACAAAATTTTTTTCAACCCGTGAACGTCGGGCTTCATGCAAAGAATCAAATCGTCGTCGGCAAAAAAGCTTGCGTCAGGAGAAAAATTTATCGCGGCGAGTTTTTCAGTGACAGGATTGTCAGAGTAAACGATTATCTTCACGCCGAGATTTTGTTGATGTTTGACGGCGGCGAGAAGTTTTTTTCGGACAAAGTGGCGCAAAATTTTCAGCGGACGTTCAATCAGCCATCGACGCAAAACTTTTTCGATAACGTCTTTCGGCAGGTCGTAACGTCGAGACAATTCCGCAAGCTGAAGTTCACGAAAATTTTCTTTGTCCGCGCAGAAACGTTGCTCACGCAGTCGCCGCCAATCTCGCAGGACAAAAATTTCTTTCAACCGCGTCGGACGAAAAATGTAATGCGCAATCAGCCACAGTGCCATAAAAATTTGTACGGGCTTTTGAAAATACAACGTGCCGTCAAAATCCAGAATCCACGCCTTATAATTTTTCACAGATGAATCAACTCACTTGACGTTAAAATTTTCAGCGCGGGAATGTCAATCGTCATCAGCACCGTGAACAAAATTATCGACAGCAAACAGTAAATCATCAGTCCGCGTTCGTGATAAAGTTTCTCCGGCTTTTGCACCGCCGAATCTTTTTTGAACGACAGCCAAAAATAATGACAGTACAGCCCGACAAGTGCCGGCACGAACAGCACCAACTCAATCCGATATTTGACGAGAAAGACGCCGATAAAAAATATCGAACACATTGCATAGAAAAACGCGCTGATTAAAAGTGACGCCTCCGAATAATTTTGGAAAGATTTTCTGTACGCGGCGGCGAGTGCGGGATTGTCAATCATGCGAAATTCTGCGTAACGTTTAATCGCCATCAAAAACGCTCCGAGCATCCAATAACCGAGCACGATACTTGACGGCGGCAACACAAAATTTTCCACGACGATAAACCAACCCATAAGCAAACGAATCATGTTGTTGATTGATTCGGTCAGCACGTCGAGATACGCGAGATCTTTCGTGCGCAACGGTTTGACGTTGTAAGCAATGCCCATGAGCCACAGCCACGCAGCCATTGCAAGAAAATATTTGTTGACGAGCGCGGCGATTAAAAGTCCGGCAATCGTCAACGCGAGCCATTGCAGGAAAATAATTTTCCCGCTCATTGATTCTTTGACGGCGGCACGATTTTTTTTCGTCGGATGATGTCTGTCAAATTCGGCGTCGAGATATTCGTTGATGACGTAATTTGCGGAAGCGATTAGACACGTGGCGATGAAACCTGCCAAAAGATTTTCGGCGAAAAATTTCAGCGTCGCGGCGTCAAGGTTGACCTTCGCCAAAAAAATTGCACAGACGATGCCCGGAACGATGAAAAATTGTTTTATCCAATGATCGAGCCGCATAATTTCCAAGTATTTTTTCATGCGGTTGATTGTAACAATTTTTGCGGATAAATCAAGCGCACGAGCAAATACGTTCAAACAATAACAAACACGACGCAAATCAATACTGAATTCGCATTGCCAAAAATTTTTGCTGTGATATACTTCGTAGCGTTCAAAGGATTGACGAGCAACCACAGGAGGTACTTGAAAAGTGAAAAAAATCTTCCGTGACGATGTTATCGCCGTGAGCGTCGGAATTATCGTGTGCTCATTGGCAATCGGTCTGGCATTCGTCTACGTTATGGATAGATTCATTTAAGACCGACCATCTCCACTTTTGCGGCAGGAAGTTTTCGCGGCGGACTCAACGTCGCCGGCAAAGGTTTGCAGACTTCTCGCCGATAGCTTTAACAGTTTTACCCTCCCCTGAAAAAAATTCTCCGTTGCACAGCGCGACGGAGTTTTTTTTTTAGAAACCAGGGACTAAAAAGTCGCTCATTGAAATTTCATAATGTTGTGCTAGTCTTGCCGTTGAATTTGAATGGAGGTGATGTTTATGCTTGATAAAGCAATTCGATTTCTCATAACGTTGACGTGCGCGATTGTCGGCGGCGCGGCTCTCAAACAACTAAGCCCGCTGCTTTTGACGTACATCAATCTGGAGTTTTTTCAAGCGGAGACGGGAATTTTCAAGCTGACGTTGGCAAGTCTGCTTTGCATATTGTCGGGCGCATTTGCAGGCGGACTCGGCGGCTGGATTGTCTCTCCGTACTTAATCGGCAAGCTCGGAAAATTCACCGCGTTTGTCGAAAAACAGCTTAGCAAAATGCCAATCAACGACGTTATCGCCGGAGCGATCGGTTTGGCAATCGGACTTATTATCGCGAACTTATTGGGCAACGCTTTCGCCCGCATTCCTATTGTCGGCGACTATATTCCCGTAATTTTCAGCATCGTGCTCGGTTATCTCGGCGTGCGAATCACGATTAAAAAGCGCAAGGAACTCACGGGCAGTTTCGATTTCATTCCGCATGTGTTAAAAGATATTTTGCGCAGTCGCGAGACTGAAAAGGTCGTAAAAGAAAATCCCGACGTTAAAACTTCTACGCCGCCCGCGCAGGAAAATCCGCCTGCCGAACGCGCAAAAGTTAATCTCGTCAAGCTCAAGGAGCATAAAAATAAAAATTACAAGTTGCTCGACACGAACGTTATTATTGACGGGCGCATTGCCGACATTTGCAAGACCGGTTTTCTTGAAGGCACGCTGTTAATTCCCGTGTTCGTGCTCGAAGAACTTCAACACATTGCCGATTCATCCGACACCTTGAGACGCGTTCGCGGTCGTCGCGGGCTTGACGTTCTGCAAAAGATTCGCGAAGATTCGGGACTTAAAGTCGAGGTCATGAACGTTGACTTTGATGACATTCAAGAGGTTGATTCAAAACTCGTGAGACTTGCTCAAAAGCTCGGCGGAAAAATTATCACCAACGATTTCAACTTGAACAAGGTCGCTCAACTGCGCGGCGTCGCCGTTCTGAACATCAACGAACTTTCAAACGCCGTTAAGCCCGTCGTTATTCCCGGCGAAACGATGCGCGTGCAAGTCGTCAAGGACGGCAAGGAGCCCGGTCAAGGCGTCGCTTATCTCGATGACGGCACGATGATTGTTATTGAAAACGGTCACAGATATTTGAGCCGCACAATCTCCGTTGAAGTCACAAGCGCGTTGCAAACTTCTGCGGGACGTATGATTTTCGCCAAACCGCGCTGAAATTTTTGAGGTGATTGATTTGCACGAGGCGACGTTGGCAGAAAATATTTTGAATATCGCACTGGACGCGGCTCAACAAAATCGCGCGACGAAAATTTTCAAAGTCGGCTTGACGCTCGGAGAATTAGTCGGCGTGGAAGTCGAAGCGTTGCGTATGTCGTTTGACGTGCTGAAAAAAAATTCGCCTGCCGATGACGCGGAGCTCGTGATAAATCGCGTGCCGATAAGTGCGACGTGCAACAAGTGCGGCAAAATTTTCAAACTCGAACGCTACAATTTTTTTTGTCCCGAATGTGACGGCGTGTTGATTCTGCAAAGCGGTCGTGAACTTTTGGTTGACTTCGTCGACTGCGAATAAGCAACGTGACGTTGCATCCAACGGGACTGCTTTGCAACTGCTCAAAAATTTTGGCGTGATAATTCGTTGGAGGTCTCGATTTGGAAATTAAACTCATGAAAAATATTTTAAGTGCGAACGATGAAATTGCCGCTCTCAATCGGAAAATGTTTGCTGAACGCGGAATCGTCGTGATGAATTTGATGGGCTCGCCCGGCTCCGGCAAGACGACTCTCCTTGAACAGACACTTTCAAAACTCGTCGGCAAAATTCGCGTCGCGGTGATTGAAGGCGATCTTTTCACTGCAAAGGACGCTGAACGAATCGAACGGCTCGGCGTCGAAGTGATTCAAATCAACACGGCGGGCGGCTGTCATCTCGATGCGGCAATGATTCAAAAAGCTTGTGTCTCTTTAAATCTTGACGCGCTCGACTTGCTGATTGTTGAGAACGTCGGAAATTTGGTCTGCCCTGCGGAATTCGACATCGGCGAAAATTTCAAAGCGGTCGTGCTGTCGATAACGGAAGGCGACGATAAACCGCTGAAGTATCCGCTGATTTTCAAGGAGTCGTCGGCGACGGTGCTCAACAAAATTGATCTGCTGCCGTTCACGAATTTTGATTTGCAATCTGCGCGGACAGACTTAACGACACTGCACCCGACGATAAAAATTTTCGAAACGTCCTGCACAAAAGGCACAGGGCTTGACGATTGGACGCAATGGCTGCTCGGAAAGGTGACGCGTTAATGGACGGACTGTCCACGGCAGGCAACGTGACGAGGCATCCAATGTGCGCGATTAACTCTTCGACAACTGAAATTGCTCGCCGCGCTCAAACGTGATTGAAAAATTTTTTGGAGGCAATTCAATGAACGGACTGTTCACGGCTGGCATCGACAACTGAAATTGCTCGCCGCGCTCAAACGTGATTGAAAAATTTTTTGGAGGCAATTCAATGAACGGACTGTTCACGGCTGAAAATACGGTGCTCGGTATCGGCAATACAATCTTGAGCGATGAAGGCTTCGGCGTGCGCGTCGTCGAGTATCTGCAAAAAAATTTCACGTTCCCTGAAAATGTCAATCTGATTGACGGCGGGACACTCGGCGTGGAGCTGACGCATTTCGTCACGGGCACAAGGCGGCTTCTGATTATCGATTCGATTGACGGCGGCGTCGCACCGGGCACAACATTTCATTTGCAAGACGACGAGATTCACGCGCACTTTGCACAAAAAATTTCGGCGCACGAAGTCGGCATTCAAGACGTGCTGACAATGTTGGAGCTGTCGAGCAAAAAAATTCCGCGCGTCGAATTGATTGGTGCGCAACCTTTCAGCTTAGAGGCAGGCGTCGAATTAACGGAGCCGATGAAAAAACTCGTGCCGATATTTGCCGATAAAGCCGTCGAAATTTTGCGGAGCTGGGATTTGGAGGTTAAGCGATGATAATTTTTCCTGCGATAGATTTGCGCGACGGCAAGTGCGTGCGATTGATTCAAGGCGACTTCGACAAGGAAACCGTTTATTCTGATGACGTTCAAGCGACTGCGCTCAAATGGCAAGCTTGCGGTGCGAAATTTCTTCACGTCGTCGATTTGGACGGTGCAAGAGCCGGTTTGCCGCAAAATCTCGACGCCATAAAAAAAATTCTCGACGCGGTTAAAATCCCGATTGAAGTCGGCGGCGGCATCAGAACTCTTGACGATATGGAGCGGCTTTTAGATTTGGGAGTTCGTCGCGTGATTTTGGGCAGTGTTGCCGTTGAAAATCTTGATCTCGTCGCGCAGGCGGTTAAACGTTTCGGAGACAGAGTTGTCGTCGGAATTGACGCTCGCAACGGTTTTGTCGCAGTTCACGGCTGGGAAAAGTCAAGCGCGGTCAAAGTCGATGATTTGGCAAAAAAAATTGTCGCGGCTGGCGTCACGACGATTATTTACACCGATATTTCCAAAGACGGCATGTTGAGCGGCGTCAACGCAGAAATTTTCGCCACGCTTGCAAAGTTGTCCGGTGCGCAAATTGTAGCGTCGGGCGGCGTGAAATCGATTGAAGACATTCGCGCACTTAAAGCTGTCGAATCTGACGGTGTTGTCGGCGTGATTGTCGGCAAGGCGATTTACAGCGGCTCACTCGATTTGTCGGCGGCTCTTCGTGAACTTGCAACTTAAACGTCGCGAAAAATTTTTGGAGGTTATTCATGCACGAACACACGCTCGCCGATGGCACGGTAATTCGTCACAGTCATACGCACACGCAGACCAAAGCCGTTTTGAATCGCATGGCGCGGCTTATCGGGCATTTGGAATCGATAAAGCGCATGATTGAAGACGGTCGCGACTGCAGTGAAGTTTTGATTCAGTTGTCCGCAGTCGACGCCGCAATTAAAGCCGTCGGGCGAATCATCTTGAAAGATCACATTGAGCATTGCATTGTTGACGCCGTCAAGACCGGTGACACTGCCGAAATTGAAAAGCTTAACAAAGCCATTGAGCAATTCATTCGCTGATCAAATCGCGGACGACTTCACCGGCGATAATCAATCCTGCGACACTCGGAACGAGCAACGTGACGTTGCATCCAATGAAAAATTATTCGCTGATTAAATCGTTGACGACAGCACCGGCGATAATCAATCCTGCGACACTCGGAACGAACGACACGCTCCCGATAAAATTTTTCACGGGCAACGGAGTTTCGTCAGACCAAACGACTTTTAATTTTTTTATGCCGCGTTCATGGAGTTTTTTGCGCATGACTTTGGCAACGGGATCGACAGACGTTTTAAACACGTCCGACACTCTGAATCGCGTCGGGTCAAGTTTATTTCCCGCGCCCATGCTGGAAATGATTTTAATTCCGCGCCGCGTGCATTCTTCGACGAGAAAAATTTTCGCGCTCAACGTGTCAATCGCATCGACGACGTAATCATATTTGCAAACAAAAAAATCCTCGGCATTTTCGCACGGCAGAAGAAATTTCTGAATCGTGTCGACTGTCGCCGCAGGATTTATTTGTTGAATTCGTTCGCGCATGACTTCAACTTTTGAACGCCCGACCGTCGACGTAAGCGCGTGAATTTGCCGATTGATGTTCGTCGCGTCGATGTTGTCTTTGTCAATCAGCACGAGATGACCGATGCCCGAACGTGCCAATGCCTCGACCGTAAACGAACCTACGCCGCCGATGCCGAACACCGCAACCGTTGACACAGTGAGCTTTGAAAAATTTTCCGCGCCGATTAAAAGTTCAAGCCGCTGAAATTTGTTGTCGCTCATTTGTTATCACGCGGGCGAAATGTGAACGTTGGCATTTGAAATTTTCTTTCGGGCGGAGTTTGAGGCTTCGGCGTATCCAAATTGAAACCTTTCGACACAGTGACGCTTGATTTTGGCACTTCAATCGTCGGAGACTTGAGCGCGAGGCTGTCGGCAAAGTCCGTGGCGATAATCGTCGCTTGAATCATGCCGTTCATGGATTTATCGATGACGGTTCCGAGAATTATGTTCACGTCGTCTTCGGTTTGGCTGAAAATGTAACTTGCGGCGGCGTTCACGTCGTGAATCGGAAGTGTCTCGTCGCCGGTGATGTTCAAAATAATTCCGCGCGCGCCTTTTAACGACTTGTCAATCAACGGGCTTTGAATCGCCTCCTGCACAGCTTTAACCGCGCTGATTTTGCTGCGACCGATGCCAAGCAAGGCGTCACTCGATTCACTTTGGCGGAAAATTGTCGTCATGTCAGCGAAGTCAACGTTAATAACGCCGATTGTCAGAATCAGTTCGGCGACGCAACGAATCGCTTGCCTAAGGACAGAATCAGCGGCGTTGAAAGCGTCAATCATGTTTAGGTTTTGATTTTCGGGGAGCTTCATCAAATTATCGTTCTTGACGACAATCAACGCGTCCATGTACGACTGCATTTTAACGATACCTTCATTGGCAATGCGCTGTTTGCGACGACCTTCAAAGCTGAATGGAAGTGTTACGACGCCGACAGTCAACATGCCCATTTCTTTGGCGAGACGTGCAACAACAGGAGCCGCGCCTGTGCCTGTGCCGCCGCCCATACCCGCCGTTATAAAAATCATGTCCGCGCCCGCCATCATCTCTTTGAGACGTTCAGCATCATTTTTAGCCGCTTGTTCGCCGATTGCGACGTTGCCGCCGGTGCCACGACCTTTTGTTATCGGTTCGCCGATTTGAATGGAACGAATCGATTGCGAATTTGAAAAGCCCAGCGCGTGAGAATCGGTGTTGACCGCGACAAGATCAATCTGCAAAAAATCGCTCTCGGCAATTCGTTTGAGGACGCTGTTGCCGCCGCCGCCCACGCCGAAAACTTTTATCGTGACAAGGGCTTTTTTTATCGCCGCATCGTCTCTGGCTTTCTGCTGTTCCCTGTTAAGGCGAAGTTTTTTTAACGCCTCCTTGATTGCCGCATCATTAGCCCCCATGTTGTTCGTTCCCTTCCGAAAAATATTTCCGCTAACCTTCGACGCACAAAAAAAATTTCCTTCACGAGATTAACTGCCGCGACGTTGACGCCAACTCAACCACAAAAAAATTCCTGCGGCTATCGTGAATGCAACGACGCTCGTAACCTGCGCGGACTTGAGCACGCCGACAACTTGACTCGTGTAATCGCCGCGAAGAAATTCCAATGCGAATCTTGCCGCCGCATAAAGCATGACGTACAGCGCGAAACATTGACCTTTAACATAATTGGTGCAACGGAAAATCAGCAACAGAGCGAAAATCACAACGTCGAGTTGACATTCCCAGACCTCTGCGGGAAAAAGCGGTTGGTTGCCGTATGTGCGATAAGCAAGCGTCGTGTCGGGATAAATTATGCCGAAATTTCCGCCGGTCGGTGCGCCGAATGCATCGCCGTTCAAAAGATTTGCGCAACGTCCCAAAGCTTGACCGAGAACGATCGCCGGAGCAAGTATGTCCGCCAGATGAATCACGTCGAGCTTTTTTGATTTGGCATAGAGTGCGCCCGCCGTCACGCCGAGAATAATTCCGCCTTGAACAGCCATGCCGCCTTGCCAAACGTTCAAAATTTCGTCGAGATGATTTTGATAGTAGCTCCAATCGAAAAAGAACACGTCCCAAAGTCTCGCGCCCAAAAGTCCGAAGAAGCCGCCGATTAAACCGATGTCGATTAAAAATTTTTCGTAACCGCGTCCGTCAACTTTCGCCATGAAATAGCCGACGCCCGTTGCCAAAAAAATTGACAGGCTCAACACCACGCCATACGAGCGAATCGGGAAATCGCCGATGTAAAATAAAAATTGGTGCACGTGAATCCTCCGGTCTCAAAAATTTTCTGCGGCGATTATAGCAAGCCGCCGATTAAACCGATGTCGATTAAAAATTTTTCGTAGCCGCGTCCGTCAACTTTCGCCATGAAATAACCGACGCCCGTCGCCAAAAAAATTGACAAGCTCAACACGACGCCATAAGAACGAATCGGGAAGTCGCCGATGTAAAATAAAAATTGGTGCACGTGAATCCTCCGGTCTTAAAAATTTTCTGCGGCGATTATAGCAGGCGGCGAAGAATTTTCAAAGGATTTATCGCGTCTGAAAGGAATTTTAAACACCGCGTCGAAGTCAAAAGCCGCAAGCAGCTTAGACGTGAAACTTTTCGTGGAGGGATAGGTTTGGCGTTTTTTTTGATAGTGCCGAGCATCATGATTGTCAGCATCGTGTTGGTGCACGCGTTGGCAAAAAGATTGGGTCTGCGAATTTACTACACGACGCTGATTGCAGTTGCGCTGTTGTCGTTCGCAGCGGTTGTCGCAACGTCATTAATCGCGCCCGCCATCGGCAGGGATTTTTTGTTGCGATTGGGCTTGATAATTTTTGCCGGCTCGTTAATCGCCGTGGTGTTGAATCGTTTCTTGATAAAACGTCAGCGCGAAGAGGAAGAACGTTTCACGGAGGAAGTCAAGGCGGCTTACGAAGCTGAAAAGAGAAAAGAATCTTTGCCCGCCGAAGAAAAATTTGACTTGAACGAATCCGAAGATCCATTCGCGACGAGCCGCTACAATGAGCTTGTCGACGTGCCGACCGACGATAAAGCCGATAAACCTGCCAAAAAGAAAACTCGCGCGGAAGAAATTGATGAGCTGTTCGCGATTTTGACTTCCGACGAGAAAACCATTGCGACGGATAAATCTGCCGCTCACGTCGATAAAACCTTTGCGACGGATAAATCTGCCGCTCACGTCGATAAAACCTTTGCGACGGATAAATCTTCCGCTCACGTCGATAAAACCTTTGCGACGGATAAATCTGCCGCTCACGTC
>CAJOHG010000021.1:21051-61445 GCA_905234395.1 uncultured Selenomonadaceae bacterium
TGCGACGGATAAATCTGCCGCTCACGTCGATAAAACCGTTGCGACGGATAAATCTGCCGCTCACAGCGATAAAAGAGTTGCGATTGATAAATTCTCCGCTCACAGCGATAAAAGAGTTGCGATTGATAAATTCTCCGCTCACAGCGACAAAACCGTTGCGGCTGATAAATCGAAAACTCGCGCGGAAGAAATTGATGAGCTGTTCAAAAGTTCCGGTGATGCAAAAAAATTTCCGCTTGAAAAAGTTTTTCAGCCGCTGCAAAACGTCAAACCTCAAAATGCCGACAAACCCGTCAAGCTTGAGAAAAAGCCCGATCCTGCCGACAATTTCCCGTTGCAAGAAGTTTTCAAGCCGTTGCAAGAAGTCAAACCCAAGGAAGCGGATAAACCCGTCAAGCCCGCCGCAAAACCTAAACGCACAGTATTTTTCCCGTTGCAGGAAGTGTTCACGCCGCTTTCAACTATCAATCTCAATAAAATAGAGGAAATAACGCTTGAGGAAAAAAATTCGCCGACCAAATCGGAAGACGACGAGAAATTCGGAACTCTTGATGAAATTTTGGACAAAGCTTGCAGTGAACGCGCAAAAGGTCACGTTTGGCAGGCGATTGAACTTTACAAGAAGGCACTCGAACGCTACCGCAATGACGAGTACGCGCCGTTCGTGGCAATAGATTTGGGCAATCTTTACAAAGAGAACGCGCTTTACTCCAAGGCGATAAAAATTTACGAAGACGCCTTGACATTGCCGCCCGTGAGACGCAACGCCGAAATTAAAAAAGAATTTGCCACCAACCTGGAATATCTGCGCGTAGTCCGCGACGTTCTGACCAGGCACCGCGCAACGTCGACGCCGTTTGACAAATTGCCCAAAGAAATTTTGCAGGAGGTTGACATTGAATTCCACAAGGTGTTAAATAATTTCAGCGGTTGATAAAAATTCTGACCGCAAACAACGGAGGTATTAAGATGAAAAAAAGTGTTGAGATTCTCGGCTTGCCGATTATCAGCATAACCGAAGGACGCGAGTTGGGTACCAGCAAGACGCTCCTAATCGACGCCAAAAACGGTGTTATCGCCGCATTGACGATTGAAGACGACGATTGGTATCGCGGCGTCAAACTCATTCCCTATGAATCGATTATCGCAATCGGCGAGGACGCAGTGACCATCACGCACAGCGAAAACATTTTGAATTTGGAAGAGGCGGGTGATTATGAACGCCTGCTGATCGAAAATATTCGCGTCATCGGCACCAAAGCGATAACCAAGTCCGGGCGAATTCAAGGGCGTGTCACTGAAGTTTTCATTGGCAACGGCGGCAAGATTGAGCAATGCGAAATCACTGCGCCCGACGGCTCCGTCAGCGAAGTCACATCGGATCAAATTTCAATCTTCGGCAAGCAAGTCACCGTTATAAACGTTGACGCGGAAAAAAAAAATAGTTTAACCGAGGACAAGCCCGCCTTTGTGCCGGCATTTGAACATTTTCACGACGAACCCGCGCAGGAAGTTTGGAAGCCGCCCGTTAAAGATACTCCGACTGAAACTGCCGAAGTGCCCGTTGATGCCGTGGACGTTGCGAGCGAGGTTGAAACTTCGGTTAAAGTTGTCGACGTGCCTGCCGAATCAGAGACGCCGATTGAAATGCCCGACGTGCCGACCGAAGAAGAAGTTCCGATTAAAAATATCGAGGCTCCCGTTGAAGTCGAAACTCCCGCGCCAATCGTCGAGGCTCCCGTTGAAGTCGAAACTCCCGCAGAAATCGTCGAGGCTCCCGTTGAAGTCGAAACTCCTGCAGAAATCGTCGAGACTCCCGTTGAAGTTGAAACTCCTGCAGAAATCGTCGAGGCTCCCGTTGAAAAGCCAATCGTTATCGTGAATGAATCGCCCGTAGTCGAAGTGAAACCTACTGAAGATGAAAAGCGGCTCGCGTCGATAACTCAACAGGCAGAAGATTTGAAAGCGGCACTTCAAAAGGCGCGCGCAAGTAAAAAGCAATCAAAGCCCGCCGAAGATAAGCCGCAAATGTCGCAGAAAAAACAGGTTGAAAAAGCCGTCGACGAACGCCGCCGCAGAGTCTTGCTCGGCAAACACGCGACGAAAACCATTGCAACGGACAACGGAATGCTTATCGTTGAAATGGGCGCGGAAGTCACGGAGGAAGTTCTTCAACGAGCACGGCTCTCAAACAAATTCATTGAACTGTCCATGAACGTGCAATGACGATTCTTGCCAATAAAAAACTCCCGTTCGATTAAATTCCGAGCGGGAATTTTTTTTGCGTTCAATTCAACGTGACGAGAAGATTTTTAATCGGCGGGACGTTCGCCTGTCTTGCCGGTGAATTTGTGGTAGTTGCCGCCCTTGCGACGACTCATCAATTCGTTGAAAAGTTCTTCGGGCTTGATGCCGTGCCACGCGAGCAAAACTAAGCAGTGATACCACAAATCGCCCATCTCGTAGAGAATTTGCTCGTTGACGTTATTTTTGGACGCGATAATCGTTTCGACAGCCTCTTCGCCGACTTTCTTGAGAATCTTGTCGTGACCCATGTTGAAAAGATAATTCGTGTAAGAACCTTCGACCGGGTGACGTTGACGATCTTTGATGACGGAGTAGAGTTCGTACAGGATAAGAGACAAATCTTCGGGCGGCTGATCTACGACTGCGGGAAGATTTTTATTCTCGTCAAGCCTGCGTCCGCTGAAACAAGAGTAAGTGCCCGTGTGACACGCCACGCCCGTTTGATGAACTTTGACCAAGAGCGCGTCGCCGTCGCAGTCGTAATAAAGAGCTTTGACCTGTTGAACGTTGCCGCTTGTTTCGCCTTTCTGCCAAAGCGTTTGACGTGAGCGGCTGTAAAAATGTGTGTAACCCGTCTCAATCGTTTTCTTAAGCGATTCTTCGTTCATGTAAGCGAGCATGAGAACTTGACCGCTTTCCTCTTGCACAATCGCCGGGACAAGTCCGTGATCGTCGAATTTTATTTTGCCAATGTCAATTTCCATAGAAAAGACCTCCTTTGACGCGCCTATTCTACCAAAAATTTTTCTCTGCGGCAAATTCGTCGGCAAGCGATTGAGGAGTGTTGGTAAATTGCATGTGGCTCGTAAATTTCTTTTATGTTTAGGATCTACTTTTTCTTTGCTGCGCCCAAAATTGCACATCCTTGTGCGCCGTGTCTCAATTTCATTCAATGTGACTTTACCAAAACACTCTAATTCAAAAAAGAGACCGTCAACCAGGACGATCTCTTTTGAATTTGCGTTGAGTGTAATTGAATTAATTTCCGGCGGGCGTCAATTTGATGTTGGTGACAATTCGTCCGAGCCGCGCACTCGTCAGGAAGTTCAACGCCCATTTGAATGCAACGGTCATGTTCGTGTAAAAGCCGGCAAGTCTCATCAAATGAACGACCATCCACGCGCACCATGCAAAGAATCCGGTCATTTTCGGGCTGCCGACGACTGCCTCGCCGCGACCGATTGTAGCCATTGCGCCGAGATCTTTGTAAACAAATTTCTCCAAATTCGTGTCGCCCTTGATGAGTTTCATGATGTTTTTGTGAGCGATTTTGGCTTGTTGAGTGGCAACGGGTGCGACAGTCGGCAAAGGACGTTTCATATCGCCGTGCATGAACGCCGCGCAGTCGCCGATAGCAAAAACATTGCCGTGAAGTGCGCCGCGAACCATCAAATTTTCCTCAATCCAAATGCGCCCGTCACGAGCACATTCTCCGCCGCAATTTCTCATCATGTCGACAGCTCTGACTCCCGCCGCCCAAATCACAGTCGTTGTCGGAATTTTAACGCCGCTTTTGAGCGTGAGAACATCTCCGTCATAATCAACGACTTGAGTGTTCAACATGACCTCGACGCCTTTTTTCTGCAAAACTTTGACGGTGTGCTGTTGCAAATCTTCGGGGAGCATTGGCAAAAGTCGCGGAGTCGCCTCAATCAATTTTACGCTGACATCATTGAAGTCAAGAAGATGAAATTCTTTTTTCTGTATTGCAATGAGTTCGGTGATTGCGCCGGCTTCTTCAACGCCCGTGGGACCGCCGCCGACGATAACAAAAGTCATACGTTTCTTGCGATCTTCGGGCGTGCGATAGGGCTTTTCGGCGCGTTCAAACTCGTGAATGACGTGGTTGCGAATGTGAACTGCTTCTTGCAGAGTTTTCATGCCGAACGCGTGTTCCTCGACGCTCTTCATCCCGAAAAAGTTCGTCGTCGCGCCCGCCGCCAGAATCAGATAATCGTAATGAACTTCGCCGTGATTTGTAAGGACAACGTCGCGCTCCTGGTCAACGCCCTGCGCCTTAGCCATGAACAGATTGACGTTGGGGCAGTCGCGGAAAAAGGAGCGAATCGGGTAGGCTATCTCGCCCGTCTCCAAAACGGAAGTCGACACTTGATACAAAAGCGGTTGGAAAAGATGGAAGTTGTGGCGGTCAATCAAAGTCACTTCGACGTTTTCTTTGGCAAAAAGTTGACCGATTTTAATGCCGCCGAAGCCGCCGCCAACGATTACGATTCTGGGTTTGCCGTTAGACATAATTGGAAACCTCCTAAAATTTGTGGTGAAAATTTTAACTTAACGGGCTAAAAATATTTCGGGATGATTTCCCGTCTCTCTTATGTTCCGTATCTTACGTCTTACCACAACCCCCTAACCCGTTGTCTTCGATTATGATAGCATAGAAATTTTAAATTGCAATACGAAAATTTTCAGCTCTCCGAATTTTTTTTGCCCTTAGTGATGTTTTTGGCAATGTCGATAAAAAGTTTGCCGTCAAGGTGATCAAGTTCATGTTGAATGCAACGGGCAAGCAGTCCGTCCGCTTCCAACGTCTTTTTCTTGCCGAAACGGTTGATGAATTCGACGCGAATTTTTTCTGCACGCTCCACGTCGCCGAAAAGGTCGGGACATGAAAGGCAACCTTCATTGTCGATAATCGAGCCTTCGCGGGCGGTGATGACGGGATTAATCAAATCGTAGCGCGTCTTTCTGTCCACGTCGACGACAGCTGCACGAATCGAAATTCCGACTTGCGGCGCGGCAATTCCGACTCCTTCGTGCGCGTACATCGTCTCCGCCATTTTGTCGAGCAAATTTCTCAAGCGTTTGTCAATCTTCTCAACCGGCGTGCAAATCGTCTTCAACACGGGATCGCCGGCGGTTTTTATTTCAAGCAAATCCATTGGTCAGCCTCCAAAAAATTTTTCTCCGCGATTATACTGCGCCGGCAAGTTCAAGGCAACGCGTCACGAAAAACTTTTGAGTTCTGTTTCACTGTCGCGAGCGAGTTGTTAAATTGCATTTGGCGTGTAAATTCTTTTTTGTTAATTGAACTTACTTTTCTTTTGCTGCGCCCAAAAGAAAAGTAAGCAAAAGAAAAGGGCGTCTGTCCGGCAAAGGTGCATCCATGCACCTGTTGCCGGCGGCGCACATCCCTGTGCGCCGGGTTTCAGCTTCATTCAACGCAACTTTACCAACAATCCCTAAAACATTTCGTGATAAATTTTTTCGTCAAGCTCTTTGAAGACGTTGAAGACAATTTCAAGCTCATGCGTCGACAAAAAATTTTTCACGGTCGCAACGGCAATTTCAGCGGCACGACGATTCGGGAAATGAAATTCGCCCGTCGATATGCAACAAAACGCTAAGCTCATCAGATTGTGTTCAGCGGCAAGCGTCAAGCAAGATTCGTAGCAGGCGGCAAGCAAATTTTCCTCTGCAACGGTCGGCTCGCGATTTTCGGGAATAATCGGTCCGACGGTGTGCAAGATGAATTTGCTCGGCAGATTGAATGCGGGCGTGATTTTCGCATGACCTGTCGGCTCGTCGTGACCTTGCTCCTCCATGATTTTGTTGCACGCGGCGCGAAGTTGCAATCCCGCCGCAGAGTGAATCGCGTTGTCAATGCAACCGTGCAGCGGAATAAAACAGCCCAAAAGTTTTTCGTTGGCGGCGTTGACAATCGCATCGACTTCAAGCCGTGTGATGTCTCCGCGCCAAATTTTTATGTGCGGTGCGACGTTCGGAATGTCGGAAATTTTTACGACGCCGCGCTCTTGAACTTCAGCCGATAACAATTCGTCTTGAAGTCGCAGAAATTTTTCATCAAAATTCATCGGCGGGCAAACATTCATCAGCGCACGCAAAAGTTTTCGTTGAGCCGTCACGTCGTCGGGAACGTTGACGATTTTCAATTGCGGCATCATGTTCAGCAAGCTCGCGTTCAAAAATTTTATCAGCGTCAATCGATTCATAAAGCCTTCAACACCTCCGAAATGTCCGCGTCGATTGTCAAACTCTGCGCGGCAATTTCAGCGGGCACGAACGCTTGACCTTTGTTAATGCAGACGTAACGCGCTCTTGGATTCGCCGCCGTGAATCGCCAAAACGGATATTTGATGATGCCGGGCGTGTTGCCGCCGACGCCGAGTTCAAGATAAACAATGTCGCTCGCCGCATAAGTTTTCAAAAATTTTTCGTAGCGATAAGCCGCCGCGTGCCAACCCGAATCCTCAACAAATTTGTCGTCGCTGCGAAGGTTGAGCGTCATAATCTCGCCGCACTTCGGACAACGCGGAAACAATTCTTTCGGGACACGCAAATTTTTCTGCGCGGCAACCATCTCGCGAACGTTCTGCTCATTGTCGTAAGTCTTATTGTGGCACGGCGTCGAACACTGAAACAAACCGTAATCGCCTTGCGTGTAAAAAAGTCTCGTCTTATCGAAACCGTTGAGCTGAAACGCATGATCGACGTTTGTCGTCAGCACGAAAAAATTTTTCTCACGAACAAGCTCCAAAAGTTTTCGGTAAGTTGCATTCGGCGGAAGGTCGTATCGATTATAAAAAATGTTGCGGCTCCAATAAGCCCAAAATTCTTCGGGCGTGACAAAAGGATAGAATCCGCCGCTGTACATGTCGTGAAAACCGTAAGCCGCCTCGAAGTCCGCGAAATATTTTCTGAAGCGTTCGCCGTCATAAGTGTAGCCCGCCGCCGTGGAAAGTCCCGCGCCTGCTCCGATTAAAATATTTTTCGCGCCGTGAAGAATTTCTTTCAGCTCGGAAATTTTTTCCGTCAACATAAATCAAAGCCTCCAACGTTAATTCTCGGCACCCGCGCAGAGATTAGACAAGTGACCTCGTAATTAATCGTGCGCAAATGATTCGCGGCGTCGTCAATCGTCACGGCGTCTGAACCGAACAAAATCACTTCGTCGCCAACTGCAACGCCTGCAATGTCCGTCACGTCAATCATCGTCTGATCCATGCAAATTCTCCCGGCAATCGGCGCAAGTTTTCCGCGAATGTCGACGTGAAAATTTTTGTAGGCGCGAATGTAACCGTCGGCATAACCAATCGGCAACGTGCCAATCAACGACTCGCGCTGTGCAACAAATTCGCGACCGTAACCGATTGACGTGCCCGCAGGAATTTTTTTCATCTGAACAATTCGCGCGACGAGTTTCATTGCCGGAAAAAGTTCAATCGTGCGTCGAACGTTCGGAGCAGGATAAAGCCCGTAAGTGATGATTCCGGCTCGCACCATGTCAAAATGCGCGTCGGGTATGTCGAGAATCGCGGCTGATTCGGCAAGGTGGACAATCTTCAACGTGACGCCCGCCTCGCGAATTTTTTTTGCAACGTCGGAGAAAATTTCAATCTGTCGGCGCGTGAAAGTCCTGTCGTCATTGTCGGCGTCGGCGAAGTGCGAAAACATTCCTTCAAGCTCAACGTTCGGCAGACGAGAAATTTCAACGGCAAGAGCAACAGCGTTATCGGCGGCGACACCGATACGTCCCATGCCCGTTTCAACTTTCAAGTGAATTTTGGCGAACTTGTTCAGATTGACGGCGGCGGCAGAAATTTTTTTCGCAAGCTCCAAATCCGCAACGGCGGCAATCAAATCGTTCGCAACGACAATTTCGGCGGCACTCGACGGAATCAATCCGAGAATCAGAATCGGCAAAACGAATCCTGCGCGGCGAAGTTCCAAACCTTCATCAACGGTTGCAACTGCCAAAAAATCCGCACCGCACTCGACGGCGACTTTAGAAACGGCAAGAGCACCGTGACCGTAAGCATCGGCTTTGACGACCGCGCAAAGTTTGCTCGCGGGATTAATGTGGCGGCGAATTTCCGTAAGATTGTGGCGTATGGCGTCAAGATTAATTTCGGCGCGAACATCACGAAAAATCATTTCAAAACCTCCTTAGACAAAAAAATTTCCCGCAACAAAACGTCCGGGAATTTTTTCAACGTCTCAACCGATAAGCGACGACGCAATAGACACGAACAACGAACCAATGCTAAAACCTTCGTCAACGTCTCTTTTGGCGACAAGCGGCACACGCGCAACGGGTTTGCCGTCATAACGGAGAACAGCCTCGCCCAAAACGTCGCCTTCGTGAATGCCTTTGCCCGCGTCAACAACTCGCGGCACGTCGTAAGTCACCTTCAAAAGTTTGGGATCTTCATTAGCCATCATCGGGAAAGTCAAATTTTCTTTGACGCCGACGTTAAGAGTAGCTCTTTTGCCGCCGCGCACGAAAACAGTTTTTTCCACTTGCTCCTTGTCAATGCCCTTGACCATGCGCACGCGTTCAAAGCCGTAATTCAAAAGATCCGCCGCGTCAACGAAACGAGTGTTGCTGTCGGGCGAATGCATGATAATCGCGATAAGTTCAATGTCGCCGCGTTTGGCAGACGCCGCAAGACATCCTGCCGCCGCAACAGTCCAGCCGGTTTTTATGCCCGTCGCGCCCGTGTATGTGCCCAAAAGTCGATTGGTGTTGTTCACCTCGGCGAATTTTTCTTTCGGGCTAATCCAACGAATCGAGGTGTGTTGCGTCCCGACTAGCTTGCGGAAATTTTCATTCTTCATGCCGTAAGCGGCAATGCGCGCCATATCGGAGGCAGTAGAGTAGTGATTGTCGGCGGGCAAGCCGTTGGGATTGACAAAGTGCGAATGCGTGCAACCGATCTCTTTAGCCTTGTCGTTCATCATTTTGGCGAATTGCGGAACGGAGCCGCCGACCGTTTGAGCAAGTGCAACCGCGCCGCCGTTTTCCGAAATGACCATAAGAGCCGTCATCACATCCCACGCGCTCAAGGTGTCGTTCTCGCCCCAAGTCAAAGCAACGTCTTCAGTAAATGCAACGTCACGACTTATCCTGACAGTGTCTGTCGGTTTAAGATTTTCAAGCGCAACGATGCACGTCAACATTTTTGTCATGCTTGCCGGCGGACGTTCAGTTTCTGCATTTTTCTCGTAAAGGATTCGCCCGGTTGATGCCTCGACGAGAATTGCCGAGTCCGCCAAAACTTTCAGTTCGCTCGCCGCTTGAACCAATGAATTCGCCGCAAAGACGACCGCGAAAATTATCGCCGCGAAAAATTTTTTCATCACTGCCTCCTAAAACACTAAAGGCGGAAGTTCCACACCTCCGCCTAAAAATTTTCTATGTTGGTCGGAACGACGAGACTTGAACTCACGACCTCTTCCACCCCAAGGAAGCGCTCTCCCAAACTGAGCTACGTCCCGAACGCCTTGCACTTTAACACACCTTGAAAAATTTTGCAAGAACTTTTTTTATGAGCTTATCTCCTGCCGCGTTTGACAGGCGAAACAATGACGTAACGATAAGGCTCTTCGCCCGCGCTGTGAGTTTCGACGCGATCATTTTCTTGCAGGACTGTATGAATAATTTTTCGCTCGTGACGATTCATCGCCTCAAGTCGAACGTCTTTGCGGGTTTTGATTGCACGTTCGGCAACACCTTTGGCGAGTTTGGTAAGCGCAACTTCGCGGCGGCGGCGATAATTCTCAACGTCAAGCGTGAAGTGAATCTTATCCTCCGATTTGCGATTGACAGCCAAATTCAAAAGATATTGCAGTGCGTCGAGTGATTGACCGCGTCTGCCGATTAGCACGCCCAAATTTTTTCCGACCAGATTGAAAATATAACCTTCTTCCGCCGCGTCAATGACTTCGATTTCAACTTCAATGCTCATTGCCGAGAAAACGTCCTGCAGAAATTTCTTCGCCGATTCGACGGCTTTATCGCGGTCAACGGGCACCGGTTCCGATTTTTCTTCAACGACGGGCGACGGCTCCAATATCGGCTCAAATTCCTTGACAGGCTCGGCGACTTCTTGAACAGGTTCTTCGACGGCGGGAACTTCTTCGACTTGCCGCGCAGGTTCCGCGACTTTGACGGGCGGCGCGACTTCTTTGACTTTGGCACGAATTTTCGCGGGAGTTTCGCCGAAGAGTCCGAATAATTTTTTCTTTGGCGTCTCCAAGACTTCGACCTCAAGATCGCTTTCTGAAACGCCGAGTTCAGCGACTGCCGCTTGAATCGCTTCGTCAATCGTCTTGCCGGTCTTTTCAATCACTTTCGCCATTTAAGCAACCTCCTTGTCGTCTGTCTGCCTGTTCGTCCACCACTGTTGAACGATCTGCACGACATTCATCGTCACCCAATAGAGCACAAGCCCTGCGGGGAATTGCAAACTTATCCAGCCGATAAACAACGGCATAATTATCATCATGATTTTCATTTGCTGATTGGCTTCGCCGCTTGTGGACATCATCTTTTGCTGAAGGAAGGTCGTTGCCGCCGAAAGGAAAGGCAGAGCGTAAGTCGGGTCGGGTTCTGACAAACTGGGCAACCATGCAAATGACGGAGCCGCGCCGCCGTAGTCGAAACTGTAGAGCGTGTAATACATTCCCATCAAAATCGGCATTTGAATCAACATCGGCAAGCAGCCGGACATTGGATTTGCGCCTTCCTTTTGATAAAGCTCCATTAATTTTTTTTGCATGACTTGCGGATTGTCCTTGTACTTTTCCTGCAACTTTTTCATCTGCGGTTGAATTCGTTGCATCGCCTTCATGGATTGAAGTTGCTTTTTCGTGAGCGGATAGACTAAAATTTTTATCAAGATTGTAAGCAGGATTATTGCCAAACCGTAGCTTGGCACGCCGACCATTTCCGTCAGCGAATAGAGCACGTTGAGCACTGTTGCCATTAAATATTCTATCGGCGCGAAGATGCCGTCAAAAATTCCGGGTTCGTCCAAAACATCACATCCTTTGATAAGCGGTTTATCACGGAACGGGATCATAGCCGCCTTTGCAGAACGGATTGCAACGAAGTATTCGCCACAGAGCCATCAGCCCGCCGCGCAGCCAACCGTATTTTTTCAGAGCGTCAACAGCATAATTTGAGCACGTCGGAACGAATCGGCAACACGGCGACTTTAAAGGCGACAACCACCGTTGATAAAATTTTATCAATGCTATTAAAAATCTCGTCATGGCTTTAAAATTTTGGCACGCTTGCACAAATCCACGAAGGCTTTTTCAACGTCCTTGAATTTGGCGGTGACAATGGATTTTCGCCCGATGAGAATGATTCCGCAGTCGTGGCGGAGAGAATTTTTGTTGAGCCGATAAGCTTCGCGCATCAAACGACGAACACGATTTCTGATGACTGCGCCGCCGAGTTTTTTGCCCGCCGCGAATCCGACTTTGCCGTTGTAGCGTTCGTCGTGCACGACAAGAATAACCAGCGCATGATTTGCAAATGAACGTCCGCGATTGTGCACCGCGTTGAAGTTTTTGCCGCGAAAAATTTCAGTCTTGCTCAACGTGAACAAAAAGATCACCCGCCTGCCGATAAGCGAAAAAAAAGGTCACTGCGATTAGTGACCTGCCGCACCTTAAGCTGTAAGCACTTTCCTGCCACGCTGACGGCGTCTTTTGATGACAAGTCGTCCGCCTTTGGTCTTCATGCGCTCGCGGAAACCGTGCGTTTTTTTGCGCCAATGTGTGTTTGGTTGAAAAGTTCTCTTCAAGCTCGGCACCTCCTTACAAAAAGTTCAACAATAACACCGCCGATTATAGACGAGCGATTTTTTTGTGTCAAGCTTATTCTTTACAAACACATGTGCAATCGTTACAATGGAAAAAATTTTTCATGGAGGGTTGAAGATGTTCAAAAAAATTTTCACGGCGATGCTGCTCCTTCTCGTGACGATGACTTTCACGGCTTGCGGCGGCGACAAGGCGTCCGATTCGGGCAGCGACGCGGCTAAAAAATCCGGCAACAAGCTCGTTATCTACACGTCGATGAAAGAATCTCTTATCGGCAACATTGTCGAAGGCTTCAAGAAAAAATATCCCGACATTGACGTTGATTGGCAGTCGGCGGGCGCAGGCAAGATTATGGCGAAAATTGAGGCGGAACGTCAAAGCGGTCACCTTATGGCTGACATAATTTGGACAAGCGAAGTTCCCGACTTTTATCAGATGAAAGACGACGACTTGCTCGAAAAATATCAGCCCGCAGGTTTTGATGAGCTGTTGAATCCTTTCGACGATTACGACGGCTCCTTCACAGCTGCACGCCTCGGAACGCTCGGCATCGTCATCAACATTAACAAAGTCCAGAATCCGCCGACAAGTTGGGAAACGATTGCCACTGATCCGCTTTACAAAAATTCTTTCGGCATTGCTGACCCGGCACTTTCCGGCACGGCGTTGATGAGCATTGCGTTGCTTGAAAAACAATTCGGTTGGGATTATATCGTTAAACTGCACGACAACGGCGCGACCAAGAGCAAAGGTTCCGGGCGTGTTGTTGATGACACTGCCGACGGTGCGATTAATGCTTGCCTCGGCGTCGACTACATTACTGCCGGCAAAATCGACAAAGGCTCGCCGCTCAAGATGATTTATCCGAAAGAATTGCTGATGGTTCCGAGTCCCATCGCGATTTTCAAAGACGCCGATCACATGGACAGCGCGAAAAAATTTGTCGATTATCTGGTGACGCAAGAGGCTCAACAGATGATTGCCGACGCGGGAACTGTTCCCGTCCGCCGCGATGTCAACATGCCCGAACGTTACAATCTGCCTAAGCCCGAAGAGGCTCTCGCAAACGGCATCAAAGTCAGTTACGCCGAAGTCCTCGCCAACAAAGACGAGACCGTTAAAAAATTCTCCAACCTGTTCAAATAAAATCATCACCGATAAAAAATTAACCGCCGCGAATTTCTGCGACGGTTTATTTTTTTGCAAGTTGTCAATCGTTCACGTCGGCAAAATTTTCGCGAGAGTCGTCATCATGTTGGCAACGTCAATGTCGTGACCGTTAAAAAATTCTCCAACCTGTTCAAATAAGAACTTGTTCCGAATAAAAAAACACTTCGAGCAGTCAAAAGCTCTTAGTGGTTTTTATTTTTATCGTGACGTTGGTTTTACTTTGTAGTGGCTTTGAACGTCGCCGCTTGAGCCGTCATGCGCCCAAGTTTTTGATTTATGCCTCGCTATTCGCAGACAAAATTTTTTAACTTTGACTCGCGAAAAGTTTTGACGCCGCGTCGTTTCAAATGTTCCTCGTGAGAGAGCAAAATCAAATTTGAACTGTCAGCGTTATACTTGTCGCCGTCGCTGTGATGAATTTCGCCGTTAAAAAATTTCCAAACCGAACGCGTCAACGAAGTCGCAAAGTAATATCGTTCGGCATGTTTGCTTAGGTGATAAATTGAGCCGTCAAATTTTTTTGTGCGTGTCGTCGATAAATTCAATCGGCGGCATTTATTGATTGATTTTCCTAATGAAATTTCCCAAGGCATCTGATTCGGCGAGAGTTTCGACGGCGTCGCGCAAAAGTCTAAAAAATTTTCCTTGTCTTTCAACAGACCTCACTCTTTTATTTTCTTCGCAATGCCGTTGAAAGGTTGCCTGTCCTCGTCAATCATCGAGACGCCTTTTTTCGGCAATTTGTTTGCACTCATCAACGAAAGTCCGCATGAGTGTAACGGTTGGATTGTGTTTGTAAAAGTTGCGTCCGGAAAATTTTTCGGGCACGGTGTCAATCGATCCGAAGTTGACCATATCACATGCGCCGACAATTTCATCAGCCAATTCAGTCGTCAAATCGAACGCGCTCGCGAAAAATCCCGCGTTAATCAGGACGTCCATAGTCTTGCCGCCGGTGCCGCGAAATTATCCCGTCGAATTTTCCTTGCGCTGAACAATCGCCTTGATGTCCTGCCCGACTGCAACGGCAATTTCGTCGTTGTTCACGTCAACGTAAAATACCGACTCAAAAACGTCCGTGTGAATCATGAACGCTCCAACTCCGAGTTCTTCAAGCAAACCTTTGACGTAAGCAAACTCTCTGCCTTTTGTGTCGAAAATTTTCAGCATGTGTTTATGAATTGACTTGCAAAAAAAATTTGTGCTTAAGTTGGATTGCCGACTCAAACACAATTTTTTTTGATAATCGCTCGGAGAGACGCCGATAAATTTCTTGAACATCTTGGGGAATTGCGCCGGAAATTTTTCGCGGCGAATCGGAAATTTTCTCCGACGTTTCGCAACCGTGCTTGAAAGTTTTAACCGTGTCGAAAACCGCCCGTTCAATCGGAATTCTGTCAAAAGTCGAGCCGCCGATAAATCATTCGCAAAACTTCGGGCTTGAACTTTTTGCACACGTCGAAAATTTTCTTGACGGACTTTTGAGCGTCGTCGATTGAAATATATTTCTTCGCACCGAGAAAGTCGCCGCGTTTCAAGCCGAGATGAACGCAGATAATATCGGCACCTGCCGCAAGCATTTGCAAAGTTTCTTCCTCGTTCGTGACAAAAGCAACGGTGAACAGGTCAAAATGGAGCCTCGCGAAATTTGCCGTCAATCAAAGCAACGGTCGGAAAATTAACGACGCCCGAAAATCCCGCCGCATGAATTTTTTCAAGTAGTCGTAGAGTTGAATGGTCGGATCAATCGCCATAAATCCAAAGAGCAACGGAACATCGCGGACAATCGGAAAAATTTCGTGCTTGCCCAAATCCATGACTTAAGACCAACAAAATATCCGCACCGCCGAGCGCAGAAAGTTTTGCCGTCAAGCCGGAGCCGACTGCCGCGCCGATTATGTGCCCGATACGGTTTATCTGCTCGTGAAAGTGTCGAATAATTTTTTCTCTGTCCATAAGCGAACACGTCCTAAGCTTTAAGAATCTTCGCGAGCGTCTCCATCATGTTATCAACGTCAATCGGTTTGGCAATGTGCGCGTTCATGCCAGCATCGAGTGCCGCTTTAACGTCTTCCGAAAAAGCGTTCGCGGTCATTGCGATAATCGGAATTTTGGCAAGCTCTTTGTCGTCGAGTGCGCGAATTTTTTTAGCCGCCTCGTAGCCGTTCATTATCGGCATTTGAATATCCATCAGCACCGCGTCATAATCGCCGACCTTCGCCGCCGCAACTTTTTCGACAGCATCTTTGCCGTCGCTTGCCGTGTCGACGATGAAACCTTCGCTCTCCAGCAACATTTTGGCAATTTCGCGATTAACCTCTATATCGTCGACGAGCAAAAGTTTCACGTCGGTAAAGTCAACCTGCGCGGCGTTGACGGCTTCTTCAACGGTCTCTTCGTGCAATTCGGTTGAGAGCTTGAACGCAACGTTGATGACAAATTCGGTGCCTTCGCCCGGCGCAGTGATAACTTTAATTTCTCCGTTCATCAAGTCGACGATACTTTTCGTTATCGCCATGCCGAGTCCTGTGCCCTGAATTTTGCTGACGGTCGAAGTTCTCTCGCGTTCAAAAGCCTCAAAAACTTTCGCGGCGAATTCGGGCGTCATACCAATTCCGCTGTCTTTGACGTGCAATTCATAATCCGCCGAGCCGTCGTGAGCGTCGCCGATTTGATTTAGCGTGACGGTAATTTTTCCGTCGGCGGGCGTGAATTTGTAAGCATTGCTCAAAAGATTCAGCAGCACGCGATTTAAACGATTCTTATCGCAGACGACAAATTTATCGCGAACGTCGGAAGTGTCTACGCTGAAAGAAATGTTCTTGCCTTTCATCTGCGTGGCAAACATGTCGTGAACTTCGTTTAGCGCGGTGACAATGCTCATCTCCTCAAGCTCAAGCTCCATCTTGCCCGATTCGATGCGGCTCATTTCCAACACGTCGTTAATCAGCGCGAGCAAATGTTGGCTGGACGCGTCAATCTTCTTTAGAAAGTCGTACATTCTTTCCGTGATGTTGTCGGGACAAGGTTCAGCTTTGCGCAACGGACAGGCGTCGCAAGTTTTGTGCAAATCTTTGGCAAGGTTCAGATAGCCGACGATGGCATTCATCGGCGTTCTTATGTCGTGGCTCATGTTCGACAGGAATTGCGATTTTGCCCGCGAGCCTTCTTCAGCACGTTCTTTCGCCGCGATAAGTTCCTTTTGCTGAAGTTTCAGTTCTTCGCCCTGCAATTTGATTGTCTCGTAATTTTCCTGCAACTGTTGAGTGTAAGCTTCCTGCGACCGCGCGTAATTGACCTGTAAAAATGTGTAGCCGATTAACAGAATCACGAACAGCGCACTTGACAGAATCAGCGCGATGAGCCACGGACGACTTGTAACCATTTCTTCAAGCGTGATGTTTTCGTAGCGATTGATGATCCATTTTTTGGTCAGAGCTTCGAGCCGACCTTCTTGTTGCATTTGAATCAAAACGGCGTTGACGCGAACGCGCAGTTGAGTATCTTCCGGGTGCATTGCCAACGTGCCGTAGACGTGCTGAACTGCATAGCTTGGAAAAACGTCGTCGAGGTCAAATTTTTCCAGGAACGCGCCGCCGACTTGAATCGGACAAATCGCAAATTCATATTCGCCGGTTTTCAGTCCTTCAAAAATTCTTTGGTAAGAGTGCACGTAAGAAATTTCGTCGTCGAGACCGAGACCGGGCATTCTGTGCAACGACGCAACTCGCCTGCCGTAAAGTTCCGCGACCGAAGAAATTTCTTTGCGCCCGTAAACGACGTATTGCTTTTCAGTCGTCGGCAAGGTTGCAATAATTTGCGGGTTGTTTATAATCAAATCGCTTTCCATGTTCATGATGATGTCCGCGCCGCCGCCGAGAAAAATTTTGTTCGCGTCGTTCCAATCCATCAGCACCAAATCCAAATTCATCTGCAGGCGGTTGGCAATTTCGTTGATAAGTTCCACGTCGTAGCCTTGATAATTGCCGTTCTCGTCGACGTAAGAATAGGGCGAGTAGTCGCGGTCGGTGACGACGTGCAGAGTTTTGTTGAACGTGTTATACGGTTGAGTTTCGACTTTCGGCACGTCGCGGAAAATTCCCGACAGATTGAAGTAAATGCCCGTGAAGACAATCACGAGAATTATCGGCACCGCGATTGCCGCCGTCACGAGAGGATTTTTTTTCGGAGCCTGCGTGTTCATGTAAGTTCTTCCCTTCAAGCGGAGACGTTTCAAAAATATTTTCAAGGTGATTCAAACTATATCAAAAATCATTTCAAAAGACAACGCAAAGGAGATTGACGCCATGAAAAACTTTCTTGCCGCGCTGATTTTTCTGATGACGTTCGCGCTGATGAATGTTTCGTTCGCCGCGCAGATTACAAGCGACGGTTATTACAACGGCATTCGACTTTGGGGCAAAGTTCGCGTCGTGACATCGTTCCCGGATATTAAAGTTCAAGTTGTGAATTCTTTTCCCGACCTGCGAGTTCAAAAGGTCTCAAGTTTTCCCGACGAGTTGGGCAAATGGCAATTCGTCACGAGCGGTGAAGATTTCACGATTCAATTTGTCGACGCCTTCGCCGATATCACAATCCAATTCGTTGACGCCTTCCCGGGCTTCTGAAAAAAAATTCTTGACAGTTTGCAGCTTAGCGTTTATAATTCCGCTTGTCTTGGAGGACGCAATGTTCTCGGACGTGGGGTTGTAGCTCAGATGGTTAGAGTGCCTCGTTGACATCGAGGAGGTCACAGATTCGAGTTCTGTCAGCCCCACCAATTTTTTTTAAGCAGAATTCTTAATTCGGGAAAACGGTTGTGACTTCGGTTTTAAGGCACCCGATTAGTCGTAAGACTTCAATGCTGTAATCGACAATATCGGTTACAGGGCTGTAGTCAACCAGCCAAACGCGGTGAGCAAAAGTCTAACTGCAAGCTTCTTCGGAGGTCGTTGACATGGAGGAGGTCGGCTCGCTTAGCTCAGTTGGTAGAGCATCTCCGTCACATGGAGGAGGTCGGGGGTTCGAGTCTCTCAGCGAGCATTTCAATCAAACAAAAAGCCTTCCACAAATCGGAGGGCTTTTTTCGTATGAATTCACTTAGAGCGTGTTGGTAAATTGCATTTTAATTTTTTTTAGGATCTACTTTTTCTTTGCTGAAAATCCCTGTGCGCCGGGTTTCAGCTTCATTCAACGTTATTTTACCAATCAATAATCCCTAGAGCTTGTCGCGATTCATCAATGCCATCAGCGAATTGACAATGCCGAAGACCGCGTAGGTTGAAAAAATCGCCGTCAACACGCCCTGCACCGGAGCAAGTCGCGCCAAATAAATTATTCCTGCGAACATGACCGCCGCAAAAATTTTTGACACGAGAAAAAGTTTTTCGCCGTCGCCTTTGAAGTCGGGATAGTGCACGTGACTGACCATCAAATACGCGACGATTATCACCGTGATTGGATAGACAAGCCCGAAATTTTCCGGGTGAATGTTCAGTGCCAAAAATAACAGCGTCGTCGTTGCGACAATGCATCCGCCCGCAGGAATTGCCAAGCCCATGAAAAAGCCGTGCACGACGCTTGTATTGACGTTGAATCTTGCCAATCGCCACATGCCGCACAAAGCAAAGATTATCGCCGCCGCCTTGCCGAGAGTGCCGTAATTGTGCATACAAAAGGCGTAAGCTAAAAATGCGGGCGCAACTCCGAATGAGCCGAGATCGCACAGAGAATCCATTTCCTTGCCAAGTTCGGACGCCGCGTTCAATGCGCGTGCAACTCGTCCGTCCATGCCGTCAGCTATCAGCGCGAGCAAGATAAATATCGATGCGTAAAAGAAATCGCCTTCATACGTCGCCAAAATCGAGAGCATTCCGAAAAACAAATTCGCCGCCGTGCACATGTTTGGAAGCAGCCATTTCATCGCTATTACCTCTCAATCGCTAAACCGTCAGTCCGCGCCAAAAAATTCATTCTCCGCCGCGATACAGAGCATGTGATAAATCGGCAAATGGAATTCTTGAATTGTGTGCGACGAATCGGCAGGAACGCAAATTGAAACGTCCGACAGGTGCTTTAAACGTCCGCCGCGTCTGCCGGTCATTGCAATGATTTTCAGTCCCATGATTCGTGCGACTTCCACGGCGAACAGAACGTTGTCCGAATTGCCCGACGTCGAAATTGCGAGCAGAACATCTCCGCGCCGACCTAGTCCGAAAATTTGTTGTGCGAAAATCAGATTGGGCGACACGTCATTTGCAAAGGCGGTCAACAGCGAAGTTTCACCGACCAAACTTATTGCGGGCAATGCTCCTTGAAGATTCGCCTTGAAAAATTCGACATCGGCGGGAAAAAGTTCCTGTGCACGCGCGACGAATTCGGGACGACACTTTTCAATCCTGCGCGGCAGAAGAAAACCTTTCATCAGTTCGCCGACAATGTGCATGGCATCCGCCGCAGAGCCGCCGTTGCCGCAAGTGATGAGTTTGCCGCCGCCGCGATAACTTTCGCAAATCACGTTGACCATTGCGAAAAGACTTGCCCGACAAATTTCCAGCGCGGGATAACGTTTGAGCAATTCTTCAATTTTGTTTGCAGTAGTGGTTTTAATGATAATCGCTCCTTTACACCAAAAGACTGCCGACCGCATTTGAGCGACCGACAGCCGAAAATTTTTTCACTGTGAAAATTTACTTAACGTCCACGACAATATCTGCCGCCTCGTCGCTGTCAACGATTTTCGCGCCGTTGTCGCTGAGAATCAGAGCGATTGTCGCGCAAATTGTTTTGTCTTGACCGACGACCATGACCGATTTGCCGCTGAGAGCCGCCGACTCTGCTTCGCTGATTGAAATTTCGTCGCCGACGCGAATTTTCGGAATAGGTTTGTCTTCGACGTGAATGGAACCTTCGAGCAAGTCATCGCGATCGTTGTTGAATTTGATGACAATGTGCCCGAGGCTTTTGATGTTGTTGTTGACTTCGTTGCCGACTTTGAGAATTTTGAATTCGGCGTCCGCGATTTTGAGAATGTCGCCGGCTTTAATCGTGTCGGTGATTTTGTTGCCGCTGTGCAGAACGGAGAATTCGCGCAGCTCCGGCAGAACCATCGAATCATCAAAGATAACGAGCATTTTAACCAGAGTGGTGAACTTTTCGACTTCGCCGCCGATGCCCACGATCTTTGTGCTGTAATACTTCTTCGTCATTGAAAGCCCTCCTGTATTCCAAATGAACTCTTCAACAATTTTAAAGCTGAATTCTGCAAGCCGTCAATTAATCCTGCCGCTTATTCAGAAAATTTTTACCGTGCTTGCCGTCAAAATTTTCATCTGAACGCCGCGATGACAATGCTGCCGACTGCCGCCGCTATTGCTCCGAATCCCACCATTGTTTGAATAAAATTGCTGTGCATCTGCTTACCCAAATCATCAATCTTGCTGTAGAATCGCTCGTTCATCTCGTGCATTTCGGCATCGTGCTTAGCTTGAGCGGCTTTCATTTCGGCATCGTGCTTGGCTTGAGCCTCATCTTGTCGTTGGCGAATCTCGCGCATTTCGGCGTCGTGTTTGGCTTGAGCGGCGTCTTGACGTTGGCGAATCTCGCGAATTTCCGCCGCACGTTGATTGTCACGGTCACGCATTTCTTGAATTAACATGTCAACCTTTGTCATCGTGTTACTCACTTGTTGTTCGAGACTGCTTAATCTTTCGTCTGTTGTTGCCATTTTAATCGCCTCCTTTAGTGCAATTATAACACATTCGACGCGCCATATTTGCGGCAGAAAAATTTTTGTGATAAACTTGCACAAGAAACGGAGGTAAACACTTTGGACGAGAAAACAATTCATAAGGTTGAAGACTTCGGCGACGAGATCGACGAGGAACAACATGAAGACGATTTGCCGGACGTTATGCCCGTTGAGGAAGATGACGACGACGAAATAGAAGTTCATTTCGACGAGGCAAGCGCGCACGTTGAGGCAGTTGAAGGCGACTACAGCGCGGAACAAATTCAAATTCTCGAAGGGCTGGAAGCTGTTCGACTGCGCCCCGGCATGTATATCGGCTCCACGTCCGAACGCGGACTTCATCATTTGGTTTATGAAGTTGTCGACAATTCCATTGACGAGGCACTCGCGGGATTTTGCACCGACATCAACGTCACGATTGAGGCGGACAATTCAATCACCGTCAGCGACAACGGCAGAGGCATTCCCGTTGACATGCACGAGAGCGGCAAGCCTGCGGTCGAAGTTGTGTTGACGGTTTTACATGCGGGCGGAAAATTCGGCGATGGCGGCTACAAAGTCAGCGGCGGACTTCACGGCGTCGGTGTCAGCGTCGTCAATGCTCTGTCAAAATCTATGGAAGTTGAAGTTCGGCGCGACGGAAAAATTTATCGCATAACCTTTTCGCGCGGCGTGACTGTCACTCCGCTTGAAGTTGTCGGCACTGCCAACGACACCGGCACCAAAGTTCACTTCCTGCCCGACGACGAAATTTTCACCGTCAAAGAATTCAACTACGATACGTTAAAGAATCGACTGCGCGAGCTTGCATTCTTGAACAGCGGAATTGTCATCACGTTGAGCGATAAACGTTCCGGCGGGCAAGAGCAGACTTTCCACTTTGAAGGCGGCATAAAATCTTTCGTCGAGCATCTCAATCGCAAAAAGGAACGGCTCAATCCCACGCCGATTTATTTCAACGGTCGCCGCGACGATGCTGTTGTCGAAGTCGCCATGCAATACACCGACAGCTATCAAGAAAATATTTTCAGCTACGTCAACAACATCAACACCGAAGAAGGCGGTATGCACCTTGCCGGATTCAAGACCGCGCTTACCAAAGTCGCCAATGAATTCGCCAAACGTCACAATCTTTTGAAGAGCAACGACAGCACCTTGAGCGGCGAGGACGTTCGCGAAGGCTTGACGGCGGTTATCAGCGTCAAACTTCACAATCCGCAATTCGAAGGACAAACTAAAACTAAGCTCGGCAACGTTGAGATTCGGTCGCTCGTTAGCGCAGTCGTCAATGAAAGCTTGAGCGAATTCTTTGAAGAAAATCCCGCCGTCACAAAAAATATTTTGGAAAAAGCTGTTATGGCTGCTCGTGCACGTGAGGCGGCTCGTAAAGCTCGTGAACTTACCCGACGCAAAAACGCGTTGGAAATTTCAAGCTTGCCCGGCAAATTGGCTGATTGCTCCGTCAAAGATCCCGACAAGGCGGAAATTTACATCGTCGAAGGCGATTCGGCAGGCGGCTCCGCCAAGCAAGGTCGCGATCGTCGTTTCCAAGCGATACTTCCACTGCGCGGCAAAATTCTCAACGTCGAAAAGGCTCGTCTCGATAAAATTTTCGCCAACGCCGAGATTCGCACGATGATAACCGCATTCGGCACGGGCATCAGCGACGACTTCGATTTGAGCAAACGACGCTACGGCAAGATAATCATCATGACCGATGCTGACGTTGACGGCGCACACATTCGCACGTTGCTGTTGACGTTCTTTTATCGCTACATGAAGCCGCTCGTTGAGCACGGACACGTTTTCATTGCGCAGCCGCCGCTTTATCAGATTCGCAAGGGAAAAAATCATTGGTACACTTACAGCGACGAGGAGCTTGCAAAAAAATTGGACGAGGTCGGACGTGACGGCGCAACTGTTCAACGTTACAAAGGTTTGGGCGAAATGAATCCCGAACAGCTTTGGGAAACGACAATGGATCCGATGACGCGCACAATGCTCCGCGTGGAAGTCAACGACGCTGTGGAAGCCGACGAACTGTTTACAATTTTGATGGGCGATCAAGTTGCGCCGCGCAGACAATTCATTGAGGAGAACGCCTTGCTCGTGAAAAATTTGGACATTTGAACGAGGTGACAATCATGGATTCAATCATGGAACTCGGAATAATTTTCCTAATTTGGGTCGTTATCTCGATTCTCGACGGCATAGGCAAGCGGAAAAGAAATCGCATTCCGCCGCCGCCAAATCAATCGCCCGACTTCGACATACCGACGCTTGCAAACGACCCGAACATTCCCGGCGAAGAGATACCGATTTTTATCGAGAGCCCGACTCAAGCCGAAGTCCGTCCGCGAAATTCATCGCCGCGCCCAAAAAAAATAGTCGAGCAACGTTCGGAGGCTGAAGAACGTAACGAACTCAACCTGCCGTTAACGCCGTCGACTGTGATGGACGCGTTTGTTATGAGCGAAATTTTAGGCAAGCCCAAAGCTTTGCGAAAAAAATTTTGACGAAAACTCGACCTGCAGTGAATCAGAATTCATTGCGGGTCATTTTTATTTGCGGACGTTTATGCGTTGAAAATTCCGTTGTCGAGAGCGGAAACAATTTTAACGTCCGTGTCCCAAAGATAATCGAGAGCCGCAAGCGTCGACATTTCGCGCGTAGTGATAAAGTGTGTGCCTTGCCGAAGAGCCGCCGCCGAAAAATTTTCTTCGTGCTTGAACGTGAGGATATTTTTGTTGTCGCCAATCGCCGCCGTCAAAGCTTTGGTGTTTTCGTCAGACGTGTCCTTGTCGAGCCAAATGACGAGCACGGCGTTTTTGACGTTCGCTTGAAAATCTTTGATGACCTTTGACCAGAGCGGATCGTTTGCTTGAAAGTCAGGGATGAAGTGATACGTTCGATACCCCCCCCCCCGCAAAATTATTCAGCTTTTGTGTAAATTCATCGTCGGGATATTCTTCAAGGTCGGGCGAGTAATGAGCTTCCAAAAATTTTTCAACGTCATTCATCAACGGGAAATTGTCGGCGATTTTTTCAAGCGACCAATTCCACCACTTGACGGCGAGCAACTTTTTAATCGTCTCCGCGTCGAAACGATACTTGATGACACGCGCAGGATTGCCGACGGCGATTGCATAAGGCGGAATGTCTTTGGCGACGACAGCATTCGCGCCGATGACTGCACCGTTGCCGATTTTCACGCCGCCCATAATCGTCGCGCTTTTTCCCATCCAAACGTCGTGCCCGAAAATAATTTGTCGGTGTTGAATACGAACATCGGGAATCGGGCGAAGGTCGGGACGAACTTTACCAAAAATATCTTTAATCACACCGCCAACATCCAAAGGTGAAGTCGTTACGCTTTTCATGGAATGGTTGCCGCCCATAGAAAAATAAATTCCATTTGCCAAAGAACAAAATCGTCCGCCCAAAACATGCATTTTCCCAAAAAAAAGAGGAAGGTCAAAAGCCGATGTGTAGGAGCCTCTTCCGAGCGTAACAATATTTTCGTCGCCGCGATTTTTATAGTTCTCAAAAAGTTTTTCTTCATTAGGCGAGCGATGCATTTTGAAAGCCATAATTACTCCTCCGAATCACTTTTTCTTGATTTTGACGCAGGCGGCGAATTTCTCGTGATTCTCTTGGACGACCGGATTGGTTGAACTTTGCGCGGCGGCTTTCTGCATATTCAACCACGCGTCCTCGTATTTCTTCTGCTTGAAATAGGCGATGGCAATGTCGTTGTAAGCGTCGGCGTTAATCGTTTCAATCTTCAGCGCGGATTCAAAGTCGCTAATCGCTCCGTCGTAGTCCTTTGCCGCGAGTTTAAGGCGTCCGCGATTGTGCCAGGCGTCAACAAATTTTTCGTCAATCGCTAAAAGTTTGTCGTAAGTTTTAATCGCGTCGGCGGGCTTATCGGAATTTTCTTGAGCGAGTGCGAGATCGAAGAGAGCCTCTTTGAGTTCGGATTCAACTTCAACGGCGGACGTGAAATCTTTCTCGGCGTCGGAAAAATTTTCGCGCTCCATGTTGACCAGTCCGCGATAAACGTAAGCTTGAGCTTTGTCGTCGGCGAGCATGACTTTCAAATTTGCGGCGTCAAGTGAGGCGTCGGAAGCGTCGGGCATCTGCGACTGCATCCACAAATTCAAAATGTCTTCGCCGTAATGAATGCCGGGCATTGCCCACACGCCGTTAAGTTCCGTCCATTTGGTGAGCTTGCCAAAAATTTCCGGCTTGAATTTTTGTATCAGCTCATAACGCGGATCGACAATTTCAACACGCGGCGGACGTTTCGACGTGTAAGAGAGCAAATGTTGAATGTGCGCACGAACGCCGAGTTGCGGAGTGTCGAAGTACGCGCCTTTGACACCGCCGCCGGTCGTGCCCAGTCCGCAGTAATTGTTTTGTTCGGGAACAACGTCGCCGCCGTAGCCCCAAGTGCCGGTTTCTTTAATCGCCTGACAAATCGCAATGTCGGGACGAATGCCTTCGCGGTTGCCTTCGACGTAGTAAAGATGAACGAGCTGTTCGACTGTGCAGTTGAGTTTGGGATTTTTATTGCGCTTGTTGATGAAATTGACCATTTGCCCTTGAGTGGCGACTGCCTCGCCGAAAATCGGAACGTCATCATATTTTTCACGCAGGACAATCATCGGAGCACCGTGGCGTGGTGATTCGACGAGTTCAATTTTTTTGAGCTGACGTTTGTTGAATTTGATTTTAGTTTTCTTTGCAGCAGACACGCACGCCGTCAACGACAAAATCAGCGTCACGATTAGCGCAAGGCTTAAAAATTTTTTCATGTGGTTGACCTCCTGTTTTAGCTTTAAGCTTAGAGCTTTAAGCTTTAAGGGACAAATCCTCAAAGCTCAAAGCTTAAACCTCAAAGCTAAATTATCACACGTTGAAATAATCAATCTTCATTGCACGTTTGACACGGTTGAGAACTTGCGACGCCTTCGCGCGAGCTTTCTTGGTGCCTTCCTTGAGAATGTCCATGACTTCATCGGGACGCGCCTCGTATTGAGCATGACGACGACGAATCGGCTCCAAAGTTTCGTCCAACACTTCGCGCAGATATTTTTTAACGGCAACATCACCGAGACCGCCGCGTCCTTGAGTTCGGCGACGTGAGCAGTGTCCGTTGCGAAGGCGTCAAGATACGTGAAGACGACGTTGCCTTCAATGTGACCGGGATCGGAAACTTTGATGTGCGTCGGGTCGGTGTACATGTTCTTAATTTTCGCGGCAACGGTCTGTGAATCGTCGCTGAGGTAAATCGCATTGCCGAGCGTCTTGCTCATCTTTGCCTTGCCGTCAATGCCGGGAAGTCTGCGACAAACTTGACTTTGCGGAAGAAAAATTTCCGGCTCAATTAAAATTCCGTCGCCGTAAAGTTCATGCATCTTGCGGACGATTTCGCGGGTCTGTTCAAGCATTGGAGCTTGGTCTTCGCCGACGGGCACGACGTTTGCATCAAAGGCAGTGATGTCTGCGGCTTGGCTGACGGGATAGCACAAAAATCCTGCGGGAATGCTCGCGGCGAAATTTTTCTGCGCGATTTCGGTTTTGACGGTTGGATTTCTTTCAAGGCGCGACACCGTGACGATGTTCATGTAGTAAGCGGTGAGTTCAAACAGTTGCGGGATTTGCGACTGGATAAAAATCGTGGACTTAGCCGGGTCGATACCGACGGCAAGATAATCAAGCGCGACGTTCAAAATATTTTCGTGAACTTTGGCGGGCGTGCCGGCGTGATCGGTCAAAGCCTGCGCATCGGCTATCATGATGTAAATTTCGTCGAATTCGCCGGAATTTTGCAAGCGGACACGTTCGCGAAGACTGCCAACGTAATGACCGAGATGTAATTTGCCCGTGGGACGATCGCCCGTTAAAATAATTTTCATGCTGAATTCTCCTCTGTAAAAAATTTCGTCGATTATAACACAGTCCATGAATTTTTCATACACGGCGCGAAAAAAATTCCCCGACTTTAATCGAGGATTTTTTATCACAGTTCTTTTCGCAACAGATACAGGAAAAACGGTGCGCCGAGCATCGCCATCAAAATTCCGACGGGCAATTCAATCGGTGCAAAGATTGTTCGTGCGAATGTGTCGCTTATCGTGACGACTGCCGCGCCCAATGTCGCCGCGCCCGGCAATAAAATTCGATAGTCCGAGCCGAGAATCAATCGTGCAGTGTGCGGAACGATTAAGCCGACGAATCCGAGTAAGCCGACGACACATACTGCCGACGCCGCCAAAAGTGCCGCGATTGCCGTTAAAATTGTCCGCACGAGATGGACGCGCAAGCCTAAACCTGTGGCAACTTCATCGCCGAGTTGCAGAACGTTTAAATGCCGCGCCGATAAAAATGTCAGCAACGTGCCAGCGATTGAATACGGCAACAAAATTTCGACATGCGACCAACTCCGCGCCGATAAGCCGCCGACCATCCACATTAACGCGCCGTGAACTTTGTCGCCCGCGAAAATCAGCAACGCCGAAATTCCCGCGCCTAAGAATGCACTGACTGCCACGCCTGCCAAAATTACGCGAATCGGTCTGATGCCGTCTTTCCACGCCAAAACGTAAATCAAAGTTGCCGCGAGCATTGCGCCGATAAATGCCGCCGGTGTCACGAAAATTCCTGCGTCGCCGAAAATCATCATGACGAAAATTCCGAACAATCCCGCGCCCGACGAGATGCCGATTATGTGCGGATCGGCGAGCGGATTTTTCATCACCGCCTGCAAAATCGCTCCCGACAACGACAAGTTCACGCCGACGAGAATTGCTACGATTGTTCGCGGCAGCCGAATGTTTTCTAAAATTTGTCGACGCGTCTCATCGAGTTCAACGTTGCCGAAAAAATTTGCGAAGACTTGTGACGCGGAAATTTCGACGGAGCCGTTTGTTAAGCTTAAAAAAAATCCCGCGACCGCAGCCGCGCAGATTAGAAAAAATTTCATGTCAATATCTCGTCGGAGCTTCGGAGGCAGGCAAATGATTTTTGTCGTAAGTGATGCCCGCGCCGCCGTCGTATTGAATCAAAAGTTTCACGTAAAGATTTTTCCAAGCGTTGAAGATTTTAACGGCGTTGTCGTTCAATGTTGCGGCGAATTTTTCTTTGGACAGCCCGCGAGAATTTTCGACAAGCTCAAGCGAATTTTTTTCGGACTGCCGAACAGCCGCTTCAATCGTGCCGCCAAGCGAATTCCACCAGCCGCGACTTAAAGCAATGATTTGATTCGACGCCCAAAACATTTTTGAATCGTCGTAAGTGTCGCGGAGCGCGTGAGTGTAAGCGTCGGGCATTTTCGACACGGCAAACGGTATGTAAGGATTTTCAAGCGGCGTATTTATCGACAGCCAACAAATCGGCGCGGGCAACTTGTCATTAACCTGCGTGATGTGTGAATAACTCGTTTTCGCCGAGAGAATTCCGCGTTCAGTTTGTTTCTCGTTCACGTAATGATAAGGCGAACCGTAAAGCCCGGCAAATTGACTCGCGGTCTTGTCGAAGTCTGTGCCTTGATAATAATCGCGATACAAATTCATCACGTCGGCGATTGTCAACTTTTTATCGGGACGCACGCTCAACGGATAATAATTTGAATCGTAAGCTTCAACCTTGGGCGACAACTTCATTGACGGAGCAACGCTGTCAAGTCCGCGCCAAACTCGACGCATTGAATAATACGGATGATTGAATTCCGCGCCGCGAAGTGACTTCAGCCAATCCAAATTGCCGTGCTCATCGTAAGCCGCCCAACCGAGTTCTTCCAACATTTGCTCAAGTTTCGGATTGAAAATTTGATTCGGGTCGCCAACGCGTATCGCTCTTATTCGCAACTGATTCGCCGCAACGGCAAAATGTCCGTCGGGAATTTTTTCGGCAATCCAAACGCCTTTGCCGTTCGGAGTCGGTTGCATTTCAAAGAGCCAGCCTTCGTTCTTATCGGCGACAAAAAAAGATTCTGCCGTGCCGTAAAGTCCGTACTCGTCGATAAGTTCGCCCATGAGTTTAATCGCGTCCCGCGCAGTTTTGCAACGTTCAAGGGCAACGCGTCCGAGTTCAGACGAATAAAAAATTCCGCCGCCTTTAACGTAAGGAGCCTCGCGCAGATGTTCGGAAGTGTCGGTGCATTCGCCGAGCGTCAAGCCGTGTTCGTTCATTACAGTATATTCGCCGTCAATGTAAGCGTAAGTGTGTTCAACTTGCGGAATGTGTCCGATTGGTTTTGTCAACGGTTTGCCGGGATAATTGTAAGCGTCGCTGCGTTCGGGCGCGACAAGGTGCGGGCTGTAGAAACAATTATATTCGGGCAACTCTCCGCTTGCGGCGGCAGTTGGATACACCGGACGAAGACTGCCCTTCTTGTGATTTTTCGCGGGAACGTAAACGACATTAGGATCTCCGCCAAAACCGTCGTTTGAATGCGCAACAAAAATACTTCCGTCCGCCGACGCGCCTTTAGTCACAAGCATTATCGTGCAAGCCTCGGCGTTGACGTTCATAAGAAACAGCACAGCCAATCCCGCGACGATGCCCGCAAAAATTTTCATCATGGCACAAATCTCCATAAGTCACATTGCGACGATTGAAATGCCGTTTGCGTCAGCGAGAGCGATCATTTGCGCACGTTCAACGAGCAGAGTTTTGCCGGCTTCAATCGCAAGAGCCGTTGCTCCGACTTTTGCCATTTGCTCAATCGTTCGATAGCCGACCGTTGGAATGTCGAATCGATTATCCTGTTGCGGCTTGGAAACTTTCGTGACGACTGCTCCGCCGTGAGCCAAATTGCCGCCGCGTTCAATGCAAGCGTCCGTGCCTTCGATAGCCTCAAGAGCCATCACAGCGCGATTTTTAACGACGACAGTTTGTCCGATGTCAAGGCGTCCGAGTTCTTTGGCAATGCGGAAACCGAATTCCATATCCTGCCGTTCAATGTCAGTCGGTTCGCGTTGAGTGATTGTTCCACGTCGCGGCATGAGTTTGCGAATCAAGGCGGTTTGGTCAAAAGTTTGAATTCCCGATTTCGCCAATTCGCGCACGAAAGCCATCATGATTGTATCGTCGCGTCTGTCGGGCAAACTCATGATAAGTTGAATCATGTGCACATCGGGCTGAACTGCTCCGTTGAAGAGCAATTCTTTCGTGACTTTGCCAATCATTGTGACCTTTTGAATTTGATTGACCTTGAGATAATTCAGAATCGCGTCGAGTTGTGCAACGCTGATGAATTGATGATCTTTCGAGAACTGCGCGATTTGCGGATCGCTGTCCGGCAACAGTCCGACCGAATAGACTTCGTAGCCGAGCTGTTGAGCGGCGCGAGCACACTCGACGGGCAGTTTACCTGTTCCAGCCAATATTCCGAGCTTTTCCATTACATCAACCTCCTGTTCTGTTGTTAATGATTAGTGATTGGCAGTCAGTTTAGTTGCCTTCAAAGTCTCTGCGTTCACGGCAAATACCGCGTTCAGCATTGCGCAAGAATCGCAGGAAATGTTCGACCTCGTCGCAAGAATCAACTTCCTGTTCAATGACGGCGATAGCTTCCGGCAAACTCAATCCCGAACGATAAAGAATTTTGTACGCCTGTTTGATGAGTCGCCGACTTTCAAGCGGAATGCCTGCGCGGGAAATGCCGACGTTGTTCAAGCCGACAACCTTTGCCGGGTGACCGTCAACGAGAGTATAAGGCACGACATCTTGAACGAGTTTGCTCATGCCGCCGACCATTGCATTGCGACCGATTTTCACGAATTGATGAACGCCCGCCATACCGCCGATAACAACGCGATCCTCAACTGTGGCGTGACCGGAACAGCTTGCCAAATTCGACATGATGACGCGGTTGCCGAGCGTGCAGTTGTGGGCAATGTGAACGTAAGCCATCAGCAGACAGTCGCTGCCGATACGAGTTTCGTTGCCTTCGCCCGTCGCACGATGAATCGTCGCACCTTCGCGAATTGTCGTTCTGTCGCCGATGACCGTCCAACTTTTCTCGCCCTTGAATTTCAAATCTTGCGGCTCTGCACCGACGGAGGCGAATTGAAAAACCCTGCAACCTTTGCCGAGCGTCGTCCATCTGTCAATGACCGCGTGCGGACCGATAATCGAGCCGTCGCCGATTTCCACGTAGTCGCCGATGACGCAGTATGGTCCGATTGTAACGTCCTTGCCAATGTGCGCACTTTCCGAAATGACGGCGGTAGGATGAATGTTCGCGAGCATTTCGTCATTGCTTTCCATTTTCATCATTTGATTTACTCCTGTTTATCAATGAAGAATTAGGAATTAGAAATGTGGAATGATGACGGTTTTAATTCCTCATCGCTCATTCCTCATTCCTAATTGCAGTTCAAAGTTCGTCTTTTTTCTTGAGCACGAAAGTAAAATCGGCAACGGCAACAAGTTTGTCGTCAACATAGCCGTCCGTGTGCAGCACGCCGAAAACTCCGCGCACCTTGACAATTTCCGCCTTGGTGATGAGCGTATCTCCGGGCACGACCATTTTTTTGAATTTAATGTTGTCCATTGCGCCGAAGAGTGCGATTTTTCCGCGATGTTCTTCGGGATAGAGCATTGCCACGCCGCCGACTTGCGCCATTGCCTCAAGCTGCAGAACGCCCGGCATTATCGGATGTCCGGGAAAATGTCCTGCGAATTGCGGTTCGTTCATGGTGATGTTTTTCAAGCCCGTTGCCGATTTGAACGGATCGAGCTCCAAAATTCTGTCGACCAAAAGCATTGGCGGACGGTGCGGCAAAATTTTCATGATGTCTTCGATTTCCAATACCATCTATATCGCTCCTTTAATCAAAGTCCGAAAAAATTTTCTTTGCAAGTTGAGTGTTGAGCGCGTGACCCGACGCCGCCGCCACGATATGACAATGCAAAATGCCCGCAAGCCGCATGTCGCCGATAACGTCCAAAATTTTGTGGCGCACGAGTTCATCGGGATAATTTAATTTGTTCAGCCAACCCGCGTCGTTGTAAACAATGACATTGTCAATCGTGCCGCCGAGTCCGAGTCCCATTGCGTGAAGTGCGTCAATTTCTTTCTCGTAAGCGATTGTCCGCGCAGGTGCAATTTCCCGTTCATAAGTCTGCGCGTCGATAACAAAGTCGCCGTATTGAATGCCGATCAGCGGGTGCGGATTGATTGAGACGAAACTCACGCGAAAACCGTCGTAGGGCAGTGCCATGATAAAACGTTTGCCTTCTTCGCCGTCGACGCGATAAATTTTTTCGACGCGAATAATTTTTCGTTCCGCCGACTGTTCGACAATGCCCGCCGATTGAATCATGCGGAAAAAGTCGATTGAATTGCCGTTGAGAACCGGCGGCTCCTCCGCGTCAATTTCAATCTCGCAGTTGTCGATTTGGCAGGCGTTAATCGCGCTGAGCAGGTGTTCAATCGTGAAAACTTTTGCGCCGTTTTCCTCAAGTGTCGTCGCCCGCAATGTTGCAGTGACGTTTGCGGCAGTCGCATGAATTTTCGATCGCGTCGGCAAATCCGTTCGCAAAAAAACTATTCCGCTGTCAACGTCGGCGGGTTTAAGTTCAAGCCGGACTTCCTTGCCCGAATGCAGTCCGACGCCGACGCATGAAACTTTACTCCTTAAAGTTCGTTGTCGTTGCAAGACTTAGCCTCCCTTCGGAAAAAAATTCGCGCTTATTATAGCATTAATGATTCTTAACGTCGACAAAAATTTTACATAAAGTTTTCAGCCGCTCAAAATTGTAAGCAAATTTTCTCGCCGCATGTTATAATCTGCGCGGGAAATTTTTTTTGGAGGGAACGGCTTGAACGACAAGATTAGAAATTTTTCAATCATTGCGCACATCGACCACGGCAAATCGACGTTGGCAGACCGACTGATAGAAATGACCGGCACCGTTGAGAAGCGCGAGATGAACGAACAATTTTTGGACAACATGGAGCTTGAACGCGAACGCGGCATCACGATTAAGGCGCAGACCGTCCGATTAAAGTACACTGCCCGCGACGGCGAAACTTATCAGCTCAATTTGATTGACACGCCCGGGCACGTCGACTTCACCTACGAAGTTTCACGCAGTTTAGCGGCTTGCGAAGGTGCTTTGCTAGTCGTGGACGCAACTCAAGGCGTTGAGGCTCAAACTCTGTCGAACGTCTACCTTGCACTTGAACACGACCTGGAAATTGTGCCCGTCATCAACAAAATCGATTTGCCGAGCGCGGACGTTGAAAGAGTGCGTGCAGAAATCGAAGAGACGATTGGACTTGACGCGTCGGACGCTGTTCAATGTTCTGCCAAGACCGGTGAAGGCGTCGACGAAATTTTAGAGGCGATTGTCAAAAAAATTCCGCCGCCCGAAGGTGACGACGATAAACCGTTGCAAGCGTTGATATTCGATTCGTATTTCGACCCGTACAAAGGCGCGGTTGCTCACGTGCGAATTTTTGACGGCACCGTTCACAAAGGCGACAAGTTGAAACTTTTGGCGACGGGTAAAGAATTTGACGCGACGGAGATCGGAATTTTCTCGCCGTCAATGACAGAGCTTGCCGAATTGAAATCGGGCGAAGTCGGTTACATTTGCGGCAGTTTGAAAGACGTTCGCGACGTTCGAGTCGGCGATACTGTCACCACGTCGAAAAATCCCGCTGAACCGCTTGAAGGCTATCGTGCGCCCGTGCCAATGGTTTTCTGCGGACTTTATCCGACTGACAGCGTTGACTACGACAATTTGAAAGACGCGTTGGAAAAATTGCAGCTCAATGACGCCGCGCTTGTTTATGAGCCCGAAACTTCCGCCGCGTTGGGATTCGGCTTTCGTTGCGGATTTTTAGGTTTGTTGCACATGGACGTTATTCAAGAACGTTTGGAGCGTGAATACAAGTTGCGACTCGTGACGACTGCTCCAAGTGTCGTTTACAAAGTTCACAAGACCAACGGCGAAGTCTTCACGATTGACAATCCCGCGAGCTTGCCGCCGACGACCGAAATTAAATTTATCGAAGAGCCGATGGTTAAAGCAACCGTTATCGTTCCGAGCGACTATATCGGCGCGGTGATGGAACTTTGTCGCGACAAACGCGGCACTTACAAAAGCATGGACTATATCGACAAAACTCGCGTGATGATTGTTTACGAGATGCCGCTCAACGAAATTATCTACGACTTTTTCGACAAGCTCAAGTCAATGACGCGCGGTTATGCCAGTCTCGATTATGAACTTAGCGAATACAAGGAGAGCGACCTTGCAAAGCTTGACATACTTTTGAACGGCGACCTTATCGACGCGTTAAGCTCAATCGTTCACAGGACACGCGCCGCAAAAATCGGCAGGATTCTCGCGCTCAAATTAAAGCGTATCATTCCCGAACAACTGTTTGACATTCCTGTTCAAGCGGCAATCGGCGGAAGGATTATCGCCCGTGAGACCGTCAAAGCTCGTCGCAAAGATGTTTTGGCGAAATGTTACGGCGGCGACGTGTCACGCAAGCGGAAACTTTTGGAAAAGCAGAAAGCCGGTAAAAAGCGTATGAAGGCTGTCGGCAGCGTCGAACTTCCGCAAGAAGCGTTTATGGCAGTTTTGACCGTCGGCGATGAGGAGTGAATTCAATGACCGTAAAAACTTTGTACCGCGTGAAATTTTTTGATACCGACACGATGGGCGTTGTGCACCATTCAAATTACATTCGCTGGTTTGAGACGGGACGCGTTGAATTTTTGCGGCAACTTGACATCACGTTGACGGAGCTGATGAACGACGGAATTCTTTTTCCTATTGTTGAAGTCGGCGCGAAATTTCATGCGCCCGCGAAATTTGATGACGAGTTGGAGATTGTGACGACTGCCGAAGCTTTGACGCGTGCGAAGATGAAATTTAGTTATGTGATACGACGTTGCGGCGAAGAGAAAATTTTAGTCGAGGGCACGTCAATGAACGTCTTCACATTCGGCGGGAAAATCTGTCGTCTGCCCGAAAAATTTTTCTCGCGCCTGGAACGCGGGCTTGATTGACGGTTTACGATTAAAGGAGGCAATGATTTTGAAACGAGTAATTTTTTTCGTGCTAATGTGTCTGATGATTTTGTCGTCGACAGCCGCCGCGCAGGGCAAAAAAATTTTATATGTGCCGATTGACAGTCGCCCGTGCAATTTGTTTCAAGTGGTTGAAGTCGCTGAAAAAGTCGGCTACGAAATTTTGACGCCGCCCGCAGAATTTTTGGGCACGAGAGAAAATCGCGGTGACCCGGAGGCAATGTGGCAATGGCTCAACGAAACTGCAATGCAAGCCGACGCCGCCGTCCTGTCGACCGATTCGCTGATCTACGGAAGTTTGGTTGCCTCGCGCGTGCACAATTTGACGGCAGAAACGATTATGGAACGCGCTCAACGTTTCAAGGCTTTTCACGAAAAATTTCCGTGGTTGCCGATTTACGCCATTGGCACCATCATGCGCACGCCGCGTACAGGCAGCAATTCAAGCATTGAGCCGGAATATTATAAAGAGTATGGCGCAAAATTTTTCAACTACACCGCGCTGGTCGATAAACAGGAAATTTCAAAGCTTAACGGCAAAGAGCGTCGTGCGTTCAAAGAATTAGAGGCGGACATCCCGAAAGAATATCTTGACGATTGGTTTAAACGCCGTGCCAAAAATTCAAATGCCAACGAACTTTTCATTCAATATGCTCGCGAAGGCGTTTTGAATTATTTTCTGCTCGGTTGCGACGACAGCGCGATGTACAGTCAAACGCACCGCGAAAGCCGTAAGTTAACCGAACTTTCAAGCGACCTGGGCAAAAATGTTGTGCAAGTCACTTCCGGCGCAGATGAACTCGGCATGTTGATGATTGCTCGCGCCATCAATTACGATCGCATTTTGATGCCGTTCATTTCTGTAACCTACAACGAAGGCACAGGCAGTGAAACTTTTCCGTCCTATGGCAACGAGCCGATTGGCGTTTCGGTTGACGCGGCGATTATTGCTGTCGGCGGAATGAAAATTCATGCGCCAGAACGTGCCGATCTTGTCCTTGCCGTGAATACTCGCGCCAACGGAAAAACTTTTGAGGCGGCATCCAAAAAAAATCGCGGCAAGTTGCGCAGTGACGTTAAAAAATTCATGGAACCCGTTAAATATTTTGTCGCGAAAGGTTATCCCGTTGCAATAGCTGATATTTCTTTTGCCAACGGCTCCGACAACGCATTGATGAAACTTTTGAAACGTGACGACTTGCAATATAAAATTCGTGCTTACGGCGGCTGGAACACTGCCACGAACACGACAGGCTTTCTTATCGGCGCGGGAGTTTTGACGCCGCACATGACCGACAAAGACATTGCCGAACTTTTGACGACGCGCTACCTTGACGAATGGGCTTATCAGGCGAACGTTCGACAAGAGATTTTCGCCGCGAGCTATGGTATCGCCGGCAATGGCAACCCGATGAATTTGCAGGACAAACTTCCGCCGCTTGAACGTCTGCTTAACGAGAAGATGAAAACTTTTGCCGCCGACAATCTGATTTTGCCGGGCAGATGGCGTCTTGAAGATTTGCAGTCGCGTTTACCGTGGCAGAGAATTTTTGAGTGCGATTCACGTTTCAAACTGATTGATTGAGTTGTAAGGAGTATGCAGTATGTTTGACAAGCTTAAGAAAATAACATGGGGGGGGGTGTAATAATCGCGGACAAATTTTGGTGTTTCATGCCTTTCTGTTTCCGCTGATGTTTTTGTTCGTCGGCGTCGCAGTGGATCTCGGTTGGTATTATCTGACGGTGTCGCGAATGCAAAATGCTGCTGATGCGGCAGTCACAGCCGGCGTCCAAAAATTTTTAAGCGGTGGCGACGAAAGTTTATATTCCGATTACAAAGACAGCGCGCTTATCGATAAAGTACCGAGCCACGTCATCAAAGATCCCGTCACCGGCGAGGCGCACATAGCTGACCGCGACAAGAGCGACGGCGACACCGAAGCTAAAGTTTACGTCAAGAAAAACATTGCTAAGGATTCGGCGACATGGAGCGACGACAAAATTGCTGACGATTGGACGAAAAACGACACGAGCTTTAAAAGTGTCCTTTGGGGCTACGATATGGAAGACAAGAACACGCTTTATTATCAAGTGGTGCTGGAAGCAGACGTTGCGCATCTTTTTATGCCCGGCTGGTTTGAGCCAATGCACGCCACAGTTTCGGCGGTATCAAAGCTCACGCGCTACTATTTGCCCAAAACCTTACCGACTTACGAGCACGAGAAAGGTCCAAATCTTTTTGAGCAGATGAAAGCCGTCGAACTTGCGGAGACTTACGACAGCTGGGATACCATTCGCGACAAGTACATTGCGATTTATCAGGCGGAACATCCCGGCGCAAGCGTGGCAGAAGCTCGCACAAATTACGGGCGACCAATGGCAAATGCACGCAGCGTTGTTTCGACGGGCAACTGGACTGTAAGCGGCAAAAAATATCGCACGGAGACTTTGACGCTCACGGGCAACAATACCAATCAAACCAACAAAGATGACATCTTTATCGATTGGCAAGCAGACATCACCACAAAGGTTACAACTAATGGCGACGTGACGAGTACATCGGGCGGTTGGAATAAAAATGCGACTTCAACGAGTCTCAGTCAGAGGATTTACGGCTTGGTTAATTATGACGTGCCTCACGCGGTTCGCTCCGATAAATCGCCGCCCGATCCGCTTTACGCCAGAATAGAAAGCGAGCCCATGAACGCCGGTATCGGAACTTACGCCACGAGCTCCGTTCACCAGATTATCATCAATATAAACACCGCGAACACGGCTTACACGCTTGAAAAGATTGGCACGGACGAGAACGGCAATGCGGTTTACAAGAAAGTTTACACGTATCGCCCGATACTGTTTTTCTATGAAGGTCCCGAAGATTTGAACGGCAAGACAGGCGGCGACCGCGACTCTCTGCCCGTGATTCTGAATCTCAACGCCGATTTTCGCGGAGTGCTCTTCGCGCCGAACAGTCCTGTCGTCGTCAACGGCAACGGTCACAGCTTCGAGGGCATGGTCATTGCAAAAAGTTTTGTTAAGTTGGCGACGAGCGGCACAAATAAAAATACCGACATCACCGGCTTGACTTTCTACACCGACAACTACGGCAACATTCAATATCAAAAAAATTCCGACGGCTCCTACAAAACGATTCAGCCGACGATAGACCCGACGACCGACCCTGCGTTGATTTTGACCGATGAAGAGATTGAGCTGGGCGTGACCGTTCAATATAAATATTTCTTCCTGTTCGATGACAACGTGAAATTTTATAACAAAGACGACTTCAACTTGAGCAAATCGGTTTTTGACGCCTTCGACCAAGCTTTGATGACTGAGTACGGTTATTTGAACACGTTTAATCATACGCACGGATTCAAACGGCAATCTGATAGCGAACAAGGATTATCGCTCGATAAACAATCTGTTCACGGTTGAGGACGCTGTTCGCAGTGATTAACGGAGGATTTTTATGCAGGAAAAATTTTTGATATCCGTCGCGTATCTTGTCGCAATAAACGTCGTGACGTTCGCTCTTTACGCTTATGATAAATGGTGCGCTCAACATGACAAGTGGCGCGTCCGAGAAAGTACATTGTTGATTTTTGCAGTAATCGGCGGCTCAATCGGTGCGGTTGCGGCAATGGAAATTTTCCGTCACAAAACGTTGCACTTGAAATTCAAATTCGGCGTGCCGCTGATTTTCTTCCTGCAAATAGTTTTAATCGGCGTTCTGCTGACAAATCCCGGCAACATAATCGACAAGCTTTTGGCACGGTGAAATTGTCTGAAAAAATTTTCTTGTCCGCGCAGGATTGAAACGTTTTGGCGCGAAGTTTACAGAAATTTTTCGGGAGATTACGGTTTAAATGGCTTATGACGGCGAATTATTACAACGTGGAATGCGTTGTTTGATTGATAACTTGGGCATTATTGACGCGGAAAAATTTATCGCTCTGTTCACTCAAGAACAAATTCCCGATTATACGCAATGACAACGAGATTACTTTGACAGCATGACGCCCGAAGAATTTAATGCCGGTTTGGAAGAATTTATGCGGAATCATCCCGAAGACAGCTGCGTCAAAGCGTGTGCTAAATAAATTTTGTAAAGGAGAGAGCTAAATGAAGTCTGAATTCACGCTTAAGCTTGAGCGGTGCAAGGGTTGCGGAATTTGCGTTTCGTTTTGCCCGAAACAAGTTCTCGCACTCGACACGCTCGGCAAAGTTTACGTCGCGAATCACGAAAATTGCATAGCGTGCGGTCAATGTGAGCTGCGTTGTCCCGACTACGCAATTTTCGTCGACAAAATCAAAAAGGAGGCGGCAAAATGAGCGCAAGATTGATGCAAGGCAACGAGGCTGTCGCGGAAGGCGCACTTAAAGCCGGCGTCAGATTTTTCGGCGGCTATCCTATCACGCCTTCAACCGAAATCGCGGAGTCTTTGGCTAAGATGTTGCCTAAAGTCGGCGGTACTTTTGTTCAAATGGAAGACGAAATCGCAAGCATGGGCGTTATTCTCGGCGCGTCGCTTGCGGGCAAGAAAGTTTTGACTGCCTCTTCCGGTCCCGGCATAAGTTTAAAGCAAGAGCTTATCGGTTACGCCGCCGCAGCCGAAATTCCCGCCGTTATCGTCAATGTTCAGCGTGTGGGACCTTCGACGGGACAACCTACCGCTCCGAGTCAAGGCGATGTCATGCAAGCGCGTTGGGGCACGCACGGCGACCATTCGATTATCGTTTTGAGCCCGTGGAGCGTCAAAGAGGCATTTGAAATCGCCGTTAAAGCCGTAAATTATGCCGAACGCTTCAGATCGCCCGTTATTTTGCTCACGGATGAGATTGTCGGACACTTGCGCGAAAATGTTGAGTTGCCCGCCGAAGTCGAAATTTATCCGCGTCGTGCACCTAAAATTTCCCGCGCTGAAGGTTATGAACCGTTCACACCCGACGATGATTTGGTTCCGAACGTCGCAAATTTCGGCGAAGGCTATCGAATTCACGTTACGGGACTGATTCACGACGACACGGGCTTTCCAAGCGGCTCGCCTAAGGTCACTCGCGAACAAATTAAGCGTATGCACGATAAAATTTCCCGCGCTGAAGATGAGATTATCGAAGTTCATCAAGAATTTATGGATGACGCCGAGTTTGCGGTAATTTCTTTCGGCGGAACTGCCCGCACCGCTTATGAAGCCGTCCTTAACGCCAGAAAACGCGGAATTAAAGTCGGTTTCGTCCGCTTGATAACAATTTTCCCGTTCGCAGATAAAATTATCAGCCAAATCTCCAAAAATCTGCGCGGCATTCTCGTTGCGGAATTAAATTTCGGGCAAATCGTCTACGAAGTCGAACGCGCCGCCAAATGCTCCGTCAAACTCTGCGCCAAATACGATATGACTATCTTTGAGCCCGAAGAAATCGAAAAATCTATTGATGAACTCGTCGCGGAGGTGAAATAACGTGCGTTCCTACGAAAATTTCTTCAGACAGAATCGTTTGCCGCATTT
>CAJOHG010000022.1:0-847 GCA_905234395.1 uncultured Selenomonadaceae bacterium
CAAAATAGGATCAACAAAATCGCCGGGAATTATGTCGACGATAAATTTAATCGGCGAAAATTCGTAGGCAGTCGCTCCGACGTTCTCTTTGCCGGAAAGCGCGTTGATTGGCGTCATCATGTCGCCGCTAAAAATAATCCACGCCGTGAAAGACGTTACGACTATCGCAACCGTCATCGCCGTCAAGGAATAAATCATCAACTTCAAGCCGATTTTGCCGACGCCGACGCCCGCGCTCATGCCGATTATTCCGTTCATGACGCTGAAAAAAATTACCGGCGTAATGAGCAAGTTCAACGCATTGAGAAACATTTTTGTAGACGGCTGAATAATCGTTTCGTTGACAAAAGAAATTGTTTCGGGCGAAAAAAATTCACGCATGAGCAGACCGCAAATTATTCCGCCGACAATGCAAGCCACCGTTATAATCGCCTGCGCGTTGCCTTTGCTGCGGACGTTAATCGTTACGACGTTGAGATTATTTTTATGGAACCAATTCAGTTGCTGACGATGCGCCTTGAGAATCATCATGCTGAAATAATCTTCGTCGTCTTGATCTTCTTCCCAATCGGCGACTTCGACGAGCGGATTGTAACTTGCACCTTGAGCCGTCAATTTGATTTGAACTTTGCCGAAAAAATTTTTGACGACTTGAACTTTAACTTGCTCACACTTGCCGAGATTAACCATGCGCAAAAAAATTTCTTCAACCAAAAGTTCTGCGTCCAAGATGTCTTTTTGCGTGATTTTCAACGTGGAAAGTCGAGGTTCAAGTTCTGCGTGCATGTCGGAAAAATTTTCCGCGTTCAAATTAAAAGCTTGCATTGAATTTCCTCTTCGTATTTGC
>CAJOHG010000022.1:910-49404 GCA_905234395.1 uncultured Selenomonadaceae bacterium
CTGCGTGCATGTCGGAAAAATTTTCCGCGTTCAAATTAAAAGCTTGCATTGAATTTCCTCTTCGTATTTGCCGTAATTTGTCATGCGCCAAAAAATTTCTTCAACCAAAAGTTCTGCGTTCAAAATATCTTTCTGCTCAATCTTCAACGTGGAAAGTCGAGGTTCAAGTTTTGCGTACATGTCGGAAAAATTTTCCGTGTTCAGCCAAAAGAAATTTGCCATAGTTTTGCCGCTCAACGTCCGCGCAGATTGTCGGGAGCGTTGGGATTTTTATTTGGCTTGTCAAGGTTTGCGTCGGCATTGTAAGTGCTCGTGACTTCCGACAGCGTGAATCCCATTTCGGCGGGTGTGACTGTATTAACTTCAAGTTCGACGCCTTCGCGCAAATTGGTCAAGCCTTCAACGATAACGGTGTCGCTTGCGTTGATTCCTTTCGTGACGACGAAATAACTGCCGACTTGATCGCCGAGTTCAACGGTGCGCGCTTCGGACTTGCCGTCTTTGCCGACGACCATAACGAACGATTTGCCCAATAATTGCTGAACGGAACGTTGCGGAACGAGAATTGCGTTGGGAATGACTTCGCCGGTCAATTTGACGCGACAAAACATGCCCGGCATCAAAAGTCCGCTGCGATTCGGGAAAAGTGCCTTCATGATGAGCGAGCCGGTATTGTTGGCAAGTTCGCGGTCAACTTCGACGATGCGTCCGCCGAAAGGATATTCTTTGCCGTCGGCAAGCGTTATCGTCACGTTGATTGGATTGTGATCGCTCTGCATGTTTTGCACGGTCATGAAGTGCAGATAATCGGCTTCACTGATAGAAAATTGCGCGAAGATTGGATCGGGCGAGCCGAGTGTAACGAGCGTCGTTTGACCCGGTGAAACAAATGTTCCGATTGCCACGTCGTCCACGCCGAGTTGTCCGCTCATTGGCGCATAAATTTCCGTGTCGTCAAGATTTTCCCGCGCAGTTTTCAATGCCGCTTTGCAGGCGTAAATTGCCGCCTCATTCGCCGCGCAGGTAGCCTCGTCCGCACGAACTTTCGCCTCTTGAGTGGTGACGACTTGTTCAGCGATTGCAGATTCCGCGAACAAATCCCGATTGCGTTTTAAGTCCGTCAAGGAGTTGTTGTAAGTTGCACGCGATTGTTCTAAAACTGCCTCGGCTTGAGCGAGATCGGCTTGTGCGCGAAGAACAGCGGATTCATATTGGCGCGAATCGATTCGATAGAGAAGTTGACCCGCTTCGACATATTGACCGCCGTTTACAAATTTTTCGACGACGTTGCCGCTGACTTTGGATTGAACTTTGACCTCGTCGGTGCCGACAAGATGACCGGCATATTCACTTGCAAGCGGTGTGTTGCGTTGAACGACCGCCATCGCTTTGACTTGAGCCTTTGGTGCTTGAGCTTGTTTCTGTTGATTGTCGCCGCACCCGCCAAAAATTATCGAAGACGCCGCGAAAATTGCCGCCATTGCCATCAATTTGGCTTTGGATAAAACCACTTCGACCCCTCCCGTTTCTATAAACATTACGCAAGAATTTTAAGGTTTCGCCGTTGAAATGTCAATTTGAACTTGCGCCAACGTTGCGTTATAATTCGGTCACACTTTCGCATTGAAAAGCACCGGAGGGAAAATTTTATGTCAACACAAATGCAACTTGCTCGCGAAGGAAAAATCACCGACGCGATGAAAATTGTCGCCGAGTCCGAAAATATTTCCGCCGAAGAAATTCGCACGGGCGTCGCGCAAGGAGTCATTGCAATTTGCGCCAACGTCAATCACAAAAATTTGAAACCTTGCGGCGTCGGCAAAGGTTTGCGGACAAAAGTCAACGCGAATATCGGCACGTCGAGCACTTATCCCGACATTGAGCCGGAGCTTGCAAAACTTGACGAGGCGATTAAATGCGGCGCGGATTCTGTTATGGATTTGAGCACGGGAAATAACATTGACATTTCGCGGCTGAAAATTATTGAGCACTCGTCGATTATGGTTGGAACCGTTCCGATTTATCAAGCGACTGTTGCGGCGATAAAAAATCACGGCGCGATTGTCTCAATGACCGAAGACGATTTGCTCAAAACGATTGAAACTCAAGCTAAAGACGGCGCGGACTTCATGACGATTCATTGCGGCGTGACACGTTCGGCGATTGAGAAACTTCGCAGTCAACGTCGAGAGATGGACATTGTAAGTCGCGGCGGAAGTTTCATTGCGGGCTGGATTCTTCACAATGAGCGCGAAAATCCACTTTACGAACGCTACGACGACATTTTGGACATTTGCGCGAAATACGACGTGACGATTAGCCTCGGCGACGGAATGCGACCGGGTTGCATTGCCGACGCGACTGACAGAGCGCAATTAACCGAACTGATAACTTTGGGCGATTTGGTTGACAGAGCTTGGCGGCGCGGCGTTCAAGTCATGGTTGAAGGTCCCGGTCATGTGCCTTACGACCAAATCGAAGCGAACATGAAACTTGAGAAACGTCTTTGTCGAAATGCTCCGTTTTACGTTCTCGGACCTTTAGTCACGGACGTTGCGCCCGGTTATGACCACATCACTGCGGCGATTGGCGGAACTTTGGCGGCGATTAGCGGCGCGGATTTTTTATGCTACGTCACGCCCGCAGAACATCTTTGCCTGCCGACGATTGAAGACGTTCACGACGGAATGATTGTCTCGCGAATTGCCGCTCATGCTGCCGATTTGGTTAAAGGCGTCAACGGTGCCCGCGATTGGGATTTGCAAATGGCTCGCGCAAGAAAAATTTTGGATTGGGACGAACAGATTAAGCTCGCGATTGATCCCGACCTTGCACGCAAGAAACGCAGTGCCCGCAACAAATCCGGTGAAACGGCGTGTTCAATGTGCGGCGAATATTGCGCGGTGAAAATCGTCGGTGAATATTTTGACGCTCCGATTTTTCCTTGCGGCGATTGAAATTCAATTCTTAACAAAAAAACTCTCCGACATTTGCCGAAGAGCTTTTCAATTCGATTTGTCGCTAAATCATGATGTTAAATGCAAAGCCTGTAACTATCGCCACGATAAAAACGCAACTGACGAACGTAACTATCATTTTCCGTTTGAAAATCGAACTAAGCAACGATAATTCGGGTAAACTCGCGCCCGCGCCGCCGATTATCAATGCAATTACTACGCCTGCCGATACTCCTTTGCCCATGAGTATGCTCGCGACAGGTATCATCGTTTCGGTTCGTATGTACATCGGTATTCCGACCACCGCCGCTGTCGGTATCGCCAATAAATTATCCACTCCGACGAAATTTCCGAGTAAATCTTTAGGAATTGCCTCGTGAATGAACGCTCCTGTCACCGCGCCCGCCATTAAATACGGGAATACGCTCTTGAAAAGTTCTTTTGAGTTCAAAGCCGCCGTTTTTATCTTTTGCCAATGACTTTTTACGATTTTTTCCTCTACGCAAGCGCAACCGCCTTGAATTTTATCTTTTACCTCGCGAACAAAGCCCAATTTGTCCAAAATCAAGCCCATGACGATTGAAAGGCTCAAAACGAACGCTGAATATAAAATTGTCGCCTTCAAACCGAAAAATGCTATAAACAGAGTGATAATCGCGGGATTTAAGACCGGTGACGTTAGTAAAAATGATATTACGCCGCAAAATGGTGCGCCGCTTCTGATTAAACCGGTCAAAACGGGTATTGTTGAACATGAACAGAACGGCGTTATCACTCCGAGCAAAGCTCCCAGCACGCTGTTTATCGGTTTTATCGGCGTCGAGAGCAGATTTTTAATTTTTTCTCGCGAAATATACATTTGCATTAGCGCGACAAAGAAACTTATAATCGTGAAGAGAAATAACAGCTCGCCGAACAATTTTACGAACTCTTTAGCCGCGTGAATTAAAATTTCTTGCATAAAAATCACTCCTGCAAGCTTTTCAAGAAGTCAATCGCGTTTTGAATGCCGTTTTTGTCGATAGAATAGTAGCACCATTTGCCGCGCCGTTCGCAACTGACGATTTTTGATTCGCAAAGAATTTTCATGTGATGAGAAAGCGTCGGTTGAGTGATATTCAGACTTTCAAGCAGGACACACGCGCATTTTTCCTCGTCAAGCATTTTGAGAATCTGCAAGCGTTTTTCATCGTCGAAAGCCTTAAAAATCTTCGCGACCTCTGAAAACTTTTCCATAATCATCGCCTCACATTGAAATTTTTAAATACGACGAGCGAATCATAATCGACAGATAGAAATTTGTCAATATATCTGTCGAATATTCATGCGGCGATTAAAATTTTTTTAGCAACAAAGGAGTTTTACACATGAGCAAAATTCAACAGGCGTTCGCGCACGGCAAGGCGTTCATTCCGTTCATCACGTGCGGCGACCCGAATTTGGAGACGACTGCGGCAGTTGTGCGCGCGGCTGTTGCCAACGGTGCCGACCTCGTCGAATTGGGCATACCGTTTTCCGATCCCACTGCTGAAGGCGTCGTGATTCAAGCGGCGAATTTGCGTGCCCTTCAAGGCGGCGTGACGACCGATAAAATTTTCGACCTCGTGCGTGACCTTCGACGCGATGTTAAAGTTCCGATGGTCTTCATGACTTATGCCAACGTGATTTTCTCTTACGACGCGGAAAAATTTATCTCGACGTGCCGCGAAATTGGCATTGACGGTTTGATTCTGCCCGACCTGCCGTTCGAGGAGAAAGATGAATTTCTGCCGCTGTGTCATAAATACGGCGTCGATTTAATTTCTCTTATTGCACCGACTTCCGAGAATCGAATTGCAATGATTGCCCGCGAGGCTGAAGGTTTTGTTTACGTCGTGTCGAGTTTGGGAGTGACGGGCGTGCGCAGTGAAATTAAGACCGATTTAACGTCAATCGTCGCGGCGATTCGGGCGAATACAAAAATTCCGTGCGCAGTCGGATTCGGCATTTCCACGCCCGCGCAGGCTCAACAGATGGCAAAAATTTCCGACGGCGCGATTGTCGGCTCGGCGATTATAAAAATTTTGGCTCAACACGGCGTGAACGCTCCCAAATTTGTCGGCAAATACGTCCGCGAGATGAAAGACGCTCTCCGAACGCTTGATTGAACGCAGTGCTAAAAAATCGTCGTGACTATGGAAACAGCACCCGTTGGATAAATTTTGGTTCAACACGGCGTGAATGCTCCGAAATTTGTCGGCAAATACGTTCGCGAAATGAAAGACGCTCTCCGAACAATTTCATGAGCCTGACGTTGCCAAACTAAAACAGCTCCCGAAAAATTGGGAGCCGTTTTTATTTGCAGTGATATTCGCGTCGGTTCAGAAGAAAAATTCCACGCGCCCGAAAAGTTTTTCAGCCTTGCCGTGAGAGCCGTCAACGTCGGTAATGTATTTGCCGTTGAAATATTTTGCAATGACGCCGATATTTTGGAATGGTGCCCATGCCGCGCCGATAACCCAGCCGCGAGTTCCGAGCATTGCGTCATCGTCGACAGTGCCCGCCAGAGTGACGTTGGTGCCGAATTTGCGATAACCCGTCCAAACAGACCATTGACCTTTTTCGGAGGCGTCGTCATAGGTGCCGTAATTCAATTCCGCTTGCCAAGAATTTTTCTCGAAGTCGGCTTTGGTATTGTGCGCATAACCGCCGCTCAACGTCAGCAAATCGTTGAATCTGTAACCGAGATTAACCGTCCAAATGTCAGCTTTGTTATAACGTTTCATGCCGCGTTTAAGTGCGCCGTTATCGGTCGCGTCAATGGTGCCGTTGTCGACTTTGTTGAGGAATTGTCGTCTGCTCCAAGCAAGGTCGTCGTCTTTAATGTGATACCAAGCCGCGCCGCCGAATAAACCTTTCTCGCCCCGGTCATAGTCGACACGCAAACCGACAACCGTCGCGGGATCGGCAAGGTCATCGTTGTAGTCGTCGTAAAGATCTCCGGCTTTAATTCCGTTCGAGCCGCCTTGAACTTGATCTGATGAAAGACGCCCGCCCGTTGCCGTGAACTTCCATTTGCTGCCGAAAATCAACTCCGCACCGGAAATTTCGGTATCCCAAATGAGACCGGCTTCAGCGGCAGGACAGAATTCAAACTTGCCAACCTTGACGTTGAATTTATCGTAATCGCCTTCTGCCCACGCACGCACCAAATTAAACTCGGTCGAAGAATTGTCCTTCATGTCGCCTTCGGCATCGATACGGGCGTTTACAGTCCAATGATTGTTGACTTCGGCTTTAGGCTCGAATCGGAAAATGTAGCCGTTGCTCGTCGACTTTGACTTGTGCCCGGTGTTGAAAGGATCTTCCTTGCGCTGATTGTAAGTGTATTCGATTTTGCCGTGCCACGTAACTTTGTCGTGATACTTCCACATCTCGTCGACTCTCTCTTCAAGCACGCCGAGTCTTTCAAGTTCGGGACGGAATTCTTCCACGAGACGTCTGAGTTCTGCCAAATCGGCTTTGGTTGCGTGATAGTTCGATTCTCATACTGTCTTGCTTCTCTGTCGAAAAGTTCATCGGTACGAGCAAGAGCTTTTGCGATCATCTGCGCCATTTCATACCGGGTGATTTGACGTTCGCCGCGATAGGTGCCGTCGCCGTAACCTTCAACGATGCCACTCTGTGAAAGAGACGTGACTGCTTGATAAGCCCAGTGACCTGCCGGGACTTCGCTGAAAGGATTTGTCGCCGCGAGTGACGTGGAACTTGCTCCGACGACTACTGCCGCCGCAAGAGCTGCTATTACTGATTTTTTCATTTTGAATTGCCTCCTTGTTCGAGCAATGGAAGCTGTTCGGATTTGAGTGACCGTGTTTCCTCAAATGAATTCACTTCTCAATTACTCATCAATTCGGCGCAATGATAGCGCAACGTTCGAAGCCTGTCAAGTTTTTTGATAACAAATTTCATTTAACATTAACGACAACGAAAAAGCCTCTCTCGCCGTTTGACGAGAGAGGCTTGAAATTTCTTTTAGGTTAAGCTTTGGAATTGATCTTCAGCTGATTGAAAGTGTCGGCTTAGAAGAAGAATTCGACACGACCGAAGAGGCGTTCTGCATCTTTGCGAGAACCTTCGATGTATTTACCCTTGAAGTATTTGGCGAGGAAGACAACTCTGTCCATGGGAGCGAAGGACGCGCCTGCGACAAAGCCTTTGGTGCCGGCATAAGCATCATCCCAGTTGATAGCGCAGAGAGACGCGTTGGAGCCGAGTTTCTTGTAGCCTGCCCAAACAGCCCATTGACCTTTGTGAGTGCCTTGGTTGCCGCCGCCATAGAGATCGCCGTATTTGAAGAGTGCCTGCCAGGAACTCTTTTCAATGTCCGCCTCGGTGTTGCTTGCATAAGCACCCCAGAGTTGAGCTTTGCCGAGTCTGTAGCCTGCGTTGACAGACCAGATTTTAGCTTTGTTGGTGTCGCCGGAATTGCTGTAGGTTCTGTGCATTACGCCTGCGCCGTCGACATAGTTGCGGAGATCGTCGTCTTTAATGCTGTAGTAGCCCGCGCCTGCGAAGAGACCTTTTGCACCCGGATCATACTGAACGTTGACTGCCCAGAAGCTGGAAGGATCTTTGCCGTCTCTGCCGAGTCTGCCTGTTGCCGCATTCCAACGATCATCAGCACTGACATCGTCGCGACGACCATTCCAAGAACCTGCATTTCTGCGTGCACCGACGACCGTGCCGGGAGCGAGACGACCGCCATAAATGGTAGCTCTCAAGCCGTTGGAGAGTTTGCCGAAGGTGATCTCTGCGCCGCTGTATTCAGTATCCCAAACGATACCGTCTTCATTGGTGTAGAGCGGTTGTTTACCGACTTTGACTTGGAAGTTCTTGTAGTCGCCCTGTGCCCAACCACGTTCCAAAGTGAAGCTGCCGGATTGGTTGCGGCTGAGGTCGGTGTGTGCATCGATACGAGCGCGGAGTGTCCACAGGCTCTTGTACGTAGTGTCGTTAATCTTCAAGTTGGGATTGCTGAGGTAAGAATCTTCGTTCGGGTCGATTTTGCTGTTGACCACGGCGATAGGCTCAAAACGGAAAATCCAGTCGTCCTGGTTGACTTTCGTCTTGCCTTTGTTGTAAACGTTGTCGGTGCGATGGCTCTTGTAGGTGTACTCAATCTTGCCCTGCCAAATAACTTTGTCGTGGTACTTCCACATCTCGTTGACTCTCTCTTCAAGCACGCCGAGTCTTTCAAGTTCGGGACGGAATTCTTCCACGAGACGTCTGAGTTCTGCCAAATCGGCTTTGGTTGCGTGATAGTTTGGAATCGTATTTGCCGCCCGAATAGATGCCGCCGGTAGTGGAGCCGCTGGTGCCGCGATTCTCATACTGTCTTGCTTCCCTGTCGAACATTTCATCGGTTCTGGCAAGAGCTTTGGCGATCATTTGCGCCATTTCGTAACGGGTGATTTGACGTTCGCCGCGATAGGTGCCGTCGCCGTAACCTTCAACGATACCGCTCTCTGCAAGAGACGTGACTGCTTGATAAGCCCAGTGACCTGCCGGGACTTCGCTGAAAGGATTTGTCGCCGCAAACGACGTGGAACTTGCTCCGACGACTACTGCCGCCGCAAGAGCTGCTGCTACTGACTTCTTCATTTTGAACATCCTCCTTAAAGATGCCGCTGAAAGAAACTTTACGATTGACTTTCGCGACTTGGCTTGGAAGACTGTTCAAATTTTGAGTGGCCGTGTTTCCTCAAATGACTCTGCTTCGTTGCCTAGTCCCTTAAGTCGCCGCAATAATAACGCAGAAATTTTTGGTTGTCAACAAGTTGGTAAAAAAATTTTTATCTTTCGTTTCATGATTCTTTCATGTTATAATACAAAGTTTTTTACATGTTGCTTTCATGTTTAGCTTGTGAACGTTGTCGCAAAGTAAAAAGCCTCCGATTGCTCGGAGACTGTGATTGTGGTGTGAATTTAAACTGAATCATTCGTTCTTTAATGTGACGGTTGCGAGCGCGGCAACTTTGTCCTCGTCCTTGGTTTTCATCAGAATAACGCCTTGAGTGTTGCGCCCGATTGAGCGAATATCATCAACGCTGGTGCGGAAAACAATGCCTTCCGTCGTTATCAAAAGGAGTTCTTGATCGGGAGTGACGACTTTAATGCCGACAACTTCTCCGGTCTTTTCGGTGACTTTCATGTTGACGAGACCTTTGCCGCCGCGACCTTGCGGACGATAAGCGTCGGTAGGCGTGCGTTTGCCGATACCTTCTTCACTGACCGTCAAGACTTCCGCGCCACGACGCAATTTATCCATGCCGATAACACGATCGCCTTTTTGCAGACGAATTCCGACGACGCCGCGAGCATTCCTGCCCATTGAACGAACTTCTTCTTCCGCAAAAGAAATTGTCATACCTTTAGCCGTGCCGAGAATTATGTAACGTTCGCCTTCCGTGAATTTGACGCCGATAAGCTCATCGTCCTTGTCGAGTTTGATGGCAACGACGCCGCGTTTAGTCATGGCACTGAACTCTGACAGTTGCGTTTTCTTGACGATACCTTTTCGCGTCGCCATAAAAAGATACCGTGTCGGGTCGAAGTCGCGGACTTTAATCAGAGCGGTTATCGTTTCGTCGGACTCAATCTGCAGTAAATTGCTGATGTGAACGCCTTTTGCGGCGCGTCCCGATTCTGCGATTTGATAAGCCTTCAAGTGGAAAACTTTGCCTTTGTTCGTGAAGAAAAGGATTGTGTGATGCGTCGTCGTCACCAAAATTTTTTCGACAAAATCTTCCTCTTTGGTGCCCATGCCCGTGACGCCGAGACCGCCGCGTTTCTGCCGCTTGTAAGTGTCAAGGTCAATGCGTTTGACGTAGCCGCCGTGCGTGAGCGTGACAACAATATCATCGTCGTTAATCAAGTCTTCAGCCTCGAAAGCTTGAAGTTCTTCGCCGACAATCTCCGTGCGCCGCTGATCGTTGAATTTTTCTTTAACCGCCGTCAACTCGTCTTTGATTATCTGCAGAATTTTATTTTCGTCGGACAAAATTTCTTCAAACGTTCTAATCGCGGTCAAGACGTTGCGATATTCCTCGTCGAGTTTGTCGCGTTCAAGACCCGTGAGCTTTTGAAGTCGCAAATCCAAAATCGCTTGAGCTTGCGCGTCGCTGAATTCAAACCATTTCATCAGCTCGGACTTGGCGTCATTGGCAGTGGAACTTTCGCGAATAATTTTAATCACGCGGTCAAGACTTTTAACGGCGGTCGTCAAACCTTCCAAAATGTGCGCACGAGCCCGTGCCTTTGACAGGTCAAAACGTGTGCGCCGCGTGATAATTTCTTCTTGGTGCTTGATGTAATGCTTGAGAATTTCTTTAAGGTTGAGAATTTGCGGGCTGCCGTTGACGAGCGCGAGCATTATCACGCCGAACGAATCTTGCATTTGCGTATGTTTGAACAGCTGATTCAAAATGATTTGCGGTGTCACGTCGCGGCGCAGGTCGATTGAAATTCTCATGCCGTCGCGGTCTGATTCGTCGCGCAAGTCGGTTATGCCCTCAATCGTTTTGTCGCGCACAAGGTCGGCAATTTTTTCGATAAGTCGCGCCTTGTTGACTTGATACGGCAATTCGGTCACGACGATACGATTTTTGCCGTTTGGAAGTTTTTCAATCGACGTTCGCGCACGCATTTTGATTGAGCCGCGTCCGGTGCGATAAGCGTCACGAATTCCTTCGCGCCCGATAATCAAGCCTGCCGTCGGGAAGTCCGGGCCTTTGACGATTTTCATCAACTCGCCTGTCGTGGCGTCCGGGTCGTCAATCAGATAAAGTGTCGCGTCAATGACTTCGCCGATATTGTGCGGCGGAATGTTCGTTGCCATTGCGACAGCGATACCTGACGTTCCGTTAACGAGCAGTTGCGGAAATTTCGCGGGCAATACAGACGGTTCTTTAAGCGACTCGTCGTAATTCGGAACGAAGTCCACGGTTTCTTTTTCAATGTCCTGCAACATGAGCTCTGAAATTTTTGACATGCGAACTTCGGTATAACGCATTGCGGCGGCAGGATCTCCGTCAACCGAACCAAAATTTCCGTGACCGTCGGCGAGCTGATAACGCATGGAAAAATCCTGCGCCATACGAACAATCGCGTCGTAAACGGAGCTGTCGCCGTGCGGATGATATTTACCCAAAACTTCACCGACAATGCGCGCCGATTTTTTGTAAGGCTTTGAACTCGTCATGCCGGCTTCCTGCATTGCGTAAAGAATTCTGCGGTGCACGGGCTTTAAACCGTCGCGAACATCGGGCAATGCGCGCGCCACGATAACCGACATCGCATAATCTATGTAAGAAAATTTCATCTCGTGTTCGAGATTGACGGGCACGATTTTTCCGTGACCGAATTCCAATTCTTGCACTCTCTCACCTCATTTTAGCTTTGTCGGCAATGACTATATCACTTGCGGCGCAAAAAGTCCAACGGGCTTTGAATCGGCGGTTGACGGCAAAAAAAAATCGGACACAACGTCCGACAGAAAAACTTTTTACTTTGAGATCGCTTCCAGTATTCCGTTGACGAATCGGCTTTGAATCGTCGATTGACGGCAAAAAAAATCGGACACAACGTCCGACAGAAAAATTTTTTACTTTGAGATCGCTTCCAATATTCCGTTGACGAATCGGCTTGAATCGTCGGTTCCGTATCTTTTTGCCAGTTCCACCGCCTCATTTATGACGACAGCTTTTTCAACGAGCGGCTCGGCGAATTTCATTTCGTAGACTGCAAGCCGCAAAATATTTCTGTCCGCCGCCATGATTCTTGCCAACTGCCAACCTTCTTTTAAATGTCCGGCTATCGTTGCGTCAATTTCTTCAAGACGTGAGCGCGTCCCTTTAACTGAAGATTCTATGTAAGCCAAATCCTTTTTCGTCAAGCGCGGCTCGTCGTCGAACATTGTTTCTATCGCAAGTTTTTCGTAAGTTTCGCGCTCGTCCGGCTCAAAATTGAAGTCAAGTTGAAACAACGCTTTGAACGCTGCCTCTCGTGCAAGTTTGCGGCTCATAAATTCGTTTTAACTCCTAATCATTACCAACGCTGAATTCTCTCCGGCAACATCGCGTCCAATTTTGCAATTATCTTGTCGACAAGGTCGTCTTTGCTGTCGAAACGCGAGCCTGCGAACAGTCCGATTAGTCCGCACAGAGCGATAAACAGCGTGTTGAAAAAGCCGATAAGCAAAATTGCGCCGCCCGTGAAAAGTCCCATGACAAAACCGATTTTCCGCGTGCGATGTCCCTCGAACATGTCGATAACGAAATTTTTTATTGCGTTGAACATTTTCATCACCGCCTAGCGCACACGTCGACGTTTCGGCGCGACGACCTGTTCAATCTGTTTAACTCTGACTTCGACGGGCACAAAAAATTCCAACTGCAACAAATTTCTCAACGCGTCGTTGATGACTTTGTCCGCCGATTCGCTGACTCTCGGCGCGGAAAAACCTTCAGCCAAAATCATTGTCAAACGAATCTTGAACGGCGTAACTCTGCTCGTGACGCTTTCGACTGAAACGCCGGCTTCTTTAATGCCGCTGACTTGCGCGACTGCTCGATTGGCAATTTTTTCGATAACGGCATAATCCACGCGAACAAGTCCGAAGTCCGTTTTCTTTAGCAAAAATTCTCCGCTGCTCGTGCGCATCGTCGGCAATGTCACGACTTTTTTTGTTCCCTTTACAATTCGGTTGATTATGTCTTTTAACATAGCGACACCTCAAACGACACGCCTTTCGCGTTCGATAATTGCATGAGTAACTTCGTCAACTTTGACTTCGACGGGCACGCCGGGCAATTCAAGAGCCGTCAACAATGCGTCGTCGATTGCGGCAACTGTGGCTTCACTGACTCTGGGCGCGGAAAAACCTTGACCGAGCGTTATCGTGAGTCGAATTTTTATCGGCATGTCTCCGCTTTGTTGATAAACAGTCGCCTCTGCCTCGCGCACGCCGTTTACTGTGATTGCCGCACGTTCAACGACGCTGACAATCGCGGGAACCGTAACTTTGACTTCGCCGGGCTTGCCTTTTTCCAAATGAACGTCGCCCGATGCGATTGAAAGTCCGCTGCTTGAACGTCGTGCAAAAACTCCCGTCAAGAGAATCAAACTCGCGATCGCCATCACAATGATAACCGCCAACGTTTCGTCTTGCGCAAGGATGAAGTTCAATTCTTTTTGCCAAAAGTTCGACGGGATGAGATTCAGATAAACGCCCGCGCAGATTATCAACGCCGCAAGCACCGCCAGGACGTAAAAAAGTAATATAAGGCGTCGAATTATCCCCATAGTACTTTTTCACCTCCTGCGAATTTCAAACTTGATGCGCTCAATGGACGCGAATGTCCTCGTCTTTTTCTTCGTCTTCCGGGAAGCTGACGCCTTGCACGTGAACGTTGACTTCGACGACTGAAAGTCCGGTCATGGTCTCGATGGCGCGTTTGATGTTCTCTTGTGCCGCCAATGCAACGTCGGGAATGCGTGCGCCGTATTTGACGATGATGAACAGATCAACAGCAGCCTCACGTTCGCCGACTTCGACTTTGACGCCTTTGGAAAAGTTTTTGCGACCGAGCATCTCTGCAATGCCGCCGACAACGCCGCCGCTCATGCCCGCAATGCCGTCGATTTCCGTTGCCGCAAGTCCCGCGATGATACTGACAACTTCATCAGCAATTTTTATCGCGCCGAGTCCAGAATCGTTTTTCACCAAATCTTTTTCTTCCGCCATAATGTTTATCCTCCTCGTGTTGTTCGTGACAATCCGCCACTTTTTTTCAATTATTCGCCGCGCCGTCCGATTCCCCTGCCGCCGAAAAAATTTTTGCTTTTCCATGCGCCGAATGATATAGTCAATCGGCAATGAAAAATTAAATTATCGGAGGTTTGACAATGAGCGTTATCGAAGTTCGCGGGCTGAAGAAGTCGTTTGGAAATTTTGAAGTCCTGCGCGGGATTGATTTGGCTGTCGAGACAGGCGAACGCATTGTAATTATCGGCGGCTCCGGTTGCGGCAAAAGTGTTTTTCTTCGCAGTCTGGAACTTTTGGAAATTCCGAACGCGGGACAAATTTTCGTTGACGGCGAAGAACTCACTGCGCCCGATGTCAACATTGACAAAATCCGCCGCAAGCTCGGCATGGTCTGGCAAAAGTTCAATCTCTTTACGCACATGAACGTTATGGAAAATTTGACCGTCGCGCCGATAAAACTTTTGGGCATGTCAAAAGACGACGCTCACGAAAAGGCGATGAATTTACTTGCGCAAGTCGGCTTAACGTCAAAGGCGGACGCTTACCCGGAATTTTTATCGGGCGGTCAACAGCAGAGAATTGCAATTTGCCGCAGCCTGATGATGAATCCGAAAGTAATTCTCTTCGACGAACCGACGAGTGCACTTGATCCGACGATGGTCGGCGAAGTTCTCGCGGTCATACGAATGCTCGCCAAACAGGATTTGACAATGATAATCGTCACGCACGAAATGAATTTTGCCCGCGAAGTTGCAACGCGCATTTTATTTTTCGCTGACGGTGAAATTTATGAACAGGGCACGCCCGCAGAAATTTTCGACGCACCGAAACGTCCGAAGACAATCGCATTCATTCACAAGCAAAAATATTTCTCCTACGAAATTTCGGAACGCCACTTCGACTTGCCGGCAATGCAGGGCGGAATTCAGACTTTCGCGGAAAAATACGGCTTGAGTGCTCGCCGAACGAATCGCCTGCAACTTTGTTGTGAAGAGCTGATTTACGAAATGATTGAGCACGCTTGCACAGGAGAAAACGTTGTTGACATTTCGCTCGACGTGACTTATGCCGAAGTCGATAACAGCGTCGCGATAGCGTTCACCTGCGCGGGCAAGCCCTACAATCCGTTGGACAAAGATTTTGACGCGGAAGTTGACGAAGAAAATTTGGGCACGATGATTTTGCACAATCTCTCCAAAAATTATTCGCACGAGTATTCCGGCGGCGTCAATAAAATAAATTTCTCGTTGACATAAATCAGCGTCGCAAGCCGTGTTAATCGTCGGATTGGCGAAAAAAATTTTGACGTGATAATCAGCGTTGCAAGCCGTGTTAATCGTCGGATTGACGAAAAAAATTTTGGGCGCGACCATTCCGGCGGCGTCAACAAAATAAATTTCTCGTTGATGTGAACTCAATCGACGCTTGCTGAAAAATTTATGACGCGAAGTCTTTCACAATGAAAAATTTTATAGTACAATATCGGCACGGAAGTTCGACGAAATTTTTGTAAGTCCCAAATGAATTTTATGGAGGCATGACATGTGTTTGAACTTGATGACAACACTTTAGATCAGTTCGCGAAGATCAAAGTTATCGGCGTGGGCGGCGGCGGCAATAACGCTGTCAATCGAATGATCTCGCTCGGCTTGGAAGGCGTGGAATTTATCGCAGTCAACACCGATGCGCAGGCACTTTTGAATGCACTTGCTCCGAAACGTATGCAAATCGGCGAAAAACTTACTCGCGGACTCGGCGCAGGTGCTCGACCCGAAATCGGACAGAAAGCGGCTATGGAAAGTCGCGAGGACATCATAAACGCTCTTCGCGGCTCGGACATGGTTTTTATCACGGCGGGCATGGGCGGCGGCACGGGAACAGGTGCGGCTCCTGTCGTGGCGGAATGTGCTCGCGAAATCGGCGCGTTGACTGTCGGCGTCGTCACTCGACCATTTACCTTTGAAGGCCCGAAACGTAAAAAAAATGCTGACATTGGCATTGAAAACCTTAAACGCAACGTCGACACGATTATTACAATTCCGAACGACAGACTGTTGCAAGTCGTCGACAAAAAAACTCCGATGACGCAGGCGTTCACCATTGCCGATGATATTTTGCGTCAAGGCGTCAAGGGCATTTCGGATTTAATCGCCGTGCCCGGGCTTGTCAATCTCGACTTTGCGGACGTTAAATCAATCATGAGCAATGCCGGCTCTGCGCTGATGGGCATTGGCGAAGCGTCGGGCGAAAATGCAACCGTTGATGCCGTCAAAGCCGCGATTGATTCTCCGTTACTCGAAACCAGTTTGCAAGGTGCACGCGGAGTTTTGTTAAACATCATGGGCGCAACTGATTCGCTGTCGATGATGGAAGTCAACGAGGCGTCAACGACCGTGCAAGAGGCGGCTCATCCCGATGCGGAAATTATTTGGGGCGTCAGCGTCGATGAATCTTTGGGTGACAAAGTTTCCGTCACGGTCATTGCCACGCGTTTTGACGACGAGTCCGAGGAAGAATCTTTCAATGAACGTGAACCTATTCGCCCGCAAGTTTTCGACAACACACCCAAACGTGCTCAAGATATGCCGCGCCAATCACCATTCGGAAGTTTCAATCCAACGTTCAGCAACACGACCAATCAGCCGAGCAACAACGTTGAAATTGACATTCCGCCGTGGATGCGCACGCGAAAGTAATTCATCATTGCAATAAAAAAATCCTCGTCATTGGCGAGGAAATTTTTTTTAAGGCAATGTTATTCCATTGGATTGCATCACTTCATGCAGGCGCGGCATTTGCCTCAAAAGGACTTCAATCAATCGCGTGTGTTTGGGATTTTGAATCGGTGCTTGAAAGTGCGTGGCGTTCGGGTCGCTTGCCGAATAAAACGGTTTTTCGCAGACGACTTGTCCGTTATTCACGTTGAACAACGCGTAAACCGGAATGATGTGAAATTTGTTGTTCCACGCGCCCAATTCGTCATCAAGTTGCCCGCGTTCTTGATCCGGCAACATCAGCGCAAATAGCACAGGGTCTTTTTGCAGATAAAAGTCGTAAAGTTCGCGCGAGTAGTCGGCAAAAGCGATCTCTTTAATCGAAAAATCAACAACTGCAAAACCCAACGAGCCGTTTTCCTTAGCCCTGACCAATGCGAGTGCTTCGGTTGCTCCTTCCGAATAAGTTGACGCCAAAACATCAAAGGGAGACTCTTCGTCCGCCGCCTCAACGTTTGTTGTCGTCGTCAAAAAAATCAGCGCGAGGAGCAAAATTATTTTCTTAATCAATCAAATTCACCGCCTTAAAATTTGTTTTCACGCCCGGCTCTTAAGCGAGCGATATTTTCTCTGTGCCGCCAAACGATGACGACTGCTGCCGCCAATGCAAACGCGAAGAATACTGCCGGGACTTTGAACAGTGCCGCGAGAATAGGTGTGAGAAGTGCCGCGACGATTGAGCCGACAGAAACGTAACGCGTGAGCAAAACCAATGCGAGCCAGACGATAACGACAATCGCCGTGACTTTGGGCATGAGCGTTGAGATGACGCCGAGACCCGTTGCGACACCTTTGCCGCCTTTGAAGCCGAGGAACAGCGGGAAAATGTGACCGAGCATTGCGAAGAGACCGCCGACGACCATTGCACCGGGCGTGGCGAAGAGACAGCAACCGATTAAGACGCCGATTTGACCTTTAAGAAAGTCGAGGACAAAAATCAAAAGACCTGCTTTCTTGCCGATAACTCGCCAGGCATTTGTCGCGCCGATGTTTTTTGAGCCGAAGCGTCGCAGATCTTTTTTCCAGATGAGTTTGCCGAAAATTAAGCCGGTCGGTATGGAGCCGACGACGTAAGCCGCAACGATAAGCAACAACCAATCCATTCCCAATTCCTCATTTCTAATTCCTAATTCCTAACTGAATTTTGGTGCGGATGGAGGGAGTCGAACCCTCACGCCCGAAAGCAACGGATCCTAAGTCCGGCGCGTCTGCCAATTCCGCCACATCCGCTCGCGGCAATTAAATCACATTTATTTTTCAGTGTCAATCATTGCGCAGGAATAAAGCCGTATTCGCCGAATAAACTTTGAAAACTTTTACAGGAGGGAAAAATTTGCAGACTAAAGAAAAAATCGCGGCGGCAGTCAAATCGGCAGTCGAAGCGGCTATGAATGACGGCGCATTAAAATTTTCCGACACGCTGCCCGACGTGGCATTGGAAGTTCCGCCAAAAAAAGAATTCGGAGACTTCGCGACAAACTTCGCCATGCAGACGGCAAAAATTTTCCGCACATCGCCAAAAAAAATCGCTGAAGAGATTAAGGCGCGAATCAGCTCCGACATCATCGAACGCATTGAAATTGCCGGTGCGGGCTTTATGAATTTTTATCTGCGCGGCGACGTGATTTATCGTGAGCTCAAAAAAATTTTCGACGCGGGAAAAAATTTCGGTCACCTGCCGAACAAAGGCAACGTCACCATTCAAGTTGAATACGTCAGCGCGAATCCAACGGGACTTTTGCACGTCGGACACGGTCGCGGCGCGGCAGCAGGCTCGGCAATCGTCAACATCATGCGTGCGGCGGGCTACAACGTCGAGAGCGAATATTACATCAACGACGCCGGAAATCAAATGGACAAGCTTACAAAATCTGTCAACGCGCGTTATCTTGAGTTGCTCGGCGAAAAAATTGACTTTCCCGAAGACGGCTATCAAGGCGTTGACATCATCGACACGACCAAAAGAATCATTGCCCGGCACGGCGACAAGTTTATCACATTGCCCGAAGACGAACGCTTGAAAATTTTGGGCGAACTTGCTTACGTCGACAAGATGCTTGAGCTTAAAGACGACCTGGAAAATTTCGGCGTCGAATTTGACGTTTGGTTCAGCGAACGCACTTTGCACCCGGACAAGATTAACGCGGCGATTGAAATTCTCAAGTCGAACGGCGGCATTTACGAGAAGGACGGCGCACTTTGGCTGGCAAGTTCACAATTCGGCGACGACAAAGACCGCGTGGTTGTTCGCGAGAACGGAGAGCCGACTTATCTTGCCGCAGACATTGCTTATCACAAAAACAAATTCGATCGCGGCTTCGGTGAGCTGATAAATCTTTGGGGCGCAGATCATCACGGCTACGTTGCTCGTGTCAAAGCGGCGATGAAAATGCTCGGCTACAATCCCGAAAAGTTGAAGATTATTTTTCTGCAAATGGTCAGTCTGTTTCGCGGCGGCGAAGCTGTCAAAATGTCAAAGCGTGCGGGCACGGCAATTCCACTGCGCGAATTGATGGCGGAAGTCGGCACCGATGCGGCGAGATATTTTTTCCTAATGCGTTCGACGGACAGCCAACTTGATTTCGATTTGGATTTGGCTAAGTCGCAGAGCGCGGACAATCCCGTTTACTACGTTCAATATGCGCACGCGAGAATCTGTTCAATCTTCCGTCAAACTTCCGAGGCAGGCTTGACGATTGACGATGAACCGAAATTTTCGCTGATGAATTCAACGGCGGAAGTCGACTTGATTAACAAAATCTTCGAGTATCCCGACGAAATTGCGAAGGCTGCCGAAGAATACGCACCGCAGAGAATTGCCCGCTACGTTTACGATTTGGCGTCGACGTTCAGCGCATTTTATCGCGACTGCAGAATTTTGGGCGTCGAAAAAGATTTGGCTATTGCTCGGCTTGCGTTGCTCAAAGTCACTCGTCACACGATTGAACACGCGCTGAATTTGCTCGGCGTCTCTGCTCCCGAAAGGATGTAATTCAATTAGGAATGAGGAATTAGGAATGAGAAATTTTTTGGCAATGTTGGCGGCAGTGATGATTATGCTTTGTCAAACGGCTCAAGCTCAACCGTCGCCGCAATGGGTGCAAAATCTTCCCGTCGCGCAGGAAGTCAATCAAATGGTCGTCGTGGCGGCAACTTACGGCTCGTCGGCAGTGATTTCAATGCACGAGAAAAATTCTTTGGGCGAATGGGAACAGATTATGTCGACGCCGGGCTTTATCGGACAAAACGGACTGGGCAAAACGCGTGAAGGCGATCATAAAACTCCGGTCGGCACGTTTTATTTCGACTTCGCGTTTGGCATCAAGCCCGATCCCGGTTGCGCCTTTGAATATCATCAAATCAACGCGAATCATTATTGGTCGGGCGATTGGAATTACAAATACAATCAGTTCGTCGACATTCGCGAGGCTCCTTACAATTTCGACACGACTTACAGCGAGCATTTGATTGGCTACAATCCGTTTTACAATTACGCGCTGAACATGGGCTACAATGCCGAATGCACGCCCGGCAGAGGCTCCGCGCTTTTTATGCACTGTTCAAAGCCCGGCAGACCTTTTACTATGGGTTGTGTTGCGATGACGGAAGATAAAATGCTTTTCATCATGCAACACATTCAGCCCGGTTGCGCCTGCGTGATTGATTCGCTTACAAATCTCGGAGGTTCGTTTTGATGAGAAAAATTTTTTTGGGACTCAAGAAGTTAACGGCGTGATTGATTCGTTAGGCTGTGTTGGTAAATTGCATTTTAATTTTTTTTGTTCTACTTTTTCTTTGTCGGCGTCAAAGAAAAAGTAGCAAAAAGAAAGACGCTTCAAACCGCCACGGCGCAATCCTGCGCCTAACGGCGGCGGCGCGCGTCCATGCGCGCCGGGTATCAATTCTATTCAACGAAAATTTACCAACAAGCTCTAACAAATCTCGGAGGGACTTTATGAGAAAAATTTTTTTGGGATTGGTGGCGTTGATGATTATGTTTTGTCAAACGGCTCAAGCTCAACCTTCGCCGCAATGGATAAAAAATTTATACGCCGCGCAGAATTCGGAGCAAATGGTTGTCGTGGCAGGCATTCAAGGAACGACTGCTTGGATTTCAATGCACGAGAAGATTAACGGTCAATGGCAAATGATTATGACGACGCCGGGCTTTATCGGCAAGAACGGTCTCGGCAAAGTCAAAGAAGGCGATCATAAAACTCCGGTCGGCACGTTTTATTTCAACTTCGCGTTTGGAATTGCTCCCGATCCCGGTTGCGCCATTGAATATCATCAAGTCGACGCGAATCACTATTGGTCGGGCGATTGGAATTACAAATACAATCAATTCGTCGACATTCGCGAGGCTCCCGCCAATTTCGAGACGCGTTACAGCGAACATTTGCTTGATTACAATCCGCATTATCTTTACGGCTTGAACATGGGCTATAATTCAGAGTGCACGCCCGGCAAAGGCTCCGCGCTGTTCATGCACTGCTTTGGCACAAAATATCCTTGGACAGGCGGTTGCGTCGGCTTGCCAAATGATAAAATGTTTTTCGTCATGCAGCACATCAGACCCGGTTGCGCGTGCGTCATTGATTCTTTGACAAACCTCGGCGGCTCGCTTTAAAAAAAAATTTCCGTAACCTGCAGAAAGGAAGGCGATTTAAATGGCCTTGACAGATTGGAAAGGCGATATGATAGGTCCGAATGTGGATCGTTCGACCGGCGCGATGCCCGGACAACACAACATAAAAAGCAATAAACCACAGCAGTTGGAAAGATTTCGTGAGCAAAATCCGACAGATACTGCCGTAAGAAGACCCGTTGTCGACGAAAACAAATCTTTCGCGGAAATGAGCGAAGTCGATATTGCCTACCAAATCTTGAGCGCGGCGGGCAAGGACAATCCGATTTACTTCAAGAAACTGATTCGCGAGGTCATCGCCAAAAAAGGCAAGACCGTTCAAAACGAGGCGGCGGCGATTTCCGAAATTTACACGATGATTAACATGGACAGCCGCTTTCAGCACGCCGGCGACGGTCAATGGGGCTTAACCGATTGGTATCCGCCCGAAACCAAGCGTTCGCGCTCAACAACCAAGACCGTTAAAACTGCCTGACCTTATCAGCAAAAAAATTAACCGCCCGATGAAAGTTGAGCGGTTTTTTAGTTAAGCAAAAATTTTCAGCTGTCGGATTTTTGGTCGTAAAAATTTATTTCGTCGTCAAGCAAATAAAACTCGACAAAATCTGACCAAGCCGCGCTGCCGTCGGGAGCATGGAAGACAAAAGCATAAGCGTAATCGTCGATACGTCCGGCTTCATCATCAAGCATTTTTTCTTCGATTTTAGGCTTCTGACCGATTGTGAACGATTCGCCAACAGTCCATTTCAAGACGATAATCTCGCCGTCTGCGGTAGGAGCTTTGAGTATTACATTTTCGTCATTGTCGTCGTCGCTGTCGCCATAAACCAAAGCGAGGAACAACGGCTTTATCTCGTCGCCCGCCTTGAGATAATCAACATCGCGGCTCGACATACCATTTTTATCGACTTTCTTTTTTGCACGTTCGATGGTGTATTCTTTAGTGGATTGGTTATAAGATATTTGCAACACGCGCGGATTGCCGTTCAGCAATATCGGAACGTCAAAAAGTTCGTAACCGTTTCCGGCGAAAGTTCTTTCCATTGAAATTAAATGTCCGTCAAGTGCAGGCCAAGTGGCTTTCAGATTACTGCGGAAAGTGCCCGTTTGTCTGTCGGATTTAACGGCGATATTGCTCCCAAGGAAGATACCGCCTTCCTCTTTAATGCCAAGTTCGGGATTAGCCTTCTCAACGCTCCGCCCTATAATGCAAGTGACTTTCGAGACATTCTCCATTTCTTCCGGCGTGAGTCTGACGACGGCTTGATCGTTTTCTATTGTTACAGAATGTCCGCGCAGAGCCGCTACATTAAACCTACTGCTTTTAGTCGATTTCCCGGTTTGAGCCGTAACTCCTGCCGTAACACTTGGCGCGGCACCGCTAACGAGCCTGTAAAATGCTTTTTGCCTGTCGGAGGCGGAATCTTGTTCTAAATATTTTGGGGAGCAATAACCATCATATGGGTAGTAGGTGGAAATACCGCCGCCTGTTCGTTCGGCACCGTTGCTCGGTTGCCCGACAATCACGGCGTCAATCGCACTAAGCAAATTTCTTGAGGCTTCAGGCAAAAGGTTTTGGGTGTTCGTCGCGAGACTCTTCAAATCCACGTAACATTTGCTGTAGCCTTCTGTCAAGGAGCCTTCGCCGTCGACAATGTTAGCGAAATCCGAAATGAATCTCGTTGAAGTATTGGCTTGATTAATTGCTGCCGTGAAATATTCTTCGTGCGCTTGTTGTAAGCGGTGAAACGCGCTCATGTCGACAACAGAGAAAGTCGACTGCAACCAATCGTTCTTACGTTTACAATCCTCCAAAGAGCCGGAGCAAATTTTTTCGCCCAATACCGCGCCGTTGCTTTCGGGATGCTCAGCCAGTTGCGCAAGCCAGTCGGTGTAATACCAACCGTATCCGTTTTCATTTGCCTCTGAAGCAACCATGTATCTCGCGAAGCCGTTGATATTGTTCGCACATTCATAAGAGCCCATTAAGCATGTGTCGAATCCGATAAGCTCAAAGGGCGGTTTGGCAGGTGATTCACCGTAAACTCTTTTAATCGCACTGCTGAGAGCATTCAAACTCATAATTTCGCCGGTATTCTCTTGATCTTGGCAAACTCCGCCGACGCCGCCATGATTCCAAAAGATTAAAATTCTGTGGTCGGCTTTGTAATTTTGTTCGCCGTATTTCAGAAAATCTGCGAGAGTTCCCGATTCGTACATGTTCGATTCAAAGGCAGAGATTTGCGTCAAACCGTTGGAATCGTAAAGATAGCGTCCGTTGCCGTTGATAGGGTCATGCCATTGATTGGCGGTGCCTGCTTGAATGAGCACTTTCACGTTGGGCGGAAGTTGTACTTGCATAGCCTCCTTGATGTCCGTAGTAGCTTGACTGTGATCCGTTTCGAGATTGGTGCCGCAAATGTACCAGTAAACAAGCCATTCGTCATTGGCATTGTAAGTTTCGCTCGGCATGTTTGTTTGCGGAACTTGAACGGTTGTCTAAACGGGTTCATTTGGCGTTGTCGGTGGTGTAACAGGCGTCGTCGGTTCCAACTCTGTCCAAGGACTTTCGTGAAAGTTGTCGCGACCGTTACCGTTGCCGACTTCGCGAGACGTGTACTCGATTTTGACCGTACCGCGCTCAACCATCGATTCGACGTCTTGAACAGGTTCGGCATTGGTGACAGGACAAACTATCGCCGCTATAACCGTCAAGGCTGCAATACATCGTTTAAACATTCTGCTCATCTCCCAACCGATAGAAATTTTTAGCTTACCTTAGACTATTATAATTGTTTTTTTTTTTTGTCAATTCAAGGTATAAAAAATTTCCGAAAGGGTTGCGCTCAATTTTCGGCAGGAAAAAGTTTCCATTGGCAGAATAAAGCGCAGAAAAATCAGGAACTGTTGGTAAAGTCACGTTGAATAGAGCTGAGACCCGGCGCACAAGGATGTGCGCCGCCGGCAACAGAAACAGGATGTTTCTTTGCCGGTCAAACGCCCTTTTCTTTTGCTTACTTTTCTTTTGGGCGCAGCAAAAGAAAAGTAAGTTCAATTAACAAAAGGAAAGTTACAACCTCAATCGAGCACACGAGACAATTTACCAACACGCCCTAGGAGATTTTCGGAGGACAGACATGGCTAAATATATTTTTGTGACCGGCGGAGTAGTTTCGTCGCTCGGCAAAGGAATTACTGCGGCATCGCTCGGCAGACTTCTCAAAAGCCGCGGCTTGAAAGTTACGATTCAAAAGTTTGATCCTTACATCAACATTGATCCCGGCACAATGAGCCCGTATCAGCACGGCGAAGTTTTCGTGACCGACGACGGCGCGGAGACCGATTTGGATTTGGGACATTATGAACGATTCATCGACATTAACCTTAGCAAACATTCAAACACGACGACGGGCAAAGTCTATTGGTCTGTGCTGTCCAAAGAACGCAAAGGCGATTATCTCGGCTCGACGGTGCAAGTCATCCCGCACGTCACCAACGAGATTAAAGCCCGCGTTTATGCCGTTGCGGAAGCTGATAAGGCGGACGTTGTGATAACGGAAGTTGGCGGCACTGTCGGCGATATTGAAAGCCTGCCGTTTCTTGAAGCGATTCGGCAAGTGAAAAAGGAAGTCGGCAAAAACGACGCGCTCTATATCCACGTGACGCTTTTGCCGTACATCGGAGCTGCCGGCGAACTCAAAACTAAACCGACTCAACACAGCGTCAAAGAACTTCGCGCAATCGGAATTCAGCCGGATATTTTGGTTTGCAGAACAGATTATCCAATCACTCGCGAACTTAAACGCAAGATAGCTCTTTTCTGCGACGTGGACGAAAACGCTGTCATTGAAAATCGGACAGCGTCGACGATTTACGAAGTGCCGCTCATCATGGAAAGCGAAGGTCTTGATAAAATTGTTCTCGACAAATTAAATCTGCCGCAATCACCGCCGAAGCTCGACGATTGGCGACGCATGGTGCACAAGATAAAAAATCCCGAACGTTCCGTTAAAATCGCGCTCGTCGGCAAATACGTCGAACTTCCCGACGCTTATATCTCCGTCGTCGAGGCTCTTCATCACGCGGGCATTGAACACTGCGCAAAAGTTAAAATCAACTTTGTCAACGCCGAGAAGATTGAGCGTCCCGACACCGACCTTGACGAAATTTTTAACGGTTGCCGCGGAATTTTGGTGCCCGGCGGATTCGGAGACAGAGGCATTGAAGGCAAGATTAAGGCGATAAATTTTGCTCGTGTGAATAAAATTCCGTTCTTCGGATTGTGTTTAGGAATGCAGTGCGCCGCGATTGAGTTTGCTCGCAACGTCTGCAGATTTGTTGATGCGAATTCAACCGAGTTCAATCCCGACACAGAACACCCGGTTATCGCGCTGATGGATTCTCAAATCACCGTCACGCAAAAAGGCGGTACCATGCGTTTGGGCGCGTACCCTTGCAAAGTTTTGTCGGACACACACACGGCTCAAGCTTACGGCACTGACAACATCAGCGAACGTCACCGCCACCGCTTTGAATTCAACAACAAGTTCCGCGAAATTTTTAAGTCGCACGGAATGATTATCGCAGGAGTTTTGCCGGACGACAGCTTGGTTGAGATTATCGAGTTGGAAAAAGATTTGCACCCGTGGTTTGTCGGCTGCCAATTTCATCCCGAATTGAAGTCGCGCCCGAATCATCCGCATCCGCTCTTCCGCGAATTTGTCGCCGCCGCATTGAAACTCAAGTACAACGCTTGAAAGTCGTCGTGAGGAATTTTTATGGTTGATTTAATTATCGGGCGTGCAGGTGTCGGCAAAACGTTCGAGTGCCTGCGACGTGCAAAAAAAATTCTTGAACGCGAACCGCTCAAGACCGAAATAATTTTTCTGTTGCCCGCATATCAAACTTACCGCGCGGAACTGGAGCTTGCGGCAATGACCGGCGGCGCAGTCAATACGCGAATGAACAGCTTTAACCGTTTCGCACGACAGATTCTTGACGAAGTCGGCGGCGGACTCCTTCCGCGCATTTCAGAGATCGGACGACGTTTGCTGTTGAGAAAAATTCTTTTGCGTCGTGATAAAGCCGGCGAGTTGAAATTTTTTGTTCGTGCCGCCAAGCAACACGGCTTTGCTGAAATTTTGTCCGACGAGCTGAAAGAGTTGCGCACCTACTCAATCGACGCCGACAAACTCAACGAGGCTGCCGATAAAGTTTCCGACGACGAGCTCCGCGACAAACTCCGCGACTTGTCTGCGTTGACGGAAGACTTTCGCGCCGTGATGATTGACAAACTCACCGACGACGAAAATCTTCTTGAACACGCGACGGAAATTTTGGATCAATCTCCGACAATCGCGAACACGGAAATTTTTGTTGACGGCTTTATCTTCTTCGACCCGCAGCAACGAAATTTTTTGCGCAAAATTTTTACGTGCGCCCGCAATGTTCACATAACGTTGACGATGGACACAAACCTTAACAGCCGCGAAAATCTTCAAGACGTCGGATTATTCAATCGCGCATTTGAAACGTTCAAGACGCTGAAAAATTTGGCGGAAGAAGTCGGCGTTGAATACAAAATCACTCGCCTTGACAGTCCGCGCAGATTCAAAGCCGCGTCGCTGAAAATTTTGGAGCAAAGACTTTTCAACCGCGCACCGAAAAATTTTGACGACGCAACGGGCTTGAAAGTCATTGAGGCTGTCAATCGTCGTGCAGAAGTCGAGGCAGTCGCGCGAGAAATTTTGCGGCTCGTCAAAGGCGGTTATCGTCTTCGTGAAATCGGAGTTCTTGCCCGCGACGAAACTTACTTCGCGCTGATTCAACCGCTGTTTGAAGTTCATGCAATACCGTTTTTCGTCGACATGAAACGTCCCGCGACACATCATCCGCTTGCTGAATTAATTCGTTCGGCGTTGGAAGTCCTGCGCGGCTGGCGGCGTGAATCAATCTTCCGTTGCTTGCGTACAGGATTTTTCGACGCGGCGGCAGAGGACATCGACCTGTTGGAAAATTACGTTATCGAATTCGGCTTGAAAGGTTTATCGACGTGGCAACGTTCATGGGATTTGCGGCGCGTGAAGTCGTTGGATTCGCCAAACCGTCCCGCAGATTCGCAGGAGCTTGAACTAATCGACAGAGTCAACGCAATTCGACAGGCAGTCTCCGCGCCGCTGATTCACTTCGCCGAAAACGTCAAGGCTTCCGACAAAAACGTCACGGAATTGACGACGGCACTTTTCAATTTGCTGGAAGAGTTGAACGTTCACGAAAGACTTGCGGCTTGGTCGCAGGCTGAAGAAATTCGCGGGAACTTGGCACTTTCGCGGGAACATCTGAAAATTTGGGACGACGTGATAAATTTGCTCGAACAAGTCGTTGACGCATTGGGCGAAGATTCAATCACGCGGACGGAATTTGAATCGATAATCGGCGAAGGACTCGACGCGCTGGAAATGTCGCTGATACCGCCGGGACTGGACGAAGTGACCGTTGCGCAATTCGATCAGAACTCGTTGCAGAATTCGCGAGTGATATTCGTTTTGGGATTCAGCGATGAAAATTTCCCGCGCAAAGTTCTCGAAAAAAATTTGCTCAACGACGCGGACAGGTTGCGGCTCAACGAATCGGGCGTAGAAATTTCTCGTGGCGGACAAGAACAGGCATTGGCGGAAAAATTTTTGATATATCGCGGCTTGACTGAGGCTCGCGAGCTTTTGATTTTGTCGCACCCGATAGCCGACGCTGAAGGCAGAAAAATTTCGCCGTCACCGCTTTTGACAAAGTTGCGGACAATCTTGCCGTTGACGACGGAAAAAGTTGAGCTTGACGTTCTGCAAAATCTCGGCAGTGAAATTTTCGCGGCAGGAGAGCGCACATTGTCAACGGAGACTGCACAAAAACTTTACGCGCCGTCACGGAAGATAAGCGCATCAGTCACACGGTTTGAAGACTTCAACGCTTGCCCGTTCAATTTTTTTGCCAAATACGGTCTCAATCTGCAGGAGCGCGCCGAATACAAAGTTCAATCGCCCGACATCGGAGACATTTTGCATGCCGTGATGAATCGTTTCGGACGAGATTTGAAGCGCGAGAATCGTCAATGGTCGTCGGTTACCGGCGTCGAACTTCAAAGCCGCGTCGAAAAAATTTTGGACACCATAACGCCGAACGTCCACAATAGAATTCTGCTTAGCACCAAGACGCTTGAACATCGCCGCGAACGCATTAAAAAAGTCGCCGTCGAAAGTTTGAGCCGCTTGATTGAATTGGACAAGGTCAGCGATTTTCATCCGCAGATTTTCGAGACGGACTTTCATTCCGCGTTGAGCATTGAGACTTGCGAATTGCAGTTGAACGGACGAATTGACCGAATCGACTTGAGCGGCGACGGGAAATATTTTCTGATTATCGACTACAAGACGGGCAAGGCGTCAATCAGCTTGAAAAAAATTTTCGGCGGCTTGAGCTTGCAATTGGCGATTTATCTCGGCGCGGCGAAAAATCTTGTCGGCGAACGTGATGCCGGAGCGATGCTCTATTGTCTGCTCAAAATGTCTAACGTTAATGGTCGCAACGAGGCTGAGGCGTCGACGAAAGCCAACGATGAGCTCAAAATGCCGGGACTGATTCGCATTGACGACAACATAAAAAAAGCCGTCGACAGCACCGAGAATTTCGTTGACCTTAACAAGAAAAATCTCGTGAGCCGCGACGACTTGCAGACGATTGTTGCCTACGCGGAAAAAATTTTGTTGAAGACTGCCGAAAAAATTTTGAGCGGTTGCATTGAAGTTAAGCCCGCGAAATTTTCTGTTGACGACGACGCTTGCAAATATTGTCCGTTCAATGCGCTGTGCAATTTTGATCGCGCCGTCAACGAGACTTCAACGCCCGTCAAAGCTAAGCGCGAAGAAATTATCGCCATGATGAACGACGTGCTGAATTAGGGAAACAGAGAAATAGCAACTACTTCCCTAATTCATTCGTTGTGAGGTTAGAAAAAAGCTTGTAATCATGCGCCAAAATTCTTAGTCAATGATACGTTGGAATAAATGGCGGCAGAACGCGAGTTTGTATTTATCAACCTTCACAACGGATTGGATTAGAAAAAAAGTTTGAAGACGCGGCAAAATCGAGCTGTCACCGGACGCAGACGCTTAAGGCTCCCCATGCTTTTCAAAAAAATTTTAACGTTTAACTTTTATATCCGGTATAGTCGATTGACCGAATTCGCCAAAATCCAAAATGCCCAGTTGTGTTTTGATTGTACTGCGCATTTCTTTGGCAGGTCGAAGACAATAGATTTCAAATTCCGTTTCATTTATTTGTTCAGCAGATTTTACGTGAGGGAATAACAATTTTAAAAATCCTGTACAAATTCTTTTAATCGCTTCAGTGTCACGCGTGGCGGCATTTTTCGGAACATCCAAAAGTTGATCGACGATAACGCGATATTGAAGTTCCTCGCGGAGTGAATGAACAATTTCGCTGAAATATTCCGCGTTCAAAGCCCAGTCATTCGCTTTAAGATTTTCTTTCATCTTTGGAATCGTCCAACCTTTGATAAAGCCGTGAAATCTGTCGATAAGCGCGGACTCTCGAAAAATCTCCGGCAGGTCGACAAACATATTTTTGCTTTCATTCATTCGATAAGAATCAATGTTGCCGAGTAAAACCAATCCTGCGTCGCCTGAATGTCTGTCGCTTCCGACGCGATATTCGCCGCTCTCCAAATATCCTTTAAGTGCGCCTTGCATTTCCAAAGCATCGTTTTTGAAGGTTATGCTTTGAATCTCATCAAGTGCAATGTAGTCGTAATGTGAAACAAGTCCCGCAGTTTTTTTGTTCATGTCGAAAAACATTTTGGCGCGAGTGATACTGCCGCCCGAAATCAACCAGCCATATTTACTGATATTCGAGAAAACATAGGATTTGCCCGTTTCCTTGGGCGCGAGTTCGATTAAGTTCATTCGTTTTTCTACAAAGGGCAACAGTCTTTTCAACATGGAAAATTTTTGACTTGGAGTTTCAAAGCCTTGAGGATTGTAGTCAATCGCGCCGAGTAAAACGTCTGTCCACTCGTCTGTAGAAAAATTTTTTCGTGCATTCTTGTAATAGTCCGTGTCGATTGTGTAAGGACAGAACGGCACGAAGTCGGTTAGACGAAAAATATTTTTTCCCGTCCTTGAATCTTCATGGCAGGAAAGTTCGACAATTCCCCAAGCTTCGGTCGGTGACATCAAATATTTCTGATTTTTTTCGACGACATTCCAATCGGCAATGGCGTCGTCTTTTTTTTTCGGAAAAGCAAAGTCCGGCAGATTGAAAAGAGCACGACGATTGCGCGTGTCGAAGTCGATTTTCACTTTAGCCAGAAAGCGCGGGCGTTCACCGTGGCGGAGCATGTCAATCATATACTTATTCCACTGATCTTCCTTCGGAATAACCTTTTTGACGTAAGCGGAAATTTCTTCTGTGTCAACGTGCCCGTCTTCGTCTGAAAAGCGCATGACCAGCCAATCGCGCATGAATGACGGCAAACTCAATGAAGAAAAGAATTTTGTATTGGCGGACGACTTATAGACGAGCATGTCACCAAAATATTTCTTCAGCTTTGCATTCAAAGTTTCATTCAATATCGGTCGCCTCCTCGTCAAATGTCAAAGTTTTTGTTGTCGGCAATGCCGCGCTTAACTTTTGGAAGAGGCGATTGAATTTTAGGCTCCGAAATGTTTTTACGACGTTCAATCGTGATGACGGGCACCAAAATTTCTTCCAATGACGCGCCGCCGTGAATCTCGTTGCCGGGTGCGCCCTTTTGAACAAAGCGCGAGTAATCGGCAAAAATAATTTTTTCGTCGTATTCGAGAGCCGTCGGAAAATTTTTTTCATCACACGGCAAAATATCGGCGAATCGTCCGCTTTTGTAAATTTGTCGACCTTCAGCCGGAAAAGCATTGTCGAATTTTGTTTGACGGGCAAGCACAGCCAAACGACTCGTTCCGTGATCTGCGCAAAGAATTATTTTTTCATGCAAGTCGAGCGCACGCAAAATTTTTTCTTTGAGCGTCGAGAGAAATTTAAGTTCAGCCAAAATATTTTCGGGATAAGTTCGACTGTCGTGCTTTAACGTGTCGAGTTCGAGCAATTCTCCCGCAACGTTTCTGCCTTGCAAAAAATCTTTGTTCAGCTCCGTTACGGAAGGCAAATTGCAACGTCCGACCCGATACTTGAGCGAAAAATTTTCTTCAAGCGTTGCAAAGTCGGATGCGAAAAAATACATGTACTCCGCGCCAAATCCGTCAACAAAAAAAATCGCCGCCGTGTCCGAATATTCCTCGCCGACAATTTCGTTTCTCGACTTCAAAGCGTAAATATTTCTGCCCGCGTTCCGAGCAAGTTCCGTGACGCGCCGATTAAAATCCTCCGTAAGTCGATTTAGCACTTTGAGCCAACGATAGCGGCAAAAATATTCCGTTTGCTCTTCCGTAAAACTTTTCGCGCCGTCAGCCAAATAACTCGCCAACGTCGGGAAAGTTCGTCGTAAAATTTTCCGCGCAGAATCCGATTCGTTAAACCTGAATTTTTGCAATGTCTCAAAAATCATCAGTCGCTCCGTTTGAGAATTGTCCGTTAAAACTTTCAAGGCAAGTCGTTTATCGGCTTGGCGAACGTGCTCAATAAAATTTTCGGGCGGCAAAATTTTCATCAGCGATAAAATTTCCCGACGCTCGTTGCAAAATTCATCAAAAATTTTTTCGTCGGCAAGGGAAAAAATCAGCTCGTAAATTTTTGTGATGAACTCTTCCGGCGATTTTGACGACTTGGCGCAACGAGCCAAATAGCCGGAGTTTTTTACAATGCACCGCAGCCACAAAAGCCATTGCCGGAAATTTTCAAGTCTGCCGAAATTCTTAAATGCACTCGTGCTGAAAGTGTCGACTTTAAATTCTTTGCAAAACGCCCGGTCAAAATTTCCTGTGGTCGCGACCAATTCGGCAAGCCTTTGCCAATTTTCCGCGCACCCGAAATTTTTTTTGAGTTCGGCGGGCAAATTGTAATGATGACGCAACAAATCAAAAGCATTGGCGATAACTTTCACATCGTCGAAAAATTTTTTGTCCTGCAAATGAACGGCGTTTTCCGTGTACAAAGTCAACGACGCGTTCGGCGACTTCTCCCAATACTGCAGATATTGTTTGAAACCGTCGACGCGCTCTCCCGAAGTCTTGAGCGGCATGGACTTTTGAATTATCGTCAGTGAATAATCGTCAACCGCTTCCGAATTTGACAGGAGCAGACAATCTTTTTTGCGCGGGTCGGTGATTTTCAGCGACAAGAAGAAACTTTTCAGCCGATACATCAAAAAATAAGTTCGGAACGAATAAACTTCGCTCTTGTGCAAATTCAAGAAGAAATTTATTTCCTGCAACGCTCGGTCGGGATTTACGCGCAAAAATTCCGACAGCGGCAGGATACAAACATTTCGAGTTTCTCGCCGTAAGTCGTCGCGCAATCTTCGCAAATTCGGAAAAGTATCATTGCCCGCGCAGCAATTTGACAGAAAAATAAAATCCGTCGTCAACGTGCTCAAAAAATTTTTCATTTCGAACCAGTCCGACAACGAATCAACATTTATAAATCGCACAGGCGAAAAAGTTTTTTGTCCCGCATCAACTTGCAAAAAATTTTTCAGCGCGTCGAGAGTTTCAAAAGTATTCATCTCGCTTACCTCAAGAATTTTTCAAAACCCGAATGCCTAACAGCGTATCTCTGACGATAAGTTCTTCAAGATATTTTTGCGCTTCCTCAGCAGATAACTCATGAACTTTTTCACGGACTGTAGGCAAAAATTTTTCCTGATAGTTTTTTTCTGCAAAGTCTCTAATCTGCGATTCTCTGTTCGAGAACCAAGAATAAACGTTATTGCCCAAATGTCGGCGTAGAATCTCGCGCAAATCTTCAGTGGTGATAACGACAGAATAATCTTCTCCGCAAAAATAATTCACGAACATTCGCTCGCAAGATTTTTTATCGGCAAGGCGCGAGAGTTTTTCACTGCGAATAAATTTTATCGCCGCATCAAGTTTTGTCTCGTCTGCCAACCGTGATTTCTCGTTAAGCGCGTAAAAACATTCCTGAGCCTCGTCAAGACAATCTTGGAAGGCGCAGAGAATCGGAATTTCGTTTTGCTTTGACCAATCGGCGGGAGAAGTCGTGCCCGTGACTTCATGCCACGTTGCGAAAAATTTATCGGTCTTCTCGTCTTGGCGGAATTGTTGTAAGCGCGAGTTCATCTGCCGAACAAAATCTTCACGCGGCTTGAAAAAAATTCCTGCGGGAGCGTCACTGAAAAGTTTCTCGACGAGTTTTGAATCAATCGCGCCGTCAACGTATTCAGTCAAAGCTTTGGCGAAAAACTCAAATTGATTCTCGAAAAAGTCCGTGAACATCTGCGCCGATTGATTGATTTGCTCCGCCGCCTGTGCGAAATTTTTTTCGGTGTTGTTGCGAAGAGCAGAAAAAGTTTGCAACAAGTCTTTCAAATCCGGCTGAAACTCTTCGACGACGGAACGCGGAATTCTTATCTTGTTGAGCTTATCGCCCAAAGCGCGACAAGCTTCCGACAATTTTTTTTGCGGCGCGGAAAGGATTAAGTTAATCGCTTCAATCAAACGCAACTCGGCAAAAAGATTATCAATCTGTCGATTCACGTCGTCAATCTTCCAAAGATACGCCGAATCCGCCGAAAGTTTTTCATTGAGCCGCGAAAGATATTCGCCGCCCGTGAGCTTGAGCCGCCCGACAATTTTTTTCAGCTCCGGCTTATATTGAGCGATATAACCCGTCATGCCCGACTTGAAATTTTCTTCGCGCACAATGTTTTTCAACTCTTCGATAACGACGGACTTTTTGTCGTAAATGGAAAAAATATCGTCCGCAACTTTCGTAACGTCGCGCCCGGCTTGAGGATTTATGAGTTCTTCAAGCAAATTCAAAAAGCGCAGATAAGTTTCCTTGTGCGGAGCGTCGAAATAAGTTTCCTCGACAAAATATTTTAACGACCACAACGGATAATGACTTTGCGTTAGACGAACTTTTATATTTTTCGCCGCGTCGTCCACGGAGTTAATTTTTTCCTTAGGCAGATTGAAAATATCGGACGTTATCCGGCAAAATTTTTTATGTTCGGGCGTCTGCTTAACGATAAATTTATCTTGTGCGCCGGGCAATTCTTTGACGGTGTTCACGATTAAATTGCAAAGCCGCTCGCCCGTCAAAGTGCTCGTGTTGTTGTTGATGTCGCGGACGTAGAAATTTTTGTCGGCATAATCTTTCATCAAGAGTGCAAAGAGGAAAATCGCTCCCGCGCATTTGAGCAAGCCGACAGGCGGTTTCTTCAACGCGTCCCAAATATCGTCAAAAGCAGTTTCGTTTCGTTGCGCCAAGCCGTTTTCAATGACATTATCGACGACAAGTTTCATTTTGGAGATTGTATGCGAAGGAGTTGCCAACCAATATTTATCGCCGCCGCGCCCGACAAGTTCGCGGAAAGGATCGCCAATCAGATTGAGCCAACTTAGAGCACCCTTGATTCGTTCGCCGCCGATTGCAAGCTTTGCAACGTTTTCCGTCATTCCGCTCGGAGCAAAAAGTTTGTCGTTGATTGAAATTTCCTCAAGCCCGCCGCCGAAAAATTTTTTGTTAATTTCCCTGAGCAACTTAAAGAAATTGCCTTCGCCCGAAATTTGAACTGATTCCTCGTCGGAACTGTACACGCGCACGGTTGCCACGGCAAGTTGACGAATCCATTCCTCGACGAGATCCGCCGCAGATTTTTTAGCAAGCTTAACTTGTCCCGACTGATTTGGCACGTCCTTGAAATAAAGTTCGCGAGCCTTGTTCTGAACAAATTTTTCGTAGCGTTGTTTCGTAAAAGGCGTGGCGGAAAAGTCCGCGACGATACAGCGTTCCGAAAATTTATCGCGTATCCTTTGAATCGTCTGATTGACTTTGCCCTGTTCGTCTTCGTCTGCGGCAAAAATATAAAACGCCAAAATTTGATTGTCGGCAAGTTGAATCGACGTGCTTGTCTGCAGAAATTTTGTCGGCGAGATAATTTGAACGTTAAGACGATACTTGAGATAATCTCTCGGCTTAAATTCTTTTGACACGCCGTAAAAATCATCTTTGATAATCGCGTCGAAAGATTTTTCACGTCGCACTTGTCCAAGAAGATTTTCCAGGCGGTCGGGATCAATTTGAGTTGTCGCCAAAATGTAATTGGTATCGTTGCCTTCTTCCAACGCGCTGACAATTCCTCTGTCCGTAAAATAATTCAGCGTCGGGCGAACTTCATTTTCAAGCGGCGTCCCTGCAAAGCAAGCAAAAATATTTTTCTGCGTTGAACGCAAGAGCGAAGTTGCTCCGCCGCGTCCAAAACTTTTCTGTTGCAGAGCAAACAAAATCAACGTCGTCTTTAAAATGCGTCGTTGATTGTCGTTTTTGCAAGCGGACGCAAAATTGTTGTAATGTCCCATCGCGTCCATAAAAGTTTTATCAAGGTCGGGATTGTCTTCTTGAAAAAAATAATCCCACAGAAAATCCGTCGTCAAATAATTATCGCCGCCGAATTCAAAGCCGTGACTGTCGATAAAATTTTTGAAAGTGCCCTTGTCCTCCGCGCAAAGGAATTGAAACATCGTCCGTTGATTCGAGCTTATTGACTGCGCGATAAATTTCAGCAGATATGCGGCGTAAGGGTGAATCGGCAAAAGTTTTTTCATGTCGTCGAGCTTGATTGATTCGTCGCGTTTGATTATGAAATTCGCGGCGTCGCGCTGAACATTTTCCCACAGCTCCAAAGAATTTTTTTTCCACTCGTCTTTTAAGTCCGAATCAATCCTCAAAGCTTGCGCCATAAGTTGAAACGACGTGCTTTCCGCCAACTCGATAGATGCAATTTTGAAACGCGCATCAATAATTTTTCGCTGAGTTGAGTCGGTGATTAGCTGGTTGGCGTCGGTGTGCGTGATGAGGAAGAAATAAAAGCTCAACCCGGCGGCGTTCTGCGCAATTTCCTGCAAGCCCGTTATGTTGTTGACGTTGTTACGAAAATACTCGGTGAACTCGTCCCAAATAAAAAAGACGGCGCAGAGATTATTTTTCTCGCGCACGTCTCGCAACCAATCGATAACGTCTTGCACAGACATCGACCAATTATAAGATTCTTTTTCCGCCACGTCGGCAATATCTTCAAGCAAATCAAGACGCTCCTGACCTTCAAGCGTCTCCAAATCTGCAATAACTTCTTCGGGCGACGAATACGCCAAAAATTTCCCGCGATATTTTTTGAAGGCGGCTTGAAAGTTGAAAGTAGCGTCGGAGTCTTTGAGCGTCGACAAAACTTTTTCGAGAATGCTCGCCGCGCCCGTGTAAGTGCAGCCGTTTTCGCGAAGAGCACGTTTGACGGATTCGATTATCGTGTTGAAAAGTTTGTTCTGAGAATTTATGCCCGCCGACGAACTTTGATGAACGACAAGAATTTTTCCTTTGCTGCGAACGCCCGCGACACGTTGCCACAACGAATTTATCTCGTTGTGAGTGAAATATTTTTCTGCCTCGGCGAGACTGTCTTCAAGAATATGTTTGACGACAAACGACGCGAAAGTTTTGCCCGTGCCGTAGCTGCCGTGAATCCAAATCGGACGATCTTTCAATGCGGAACCTTTTTCCAGCGTCTCAACAACCAACGTCAAAATTTTTTTGAAACTCTCGTGCGGATAAAAGGACTTCCATCTTTCGGGATGAGTTCTGTCGCTGCTTGACGAGAAAACCGGAATGAAGTCCGATTCAACCTTGATATATTCTTTGTACAACATAAGCGCAATCGTCACCTCGCTTCAGAAAAGCCGAATCACGTCATCGAGCGTTTTGTCTTTGTTCAGGAAAATATTTTCTTGAATGCCTTTGTTGAATTCCACGCGGATAAATTTCGGATAATCGTTGGAGAGACCTTGCAACAGCGGGCGCAAAATTTCTTCGTCGAGACCGAACAAAATTTTCGGGCTTAAAGCTTCGCGTTCGTCGTTGTCGTCAAGTAAGTCAGTCAAAGTAAAGCTGTAAAGATTTTCCGCGTGCTCTGCGAATTGATAAAGACTGTAGAGAATCACGAGCGGTTCGGGATTTTGCCAAGCAGTTCGCGTGATTGAAATGACGGCATTGCCTTTAACTTCGCAGATACCTTGCCCAAGCTCTTCACCAATCGGAGAACAACGCAAGGTAGCTTTTAATGCTTTCAGTGCATTTTTTTTCGTCGTGTCCGAATGAGAACTGCCGAACATTTCCAACAAAAAATTATTGTCGTGCGGTTCGTTAAAGCCGCAACTTTTTACGAACAGATTTATAAGGTTGGAATTGTAAGCAAGATTTACGAAAACATAACCCCAAACTTTGAGACTGTCCGCACCGAGTGAAATTAATTTGTCGACGACTTCGAGCGGTAAATTTTTTTTGTCCAGAAGATAACTATGCTTGCCCCAGATTTTAAAGACGACAACCATAACTTCGCCGAGTTGCCCGCTTGCATCAAAATTTTTAGTATCTTCAAAGAAAATCTTCAACCAGTCTTTCTTGAAGCCGAATCCTCTGTAGTCCGTTAATTTTTCTAAACGCAAGTTCTCACCACCTGTTATTATGAGTGACCATGCCGCCAAACATCCTTGCGGCTTATCTAAACATCTGTAGCAGTGCCGACAATTTTTAATCTGCACGTCGTCAGCGGTTATCGTCAAAGCACCGTGCGGACATTCTATCATACAATCTCGACAATTTTTACAATACGCCGCCTTGTTCAAAATACCTTTCAGCAAAGACAAGAATTTAATATTTCTTTTGTCTGACGCGGGCACGCGCAGAAAAATGATTTCTTTATCGGCTTGATTATCGACGTTGAAAATTATCGACTCGCCTTCATATTGCAGAGAAAATTTATTGTCGCCGACTTCCACAAAGTCTCCGAGGACAGGCAACCATTTTTTCCACGAGTAATTTGCATTCGTGATTGTGAAAATGTGCCTGTCGCCTTCCTTGAGCAGTTCGATTTTATTTTCGCCAATCGACAAAGTTTTTCCGCTGCCACGCGCCTGCCAGCCTCTGTCAGAAAAAAATTTTTTGCAGTCATTCTCGTCCGCAAAATTTTTATTTGTCAAAGAACATACGGTTTCAATATAAGGAGCCGTCTCTTTAGCATAATGATGATTTGCAGTGCAGTCATACCACGTTGAAGACATCGGACAAAGTTTGCAACCGACGCGCGGCAAACCGTTCCGATAAGATTGATTGAAAGGAAGATTTTCCGAGAACAGATACAAAAAAATTTCGGCAGTCGACCACTTGAGTATCGGATAAAAATTTATCTGCGCGGGATGCTTGCGGCTCACGGAAATTTTGTCGTAAGTCGAACGCGTCTCACTTTCTTCGGCACGCACGCCGATAAAAGCCATAGCGCGAAAATTTTTCACGTCGGCAACAGAACATTTGCGACGCTCGGCAACAATTTCTTTGACCTTAAAAAGCGACGGGCTTGCCTTATGGACAGAACAACACCAACGAATTTTCCGCGCAGGCGGTCCCATAAATTTCCACGAGTCGATTGCGTCAAAAGGAGCGCGAGCCGTGTGCCATTTTAAATCGGAAAAAAATTTCTTCGCCTCGTCGACGGTCTTGTAAGTGTCGCTAAGCTCCATTGTCGTATCGCCGAAAATTATTTCAAACGAATCGTGCGGCAAAGCTCGCTGAACTAAATCCAACATGACCATTGAATCTTTACCGCCGCTGAACGCCAGATAAAGCAAATCAACCTTGCTCCTGTACGCTTTGAAAGTGACGTAAATATCTTTGAGCGTTCGCTGAATCTGTCCGTTCATCAAATTTTCGTTTTTGGCAACCATAGATTTTACATCAACAGGCGACAGTGATAAATTTGGCGTGACATTTTTCAGCGCGGGCAAATCAAACAAATTACCGCCCTGAGTCTCGGCAACGAGTTCACCGCGATAAAAATAGCGTCGACCTTCAGCCCAACAGAGCGGCTCTTTTGATTTCGGAAATTGCCAGCCGAAATTTTTATCAAGTCCGAGAAATTTCAGCTCTTCAAAAAATACGGGACGAACATCTTTATCAAACGGCTTTATCGTCGGCGTGAGATTGTAGCCGCCTGTTGTAGTGTCCCATTCATAAGCATACATAAAAATCACCGGCAAAATTTATTCGCCCAAAAGTTCAAACGCCCTGCCGCTTCCTAAAAATTTCGGAAGCTTTTTGTTGCACAGACCTTGAGCCTTGAGCCAATTAAAAATTTCTTTCTCGGAGCGGAACGGCTCTTTTGCATGTTCGGCAGACAAAATTTTCAGCAGGAACGATTGAAAGTCGTCTTCAACAAATTCCTCCGACAAAAAGACCGTCGACGAAAATTTTGCCGACGTTGACGGGATTTTTAAAGTGTAAGTTGCGCCATCGGCAAGCAACACCACGCTTTCAAGCAAAAAACTGTTCCACGGAATTTCAAGTTGCGGCAGCCATTCATAATCGTCGAAAGTTTGAGCCGCTTGCCAACCGCCGTTTCGCTCAACAGCTGACCGAATATTTTCCGCGACGGCAGAAATAATTTCGTCCGTGATGCCGATTGATTCGGGACGCATTAAAGTAAATTCGTCAACGCGAACAAAATCCGGGCGCAGACTGTCAATCAAATAAGTCCGCGCAAGGTAATTTACTCTGTTTTCCTCGCAAATGCTTATCAGGTCTTCAATTTCAATTTCTTCCATGTTCGTCAAAAGGCGCAGCAAAAATTTCTTGTTGTTAATGTCTTTAACGTCCGCCACAGAAATATACGGGCGCGAAAAATTAAAATCGTCGCGGAACATATATCGCAAGACAGCAAAAAGTTTATTGTGGTTTTGAATTTCGTTGCGCGTCATGAAGTCGGCGAAACGTTCAAAGAATAAATCGAACAAGATACGCGAATTAACAGCCGTCGAACAATTTTGTCGGAGAAATTTTTTTATCGCCGCAAAATCTTCCTCGTGCAAGTTCAAATGCGTGGCGTGAATAAGCGTGCCGTCGCCAATGCGAATGATTTCGGGGCAACGTCCAACCAAAAAAGCTATGTTGAAGTCTTTGAACGAGATAAAATTTTCTTTAATCTCTTGCGTTGAAACTTCGCCGCGTTCGGCAACGAAACTGTCAAATTCTTTTCCCATGTCAATTTCGCTCGCTTTGGTCAGATAATCTTTTCGGAGCGTATAAGGGAGCTTGTATAATTTTATCGCGCCCTGCAGAAAGTAATGATTCGTGATTTGCGTGTCGGCAAAAATATTTTTAAGCGACTCGAAAATTTCTTTGTAGAAAATTGCCGTGCGGTCGGAGCTGTCGATAAAATTTTTCACACGCTCCATAATTTCCGGCGATATGTGAACAAAATCGGAATGAATATATTTTCCGCGACCGCAGAGAAAACCTATTATCCCGATTTTGGCGTCGACGTTGCGTTGAGTGAGCGGCGTCTTCTCGTCAAAAATTTCTTGAATATGCCTCATGAATCGTTGATAAAAAGTTTTGTCGGCGATTTTGTAACCGTTTGGAAATCGTTCCTTCAGAACATAACCGAATTCAAAGGCCAAAGTTAATCTGCCGCGATGAAAAATTTTTCCGCGTCGATTATAAATTTTCGAGAGTTCATTTCGTATAAATTCGGCGGGAAGATTTTTTTCACGCGCCAAATCCGTGATTGTCTCTTCAAAAATTTTTTCTTCCATAACATCGGGAAGATTTTCAATCAGCTCGGCTCCGTCAAAGTCAATTCCGTTTTTGAAAACGAAAACCTTGGTTACTTTGTCAAAGTGAAAAATATCGCTTCGCAAATCCGTTTTGGCGGCAAGGAAGTAAATAATTTTTGCATCTCGCGCGTCCATGAATTTTTCCATGTCGTCGAGAGTGAGCAGAAATTTTCCGTCAGTCAGCGCGTGAATAAAATAAAAAATTTTTTTTGCCGCGACACGGCGTTTCATGAATCGCTCGACAGATTTGGATTCAATTTGCCTAACTCTTTCGCGAGTGACGCCGAAATTTTTTCCAATCTCTTCAAGCGTGCCTCTGTCGGCTCGGCGATAAACAATATTAAATTCGCGCTCGTCCTTGAACAAAGCGGAAACAATTTTTTTTGCACAAGCTTTCACGTCGAAATGAAGTGCGTTTGCAAAGGCTTTCAAGCTATCAACACTGAAGTCAATCGAATTCTCGATAAGATATTCGGGCAACTGTGCAAGCGTCAAATCATCGGGCAAATCAATAAAAAAATTGGCGTCCTTCAAACTGCAAGCAAGCAGAAAAGGTCGCGCACGTTTATTTTTAAAATCATTCGGCAGGTAGCGAAATAATTTTTTTGTCGACACGGCAGCGGAGAATTTTTCAAACGCCGCGATTATCAAATCAATCTGCGGAGCGTGACTTAAAGCCGCGTCGCGCAAAAATTCGTCAAGATTTTCATCGGCATCTGCAAATGTCAAATCTTTGGGCAAGACGACAAAAAAATTATCTTCCTTCAAATTGCAAGCGGAAAGATAACGATGTACTCGTTTATTCTTCAGTTTGTCGTGCAGCTTACGAAATAACTTTTTTGTCGAAACGCCGGCGGAGAATTTTTCAAACGCCGCGATTATCAGATCAATCTGCGGAGCGTGATTCAAAGCCGCCTCGCGCAGAAATTCGTCAAGCTCTTCTTTTGCAAGCCGTAAAGTTTTGGCTTGAATTTTTTTCTTACGCGGAGCGAAAAATTTTTTCAGCGTCGAGAGAATTTTATTGAAATAACTTACACCACAACCTCTTGAACTTAAAAGTTTTTGCGGCGAAGTTCTCAAAAGTTCGGCAAGCGTTCTGTAACCGTTAAATTTCAAACGCCGCTTTACGCGACTTTCAAAATCTAAATCAACGATTAAGATATTTTCATATGGCGCAAGGTCGTCAATGCCAAAATAATTTTGCAGAGAATCATTCGGCACATCAGAAATATTTTGCGGCGGAGAAATTTCTTTGCCGGACTTTTTCTCTTGAAAATTAAGCAAGGTCTTTATCTGTTCAACTTGTTTGCGCGGCACGGCGTACTCTGAACGATATGCGATGAAGTCTTCTCTGTCCAATTCGTCGACAACTTTCTTGCCCGCTTCTTGGCAGTACTTCAAAAAGCTCTTATATTGTCCAAGTAATTTTTCTTCAATAGATATGCTTGCCTGCAAAAAATATCATCCTAACTTTTATATTAAAATTGCGCTTATGCGATTCGCGATAATCCGCGTTCGCATTATATTTTCCGAACGATTGATTGACAAGTTGAAAAAATAAAATCTTTCGGAAGGAGCGTTCTCGAAGACAGGGAAGTGCTGTGGTGTCGAAAATAATATATTCCCTGATTCTGAATGTGGCATAGCGACTTTGACAAGGAAATTCAACATCGAGTCTTCAACTATGTGTGCCATATTACGTCGCAAAACTTACAAGGGCGTTGATTGGCACAAACGTCGCTGGCATGGCTGTTGAGCAAACCGTTTATCACCGCGCCGATTGTCGGCACAACGAACGTCCGCCACATTGAAGAGGCAGTTTCCGCACTCGATATTAAGCTCGACGACAAGACGATTAAAAAATTGGAGGCACCTTACGTTCCGCACATCAAAACCGGTGCATTTTGAATAAGAGCGTTTCGGAATGTCGCACGACTTCAATGTGTCGGCAAAAATTTGCAGGTAAAATTCATACAGCGTCGAATAACACGAGACACAGACTTATTGACGGAAGGAGACAAATTCTTATGAAGGCTGTAAAATTTTTCGTGCTGACCGTGCTGATGATTCTTATCGCCCAAGGCAAAGTCTTCGCTGAAATGCCGGAGATCTCGGCGGGCGAAATGTATTTCGACATGTTCAAGGGCTGTTACGTCTTGAAAGGCAACGTGCACGTCTCGGCGAACAACCACGGCTTCAAGGCGACAATCACCGCCGATGAGGCTTTTGTAAGCGTCATCAAGCAAAAATGTTGGGCGGACGGTCACGTCAAGCTCACGCAGGAGAACATCACTTTCAGCTGTGAACGCGCCTATTTGCAATGGCAAACCAAAACTGCCGAGGTCGTGGGCACCGTCAATTTCGCCACCAAAAAAAGTGTCGCGATAAGTTCGGACACGGCGGTTTTTAATTGGCAGGATAAAATAGTCGACTTCTACGGCAAAGTTACGCTCAAGGCGGGCAAAAACGTTCAACTGGCGGAAGGCGTCAAACTCGACGGCAAAGAGTATCAGCACATTCAATACAACGTCGTAGAGGATAAAATTCTCGCTCTCGACAAAAAATTCACCGCGCCCGAAATTAACATTCCGTCCGTCGAAGGCAACTAAACGACGGCTCCCGATTGAAATGCTTAACAAAACCGTATACCTTTTGGGCGGCGCACGCACTCCGATTGTCGTTGCCAACACGAAATTTAAAAGCCTCCGTCCTGAAATTTTCGGCGCGGAGGTTTTAAAATTTCTGCTTGAAAAATTTTCACTCGCTCACGTCGACGAGATCATTTGCGGCAATGCTGTCGGCACGGGCGGAAATATCGCGCGGCTGATGATGTTGATTGCGGGCTTTGACAATTCGACGGCGGCTTTGACTGTCGACAGACAATGCGCAAGCGGTGCGGCGGCGATTTCCGTTGCATGTGCGAAAATTTCTTGCGGGCTTGCTGACGTGATTATCGCGGGTGGTGCGGAAAGTTCCTCGCTCCAACCGTTGAGAATTTATCATAAGAACGACGAACGCTTTCACTTGACGGCGGAAGGTATTCAAGGCGGCTATCGTACCGCGCAATTTTCTCCCGACGAATTCGACGCGCTTGCCATGTTGAAAGGTGCTCAACGTGTTGCCGACGCCGAGAACATCACCAAAGCTGAATTGGACTCATGGGCACTGCGAAGTCATCAACGTGCGGCTCAATCGGCTGAAATTTTGCGCGAGTACATTGTTGAAGTTGCGGGCGTACATGAAGACAACGGAATCAAGAAAAATATTTCCTCACGACTGCTTGAACGTGCTCCGTTACCTTTGGGCGCAGATACGATTATTTCTGCGGGCAATGCTTGTCGAATCAATGACGGAGCGGCGTTCGTTGTATTGGCTGGTGAAAATTTCGTTGCGAAAAATTTTTTGACACCTGCCGCGCAGATTGTCGACGTGGCAACCGGCGGCGTCAATCCGCTTGAAAGTCCTCGCGGTGCTCAAGTCATCGCCGATAAAATTTTATCGCGCAACGGTCTGACTTACGACGACTTGACGGCGATTGAATTCAACGAGGCTTTCGCGGTGATTGACGTGCTGTTTGACCGTGCTTATCCGCGACTTGTCGACAGATTCAATCGATTGGGCGGTGCATTGGCTTACGGTCATCCTTACGGCGCGAGCGGTGCGATTTTGTTGATTCATTTGCTTGCGTCACTGAAAAATTTCGGCGGCGGACTCGGCTTGATGAGCATTGCCGGTGCGGGCGGCACAGGCGAATCAATCTTGCTCCGCGCATAAAACACAATTAAAAGCTTCCGAACATCGGAGGCTTTTTTGTTGCAAATTTTTTCAGTCTGCTGCCGCGCAGATTATCAGAAATTTTTTCGGTTATAATTTTTCATAACTCAATAGGACGGGAGGAATTAAAGCAATGTCAATCATAACAATTTTGGCACTGATCGGCACGCTGTTTTGTTTTATCGGCATTTACAAGATTAAATATCGCGGCGAGACGTTCAAAGGTTTGGCAATCGCGATTGTCGGAATGATAATAATTTTTCCGGCGAGCGTTCTGTACAACATCAAACAGGATATTGACGAAGCAGAGCGAAACGGTGAACTTAAAACTGTCAAGGAAGAAATCAAAGACGAAGTTCGCGACCAAGTGATTGATTCAAAGCCGCAAACTTTGGGCGAACATTGGATCAGCGATGCCAACGATGTTTATCTTTGGAACCCGCAACCGCAAGACGGCGAGTCAATTCATTGGAGCGGCGGCTATGTTCGTGACGGCAATCACAAATTCGCGGACGGTATCGGCGTCGTCACGTGGTATCGCGACGGGCAAGTCATTCAAGTCGACGAAGGAACTTTCATTCGCGGCAGACATCACGGGCAATTCAAACACACCTTTCCTAGCGGCAACGTCGACTACAGCAACTGGGATCACGGCGTGGAAATTCGTTAAGGAGGTCTTATCGTGAAAAAATTTGTGGTGACATTCGCTTTGGCAATGTGCGTCGTCGTGTTGAATACGGCTCAAGTTTCCGCTCAACATGTTTGGTGCTGTTCATATGGCAACGTGGATTATTACATTGACACCGAAAAAATTTACGACATGCGACCGAATTATTTCGTCAACGTGCCCATGATTAATGCTCGTACCGGCGCATTTGTCGGCGAATATCGTTGGCATTTCAGCAGAGACGAAGGCAGCATTTGGTTTGAAGTCGGACAAGAAAGCGGCAGAATATCGGACAGCGCAATCGCCACGGCGATTTACAATAAGATGCGCGAAAATTTACATCTCGCCAAACGTAGTGCTCCACAAACTGAGTCAAAAGGCTCTAAATCGCCAGGTTACTATGTTGGAGATTTTCCTGACGGTAGTAAAGCGTACATCATTGAATATACTGTAACGCTAAATACTGAAATGTTGATAAAAAAATGGTTTTCTCTTGTGGTAATGAAACAAGGGAAAGGTCTTATAGCATATGAATTTAACCCGTTGTGAGGGTTAAAAAATCAAAGATTTAATCTGAGTCGATTGAGCGAGTAACAAACACAAATTAAAAGCCAAAATTTTTGTCAGGAGTCGCAACGAGAGACCGTCGAAGGTTTTAGATAAAACTCGTTCGACGTTAAGTTGCTCTGCCAGTTGTGAAAAGGTGGTTTCGATGCGTCGGCGAGTTCGAAATATCGCTTCTTGCAAAAGTGGCGGGTATTTTTCGCGAGAGTTGCTGCGTTTCAATGCCAAAAGGGTTTGTCCCTGTTCTTTGAGTTTTCTAGCGAGAGGCTCAGAAACATAACCCTTGTCGCCGAGAATTATCGAATCAGCTTTCAGCTCCAAACTCAATTTTTCAAGCCCTTTGCGCTCGTCAATGTTGGCGGCTGTTATCTCAAAAGCTTTGATTGCGCCGCTTGAAGTTGTAATGGCGTGAACTTTATAGCCGAAATACGTCTGTTTTTTTGAAGGATTTTTACTGTAGCTCCGTCTGAACGGAATGCTTTGCAAAAATGCGCTCGTCCGAACTTGCACACTTCCAGCGGGAAACTGTCTATTATGAAGATTTCATCATCAACATCTGCGGAAAAAGATGGTGGTAATTTTTCTTGACGAAAGAATACCAGGCATTTTCCGAATCGACGCCGAATATTTCTCCGCAAAGCGCGATTGCTATCATTTCCGAATCGCTCAATAAGGCTTTATCGACATTCGGACGATTTTTGACTTTTTCCGGCGCAACTTTTTTGTACAAATCGTCTATCAAGACGTAGATGACCGGAATAAAATCTTCAAAGGACTGATGAGCTATCTTATACTCTGCTTGAAACTTCGACATTTTTTGTTCCTCCCGCAACATTGCTAATTGCAAGTTTTTTTATTTCTTACCCTCACAACGAGTTAATTTAGAAAAAGTTTGATATAATGATTCAACATTGTAAATTAGAAAAAGTATTTTGCTTGTGGCTTTTCTCGGTATGTATTTTTCAAAGGTCTAGTAGAATTATACAGCACAGAGAAATTGTCTATAAGCAACTTTTTTATTTACGCTGAGGAATGAAATCTTCTTCGTCCATTTCATTAAAGTTATCGCAAGACTCGAAGCAATCGTGAGCCGAATAATATCGAAAGAAACAATCATAATTTGTTCCTTGCCGATTCTTGAGACATTTGAGATTGATTTGACGCGGCTGTTGTTTTTTGGCGTCGTCGATTCTTTTGCGAGTGTCGGCAATGTCGTTGTAACATCAGATTGAGTTGCAAAGCCCAAACAACATCAGCTGTGTACTCAATATTGCCGCTTTCCTTGAAACTCTCGAAAGAAACGGATTGCGCGTAATTTGTCCTATTGAAACTGCTGATGACGATGAAGGTTGTATTGGTGTCTCTCTGAAACTTCTTGAGCTTGCGAACAGAATCGTCAATGCCGAGCTTTGTTGATTCTCTTGAAGTCGGGACGATTTGGAGATAGTCGAGACAGACGACGGGAGCTTTGTCTTTGTTCGAGCAAAACGGTTTGAGCAGGGCAAGCCAATCGTCGATTGATTCGTCCTGCAGTTCAAATACGCTCAAATCCAGTTTGGAGGCAGAAAAATCTTCCAGAACGTTATCAAGTTCAATAGACCAGTCGCCGCGACGAATTCCGGCTGTTAATCCTGTGTAAGGAGAACGCTTAAAAACTTCACGAGCAATGGACTTGGTGAAAAGCTCCAGCCGGCTCATTTCATAAGAGCAATAGATACACGATTCACCACGGTGAGCGAGCTGTTCAAGCAGTTGCCAACAGAAAGTAGTTTTGCCTGCCGCAGGAGTTGCGCCAATGACGTAAAGTCCCGGACTGAAAAATTGTTGACTGTCGAGATTGTCAAAGCCGGTAAGACGATTGGCGTAATTCTTCATATTCTCAATTTCAGAGTCAAAATCATGGGCAAAGAAGTCGGAGAAGGAAGAACTCTTTGAAGGTTGAGCAGATCGATTTATCCGGTCAAAAGAGTTCATCGCACCGGAAATAATTTCGGCGGGCTGACAGGTTTCACGTTGAGATTCGTCGATGATGACTTCAGCGGCATGGATAAGTTTACGCAAGTAGGATTTTTCTTTTATGGTGTTGGCTTGGAATTCGGCGCGGGCAGTGGTGTATTCCATATCGATGAGCGAGAACAAATAGGCGCGGTCAATTTTATCGAGTTCGCCGGATTTGCGAAGGTCTTGTTCAATGGCAAGAACATCGGGCGGCGTACCTTGAAAAAATATGCGGACAATGGAGCGGTAAATAATTTGGTGTTCAGGTCGATAAAAGTCGTCTGGTTCGAGAATGGAAGAAACAAGCGGCACGATTTGGCTTTCCTTTAGCATCATCGCTGATATAAGCTTTTTTTCGACCTCAACGGCATTAGGAAGAGCTGCGGACATAGAAAACATAAAAATCACCTCGCAGAATAATAAAACGAAAAAGACGCCATTCACATAGTGAATGACGCCTT
>CAJOHG010000023.1 GCA_905234395.1 uncultured Selenomonadaceae bacterium
TATTTTTCTATCTTTTCATATTGTTCTTGTGTGATTTTCATGACTTCATTTTATCAGCTTTATTTTCTATTTTCCATAGTGTGAACACGCTCTAATCAACGCACTCGGCTGGACGATAGCTCCTCGCGAAGGAATTTTCCTCTTGCAAATCCCGGCAATGTATTTGTCAATGCTGTTGATGTGGCGTTCGTTGAGGCTCCAATTTTCGTACAAAACAACGTTCGCGGCGGCAATGTTCATCATGATTTTCTACGCGGCATATTATCTTGACGGCAACCGAACGGAAGAATGGTCTATGCCTTTTTTGATGGCGGCGACATATTTTTTTCTGCGCGGACTGAAAGATTCATCAGACGGAAAAATTTTCTGCCTGTTGATTGTCGGCTTGATTGACGGCTTGGGATTCGGCGCGTGTGTGCTTTTGCGTGCAACCAATGCCGCTCTGATTTGCTGTTACGTTTTCTTGACGATGATATTTCTGATTCAAGCGCACGAGTTCAAAACTCTGCTGAAAAATATTTTGAGCTTCTGCGCGGGCTTTGTGATGATTGTCTTGCCGTTCGTGATTTATTTCGCGGCGCACGGTGCACTTTACGAAATGCTCTACGGCACAATTTTACTCAACGTCCTTTACACGACGGGCACCGAACATTATCCGCTGAACGAGATTTATTTTTTCTATGTCATGATAAATTTCTTGCCGCTAATTTTATTGCTTGCCGTAAGTGTGGCGGGCTTGTTGCATGAAAGAATGCGCTTGCTGTGGAGCTGTCTGTTCGTCGGCACGGCAATGTTAATTTTTATGGCAGGACTTCGACCTTATCAAGGTTATTGCGTGCTTATCGTTCCGACAATGCCGCTGCTGTTCCATGCCGCCGATGCAGTGCGTGAAATGTATTCCGCGCCATTGAAGAGACTTTGGCGGGCAGAAGGTTTTTCGTTCGGAAGATTGGCGTTGAAATTCTTTGCCGTCTGCATTGCCGCAACGCTTTGTTTGCCGCTGTGGACTTACACAAAAAATTTTCACGATGCGATTGCCTTTGCGTCGTCGGATAACGAAAATTCAACTGCAATGTTAAAACTTGCAGACATTATCCCATCGCATGAACGCAAATCTTTCGCGACGTGGGGACGTGGCGGTTTCATTGCCGAATGGACTTTGACGACGGGCTTGCAGTCGCGGGAAAAATTTTTCGGTTACATAAAATCTTTCGGCGAGACTGCTCCTTCAATTCGCAAAACTTGGTTCCGACACGTCAATGAAAATTCGCCGCTGTGGATTCTCTATTGTTGGGAGAAAGTTGAAATTCAAGAGGAGTACCGTGATTCAATTTTGGTAAAATATCTGGGCAACAAGGATTCGGAGCTTGAAAAATTGTTGCGGGAAAAATATACTCTTAGGCACATGGAAAATATTTCTTCACACGCAACCGAGCTTTGGAGGCTGAACGAGAGGTGACGACTTGAATCGACAATTCTACGACAACGAACGCGAAATTGACCTTGCCGAACAGAAAACACTGCATAAGCGCGAGAAAAAAATTATCGTCGCACGAACGATAACTTTTCTTGCGGCATGTGGAAGTTTTGCAATCGGCTGGGACACCGGCACGCATTACTGTTACATCATCGCGGCGTTGCTTGCAATGATTTTCGTGCGGCTGATGAATTATCACGACGACCTTAAACGGCGCAAAAGATTTCTCAAGAGCCGATTGACCGTGCTGAATTCTTACATTGCTCGCGCGCGCGGCACATGGCGCAAACGTTCAAACGACGGCAGCATTTATCTAAAGAACAATCGCCCGCAAGACGTTGACCTGCACATTTTCGGCGAAGGCTCAATTTTTCAATACATCTGCGCGGCGAGGACGAAACGAGGTCGCGATTTGCTTGCCGCCGCATTTAATCCCGAACCGCCCGATTTTAACGAGGTGCGCAACCGTCAACGCGGAGTCGCCGAACTTTTGCAACGTCCGAGATTGTCGCTTGACCTTGAGGCTTATGCGCGGTTGATGCCGAACAATCACGACACGAGCGAATTAATCGTCAGCGTGGAAGAAGAATTGCCGCCGCTCGGAAAAATTTATTGGTTGCGATTCATCATGCCCGCCGCGATAATTTTGTCGTGCGTTATGGCGTGGCACGGGCTCATCAACGAATTCATTCCGCTCGTCATCATGCTGTTCAATCTGATAATCGCCGTCGCCGCAATTCCCGCCGTCAACGAGTTGCTCGCGCCGCTGAAAATCATTTCAAAAGAGTTGCGCCTGTACCAAAAAATTTTTGAGCGAATCGAATCGACAAACTTCGGCTCCAAACGCTTGACTGCCATACGCGACATATTGACCGATGAAGTTTCAGCCGCGCAGAAAGTTCGGACGCTGTCATTGCTCGTCGATGCGGCGGACACTCGGCACAATCCGCTGTTCTTCATTTTGGGCAACGCAATTTTTTTGGCGGACTTCCACCTTGTGACGACGTTCATGCGTTGGCGAATCGACGCGGCAAATCATCTGCGCACGTGGCTCGACGCATTCGCGGAAATGGAAGTTTTAATTTCGTTGGCGTCAATCGGACAGACTCGCACGACTTATTGTTTCCCGAATTTTTACGAAGGCAAAGAACCGCATTTGATGGTTGAAGGCTTGACGAGTTTGCTTGTCGCCGACGCTAAGGGCGTTCCTAACGACGTTGAACTTTATGCGGGCACGACGATCATCACCGGCGCGAACATGAGCGGAAAGACGACGTGGATAAGGACACTCGCCGCCGCAGTGATTGTCGCTTATTCCGGTGCGCCCGTCTGCGCGAAAAATTTTGCCGTGAGTCGCCTCGCCGTGATGACTTCAATTCGCGTCAACGACGACATCAGCAAAGGCGTTTCGACCTTTTACGCGGAACTTTTGCGAATCAAATCGATGATTGAATACACCGAAAAAAATTTGCCGATGCTCGCGTGTATCGACGAAATTTTCAAAGGCACCAACGTCAATGATCGTGTTATCGGCGCGAAAGAGGCAATTCGACGTTTGACAAATGAACACAGCATTACACTTGTCACGACGCATGATTTTGAGCTGTGCAATATGGTTGACGAGAATCCCGACATTTCAAACGCGCACTTCGAGGAATATTACGAGGGCGACGAAATTAAATTCGACTTCAAGCTCCGCAAAGGTCGTTCGCACACAACCAACGCGAAATATCTCTTGCGCATGGCAGGCATTCTTCCGCCTGAAGAGAAAGGCGATTAAAGTACAATTTACGATTAAAATCATCGGTGACTTGCAAAGCAAACCGGTTGGATGCAACGTCACGTTGCAAAAAATTGCCGCTTGAAAAGTTTCGAGCGGCTTTTATAATTGCAAGGATAAAGTTCACTTGAAGAATCTCTTTACAAATTCACGAACGGAAAAATTTTTTACGAACTCGCAGACTGCGGCGACGGCTCCCAAAATCATCGGCATCAAAATCGGCAGGTAATTCGACGCGGCGTTTATCAGCGTCCCCGAATGAGCCGAACATGTTGCGGGAACCGATTATGTCAATAATTCGCGCCAATACTTTACAGATTTTTCATCATGCACCGTGGGATACGAAAATATTTAATTTTGAGAGGCAAACGTTGGCGAATTTGAATTGAAAAATGTTGGCACGAAAACATACATCAGAAAAGTTTCTTCAGCAATTTGAAGGCACCGTAAGTGACCGCTATTGGTGCAAGCGGAGTTGCAAAAGCCGCCGCCGCAGTCAAGCCGCTCGCCAAGCCCGCAGTCCCCGCAGTGATTGCTCCGGCTGTACTCGTCAAACCGACAGAAGATGCCAATGCCGCAGTTACACCGCCGACTTCGGTTATCGTCGCTGCCGCCACGCCCGTCGATGCCAACACCGCGTCTTTGGCAACAGCAGATACAAAGGCATCTGCGGCGGAAACTCCCGTGAGTGCAGTGGAGCCGATTGTATTTGTCACGACTTGCCCGCCCATTTTCAATGCAGTCTTGCGGACGGTTTGTCCGACGGCTGTCGACAGGACGGCATTGCCGGCATACTCAAGCAAAACTTTTTCCGCAGTTGAAGAGGCGATTGACTGTGCCGCCTCGTCGATTGTTTTTTCGCCCGTTATCACGTCGACGAAGTTCGTCCCGATTGCCACTGCACCGCCGACTTTTGCACAAGCCTTTGCCGCAACAGTGCCGTGAATCCGAACGAGTTTGACGGCTTGAGCTTTGGTGTAGGCGTGCGGGAAAAAAACTGCCGCAGGGTTGCCCGTGACTTTGGCTTCCAAACGCATCATTTCGGTAAGTTCAAGGCACTGCGCGGCTGTGGAAACGGTCGGCTTAATTTTTTTTATGCCGTGAGCAAGAGCCTCCGTCTTCAGCGCATCGAAATTCGGATTGTCGCGATTTATGTAAACGACCGCCAAATCTTTGCACAGTTGCCAATCGACAGCTCCGCCGCGATAATCGCATTGAATTTGAGCAAATTTTTTCTCGGCAACACGTTCGATAATCATGTCGGCAAATCCGTTGTCGTCAAGAATCTGCACGTGGCGCGTTTGACCGTCAAGTTCGGAAGCCGCAATCTGTTCGCAAATGAAATGTTTCAAACTGCCTTGAGTTTCGTCGTTGACATTGAGCGCGTCAACTTCCTCTGCAAGACGCTTGCCGACTTCAGCCGCATGTTTCGACAATCTAACGACTTCCGCAACGGCATCCATGTCAACAAGTTTATCGGAGTTTTTGCCCTTAACGGAAAAACGAAAAGTATTGCCCATAAACTCGCCTCCTCAAACATTGCCGTCGCCGACGTAAGCCTTGCCCAACATTTTCTTGAATTTTTCGGGCAGAAAAGGATCGTGGTAGGGATCTTCGGGCGGAGAGCCGTAACGACATTTGTAACCTTGCTTGACATAATCGCCATACCAATTCAAACCGTTAGCTTTGTGCCCGCAAACCAATGAACACGTCTTGCCAATGTCGCGCTTTTCCTCGTCCGTAAAGTCAATGCCGTATCGTCGCGATAAATCATATTCCATGAGATAATCGATGACGCGGTTGCGACTGTAATTTTGATACTCTCCGCCGTCAATTTTGTAATGCCCGCCGTGAGACCAATTTGCGCCGTTGAAAACATCATGCGAACAAGGACACCACGCCTCGCCGCCAATGTTGTCGTCGTAAGGATCCCAAACGATAACGTGAAAATGTTTCCGCTCCACAACGTAAGTTCCGTCCTCTTTACGTGTGACTTCCTTCGGGTCGAAACCCAAAGTTACGGGATCAACGTCAAGCTCGATTGTGTACATAAAATGCGCCTCCTTTAAATTGTAAGCCGTCAACCAAACAGCAGTCCGACAACGCCCAAAAATACGCCGATGCCTCCCACGGTGTTGCCGAATTTTTCGATGATGTTGATGTGCAATATCCTTCCCAAAGTGCCGATAATAATTCCGACGAAAAGCAGTACCAATCCCAAACTTAGCATGAGTCGTTATCTCCTTTCAATTAATTTTGTTGATTGAGGATTTTCTTGAATCCTTTCACGGCGTCCTCGTTGACACTGCAAATCAAAGTATTTTCCGTCGGCTCAAAAAAATAAGCAAAGATACCGTCGGAAATGGTCTTCGCGTCTCTGGTATAGCTGAAATGCGCGGTGCGAAAGTCTTGCCTGCGGACGTTGTAGTCGCAGATGAAAATGTAGTCTCCGGCAACAGGCGGAACGGTTTTTTGCTCCACGTTGACTGCGGGCGCGGCTTTGGCAAGAAAAATTTTTCCTTGATCGCTCAAAAGCCATACGGGCGAATGATCTTCCAGCGCGGCGTCAATGGCATAACTCGAAATATAAACGTCGTCGATTCGTCGCACGTTGGTGAAGACCGAAGTTTGCGAATCGGATTTTTTCGCCAAGCTCTCCATCTCCGATATAAAAGAAAAGTTGCGCACATCGCCGAGAAAGCCTTTGAAAAAATTGGTGATGCCCATGTTGAGTCAGTCCTTTCAAAAATTTCAGCGGGAAGTTTGGTCAACAAAGCGAATTGCGGGATTGGCGGCTTTGAGATTGTAAACAAGTCCGTCGGGCTGAAATTTGTCGTGAATCGGAATGCGGAACTCTTTCCCGCCGAATTGCAAAACCAAAAGATTTTTTGCGCACCGTTCGAGAGCGATCACGTCGGTTATATGCAAAGTCTTTTCTTTTCTGCCGTAAGACTTAAACCACGGCGTCGGCGGTATCCAAAAAAATTTGCTTTGTTTCAAAATGAGTTTGTCCTTGTGAATCATTAATTCTGTTGAAATGCGGTGCCAATGATCGGGCAGTTCTCTGCCGTCGTCTGCAGCAGAACCTATGATAAACGCGACTATGTTCATCAAGCCGAAAAGTGTTCGTTTCTTCTTCAGAGTGTACTTTTCGTAAATCGACAGCTCGCCCGGCACGAATTCCGAATCATCTGCAGGCAAATCGTTCTGTTCGGCGTTGAGCGGTTTAAAATCTTTTTCGGCAGGCGCAGGTTTGAGCGGCGGCAATATCTTCTTGCAAAACGGACATTCCGTTGCCGTGCCCACGTCATTGCCGCAGTTATAACAAAACATAAAACACACCTCACATTATTGAAATTCTGTTATTTCTCGACGTATTGATTGATTGACACTTTACGGAATTTCCACGCCGTGATCCCAGTTGCTGTAATCGACTCTGCCGCTTTTGAAAGTGTGCTTGAATTGCCCGTGATGTCTGCCGTGCGAAAAAGTTCCCTCGTCGATTTGAATGATTTGCCCGTAGCGATGCCACGTGACTACGCCGCTGCCTTCCGCGAATTTGTATTTGCCGTCTTGAACATAACCGCCGCTCCAACTGATTGACTCGCCGTCTTGCGGTTGCGGGTTCCAAAGATAAACGCCGTTGGCATCGCTTATCCAATGCTCGTTCAATATTATCTCCGGCTCCGCGACAGGTTGAGGAATTTTTTCTTCTTGAACGGTGACGGGTGTGACGGGTTCAACACTCGGCACGGGTTCGTCGTGACTTAAAAAAAATTTCCCGAAAATCAAGGCTGCAAATAAAATTATTGCACCGCCGCCGATAAAAATTTTTTTCCATTTCCCGGACGCCGTGGAATTTTCTTGCGGTTCATCAACGGGCAAAGAATTAATCGTCGTCAAAGTCCGTGCTACAGCGGCTCGATAATCGTTTAGGTCACAGTTGCATTTGTGACAAAAATTTTCAGCCGTCGACACTCTGTCGCCGCACATGGGACAGAAATTTATCGTTGCGTTGTTCATCATGATTTGCTCCTTAATCCTCGGTGTCCAACTGCTCTTTCATCTTGTCAAGCTCGGAATTCAGTTGCTTAAGTTCCTCGAAAGTGTTGCGCATGTCTCGCACGAATTCTCCGAAATTTTTATGATGCACGTCGTTCAAATCCAAAAGTATCGCCAATTCCACGTCCAAGGCACGGGAAATTTTTATGAGCAACGGCAACGAAACAGCCTTATTTGCCGAGCCGCTCTCTATGTGCGACAGATAATTTTTGTTTATGTGAACGCGTTCCGCCAAATCCATTTGCGTCATGTTCTTCAACCTGCGAAAGTACGCAATGCGCAATCCTATGCACTGCAACTCCGCGCGACAATCTTCCCGCCCGAAAGATAAATTCTCGTCCATTTTCTCGCCTCCCAAAAAAATTATATCATAACGACCGGCAGTACAAGTGTACCTTAAAGGCGGATTCTCTGACCAAATAGATACACTTTGAAACCTGCGCGGACTCTCAAAAAAAAAAATCGCCGCTTGAAAAATTTCGGGCGGCTTTTATAATTGAAAAGGTGAAACTCACTTGAAGAATCTCTTTACGAATTCACGGAGGCGAACACGTTGGCATTCATAAAAGATTTATATCGCGATGAAATTCGCAACGGTTATCTTGTCACGTCGGACATCAAAAAAGTTTGGAACAGGCAGTTGGAAATTTGGCAGGAAGTTGATCGCATCTGTCGCAAGCACGCGATAAATTATTGGGCGGCTTACGGAACTTTGCTCGGTGCAGTGCGTCACAAAGGTTACATTCCCTGGGACGAAGATTTTGATCTGTGCATGATGCGCCCGGATTTTAACCGTTTTCGTGAAGTCGTAAACGATGAGCTTAAGGGAATATTTGAGATCGGGCAAATTACGCTTGGACTCTTTAAAATTGCGCACTCTCAAACGACGCTGATAGATTATATCGTTCGCAAAACCAAACCGCAGGGTTTGGAGATTGACATTTTCGTGCTCGATATTGCAGACGACAGCTCGCCCGAAGGTTCTTTGGCTTACAAGGCATTCAGAGAATTGCTTTTTGCAACCGGCAATTACGAAAAACTTCTTCAAGCTGTCCGCGCAGGCAAGATGAATTTGCTAAACGATTTAGACGCTTTGAAGGAAATTTTTGAGTTGCCGGACGAAATGAGCAAGATTAAGATGTTGGCTGTTTATCTTGACGGTTTATTTAATCAATCGTCGAAAGTGGCGTGGATTCAAGATTCCATAAACGAGAAGGCGAATCCTTTCGATAAGGAATGGTTTCGCGAGACCGTTTATTTGCCGTTCGAGACGATTGAATTGCCCGTGCCCGTCGACTGTGACAAAATTTTGACGAGTTTTTATGGTGATTGGCGCACGCCCGTCAATGACGGCAACATTCGATTGGGAAATTTTCACAGCGCGGACATTCCGTGGCGAGAATTTTTGCAACGCGTCGACTTCGAGCTGATGTTGCCGAAAAAATAATCGGCGGCAAGTATACAGTATTTTTCGGCAAGCTTACTATACAAAAATTTTATGACGTGATAGAATTCCTCGCGTAGCTAAAATGCAGGAGGTTTTATCTTATGTCGGAAATGAAACAATATGTTGAAGACGTGCTGGAACTTGTAAGGCGGCGCGATCCCGATCAAATTGAATTTCAAAATACAGTCAAGGAAGTTCTCACGACGATTGTCCCGTTGTTGGAAAAAAATCCGCAATATAAAGAGCAGAAACTTCTTGAACGAATCATCGAGCCGGAACGCGTGGTAATCTTCCGTGTGCCGTGGCAGGACGATAACAACGTTACGCACGTCAATCGCGGCTATCGCGTGCAAATGAATTCGGCTATCGGTCCGTACAAAGGCGGCTTGCGTTTTCATCCCAGCGTTAATTTGAGCATTCTCAAGTTCCTCGCGTTTGAACAGGTCTTCAAGAATTCGTTGACGGGCTTGCCAATCGGCGGCGGCAAAGGCGGTTCTGACTTCGACCCGAAAGGCAAATCTGACAACGAGATCATGAAGTTCTGCCAATCGTTCATGACGGAGCTTTATCGCCACATCGGACCGCACGTCGACGTTCCCGCAGGCGATATCGGTGTCGGCGGACGTGAAATCGGTTATCTGTTCGGTCAATACAAGAGAATTCGTGACGCTTACGACTCGGCGGTTTTGACGGGCAAAGGTCTCACTTACGGCGGCTCATTGACGCGCACGGAAGCTACGGGTTACGGACTGCTTTACTTTGTGCAAAATCTGCTCGACGACAAGGGCATTCACATTGACGGCAAAAAAGTCGTCGTGAGCGGCTCCGGCAACGTGGCAATTTACGCGATTGAAAAAGCTCAGGAACTCGGCGCGAACGTCATCAGCTGTTCAGATTCGGACGGTTACATTTTCGACCCGCACGGCATCGATCTGAAGGCTGTCAAATACATCAAGGAAGTTAAGCGCGGCAGAATTTCCGAATACGCGAAAAATCATCCCGCCGCCGAATATCACGACGATTGCCACGGCGTTTGGAACGTCAAATGCGACATTGCTCTGCCTTGCGCGACGCAGGAAGAGATTGACCTTGACGCGGCTAAGGCTCTCGTTGCCAACGGTTGCAAAGTTGTCGGCGAAGGTGCCAATATGCCCTCGACACTTGAGGCGATTGAATATTTCCAGGCGAATAAAATTCTCTTCTGCCCGGCGAAAGCTGCCAATGCGGGCGGCGTAGCTGTCAGTGCACTTGAAATGAGCCAGAACTCCGAACGCTTGAGTTGGACATTTGAAGAAGTCGACGAGCGGCTTAAAAACATCATGGCGAACATTTATCGCAACGCAAAAGCAAATGCGGTTGAATTCGGCGACGCGGACAATTTGGTCATGGGCGCGAATATTGCCGGCTTTAAAAAGGTTGCCGAGGCTATGACGGCTCAAGGTCTCGTGTAAAACGCTTGCGACAAAAATAAAACCTCCTGCAGAAAATTGCGGGAGGTTTTTTCGTGCGAACAGTCAAATTGAACGTTATCTGATTTTAGACAAAAAAATAAAGCTTCTTTGACGCGAGCAAGAGTTTATCTTGACAACCCTCGCCCGCTTGTGATATCCTTATCACCGTAGATTAACCTCATAACCGACGTGGGATGCGTCCAAAAAACCTCTACGTTGTAGATTGTAACAAAGCTTGTGTAGCTTGTCAAGCTTATTAGGTTATCGTAAGAAAGGAGAATGTCTTATGGATTTTTCAAAGCTCGTTCCCGTTGAATGGAGTAGTCGTCGCGTGCTCACCACTGCTCAGCTTGCAGAGTTTTACGGTTGCGACGCGAACAACATCAAGAAAAATTTTAATGCCAACAAAGATCGCTTCGTCGAAGGTAAGCACTACTTCAAGCTCGAAGGTGCTAATCTCTCTGCGTTCAAGGCAAGCTTGGTTACCGCCGGTGACTTACAAAATTTGCGAGTAACTGGCGGTGACTTACAAAATTTGTGTTCCGCTGAATGCGGATTACAAATTTCATCAATGACTCGTGTGCTTTATCTTTGGACTGTTCGCGGAGCGGCTCGTCATGCAAAAATGCTTTCAACGGACAAAGCGTGGGACGTCTTCGAGGAATTGGAAGATAATTATTTCAATCCCAAACCGTCAATCATCTCCGAGCCTGCGCACGTCGTCAAACGCAAATGTCATGCTATATTCCCCGGTTATGCTTGCGTCTATGTTCTGCTAATGAGCGATGGCACCGTCAAAATCGGATTCAGCGGAAATCCTCGCGCACGCGTCGCCAAAATCAAGCGGGACAGCAATTTAACCGTCAATGATTTGTACATGTCGCCTTTCATGCCTCGCGAAGTCGCTCATCTAATCGAATGGGCTTGTCAAGAAAAATTTTCGTCGCGGCGCGTGGAAGGTGAATTTTTTTCCGTCAAATTCGAGACGGCTTGCGCGGCTGTCAATGTCTTCGTGAGTGCCGTCAATATTCTATCGTCCGTGCCCAAACATTATATCGCAAATGAAAAATTCCTCGTCGATAAGAATTCAATCTGAATCCTGTCGACGATTTTTTTTTTGCCCAAAACAAAAATCCTCCGCGACAAACGGAGGATTTAAATCTTCACGGTGAATTAATGGTTTTGTTCGTAAGTGAACGCCGCACGCAGAATTGTCGCCTCGTCAAGTGCTTTGCCGATTAACTGCACGCCGATTGGCAAATTGTTGCTCGTGACGCCGCAGGGAATTGAAATGCCCGGAAGTCCCGCGAGATTCAACGGCACCGTGCAAATATCTTGCAGATACATTTTCAGCGGATCGGAAACCATTTCGCCGATTTTAAATGCGGCAGTCGGAGCGGTCGGCGTCAAAATCAAGTCAACCGTCTTGAAAGCGTCGGTGAAGTCGCGCTGAATCAACGTGCGAACTTTCAGAGCCTTGAGATAATACGCGTCGTAATAGCCCGCGCTCAATGCGTAGTTGCCAATCATGATGCGCCGTTTGACTTCCGCGCCGAATTTCTCCGTGCGAGTGTTCGTCATCATTTCAACGACATCCGCGCCGTCGACGCGTGCACCGTAGCTCACTCCGTCATAGCGTTCAAGATTCGTGGCGGCTTCTGCGGGCGCGATAAGATAATACGTTGAAATTGCGTAGTCGGTGTGCGGCAGACTTATTTCAAAAATTTCTGCGCCGAGACTTTCAAAAACTTTGGCGGCATTGCGGACGGAAGTTTCAACCTCTGAATCAATGCCAGCGATAAAATATTCTTTGGGCAGACCGATTCGCAAGCCTTTCACGTCGGCAACGAGAGACTTTGTAAAATCCGGGACATCAGCGGCGGTGGAAGTCGAATCCATTTCATCATGCCCGGCAATGGCGTTTAGGACAAGTGCGCAGTCAGTCACGTCACGAGTTATCGGACCGATTTGATCGAGAGAACTTGCATAGGCGACAAGTCCGTATCTTGAGACGCGCCCATAAGTCGGCTTGAGTCCGACGACGCCGCAGAAACTTGCCGGTTGACGAATTGAACCGCCTGTATCGGAGCCGAGTGCGAAAATTGCTTCACATGCCGCGACAGCCGCCGCAGAGCCTCCGGAACTTCCGCCGGGCACGTGATTTAAATTGTGCGGGTTGCGTGTGACGTGAAAGCCGGAATTTTCCGTTGAGCCGCCCATTGCGAATTCGTCAAGGTTAGCTTTGCCGATGAGCACAGGATTTTGAGCGGAAAGTTTTTTGTAAGCGGTTGCGTCATACGGCGGAACAAAGTTCTCCAAAATTTTCGACGCGCAAGTCGTGCGGATGCCTTTGGTGCAAATGTTGTCCTTGACGGCGCAGGGAATGCCTTCGAGTGCGGAAATTTTTTCGCCGCGAGAAATTTTTTCGTCGACAGCTTTTGCGTCCGCCAGAGCCTTTTCGCGAGTGACCGTCAAATACGCGCCGATATTCTCTTCAACTTCAGCGACACGTTTCAAAACATCGGCAGTGAGTTCCGTCGCAGAAATTTTTTTCGCCGTCAAAAGCTCGTGCAATTCGTGAGCCGTTCTATCGTATAAATTCAAATTCATTCCTCCTAAATCGTTAAAGCGCGGTAAGAAATTTTGAATCGCCATCACGTTGCAAAGAATCCTTGCCGGGTCAAGCGTCACGCTTGCTCCTAATCGATTCGCGTAACGTTAAAATTGCTGACCGCCGAAATAATTTTCTCGTCGCTGACTTCGCGGTTCCTGTCCATGAAAACTTCGATAAAATTTTTGTCGGAGCGATAAGTTGCGTCCGTCACACCGTTCAAAGTTTTCAGCGCGTCGGAAATTTTTTCTTGAATCTGCGCGGGCGCGTCGACGTAAACAACTTTGTAATCGAGTCGCTCAATCTTGAAGATAACGGGACGCGTGCCGTCATTGCAGCAGGCAATCATCATGTGCTCATCGTTCGTCCAGTTGCGCATAATCGAGCCGCCTTGCAGAGCCGCATAAACATAACGACTGAAACAATCCCAAGCCTCGGAACAATGCGCGCCCTTGCCTTGCGTCCAAAAAGTGTCTTCGTCGCCGTAACGTTCAAAAAAATATTCCGCGCCGACTTCATAAAACGGACACGCGCCCGAATTCGGATCGGCGAGATATTTTTCTTGCAGGTCGGGAAAAACTTTCTTGTCAATGACGGTCAACTTGCACTTGTACTGCATTTCGTTCACTCTCCAAAAATTTTTCAAGCCAATCCGACACGACAGGCTCATCAAATTTCGCAACGGCATCGGTTACAATCTTCGTGACGTTAAATTTTTCGGCGAAGTCTTTCAGGGCGTCAGCTTCCTTTTTAAGCGGAAAGTCGAGCGCAGAAAAATTTTCTTTGCAAACGAATTCGCCTTTGGCGTTGAGCCGCAGGAAATATATCGTGCTGTTCGGATTGGTCTGCGCGAATCGGTCGATTAAAATTTTTTTTGCGTCATCGTCAATCGGTGCGGCAACCAAAATATTTTCCGTGAACTTTTTGCGGACGGCGGCGGCAATTTCCCGATAAGCGACACTGTAGGCACGATTGTTGAGTTTGCGAGTTTGCTTGCGAAGTTCCGCATCGTCTTGGAAATAATATTTTTCCATGACGGCATATTTGTCGGCGGTCTTTGACAAGTCGGCAAAAAATTCTGCGCGACGCGGATCATTGTTTTCACTTATAACGGTTGCCAAATTGTAGCGTGTCGCGTCGATAAATCTGACCTGCCGCGTCAGCAAAGTCGTCTGCTCAAAAAATTTTTTGCCCTTGTCCGTGTGAATGAAAACAATCGACGTGCCGCGACTGTCGTACATTTCGGGAGCAAAGTTTTTCACGCCCCAAGCGTCGCCGATTGTCAAATCGCTCCGGTTGTTCGGAATTTTGGCTTTGCACGCGTGGCAGCTCGGACGTTCGCTCAAGCCGATTAAAAACAGTTTGACGTAAAGATTGGACATATGTTTTTTTAGGTAGTGTCCTTTATCGGAATAATTTATTTCTATATCACCGCCCCAACCGTTGCGCTTACTGCGGAAATTGACGTGCGCGATGTCGTTCCTGTGACCGAGTTCAGCGATATAACTTTCCCACAATGCGGGCGACGGCGTGCCGTGACAAAGTATATCGACCGTCAAAAGATTTTCATTGTCGCCGCCGAGGAAATGTCTCAAACCGACACATTGGCAAGGCGTGCCCGTAAATAAAACTTTCGACGACTTGAGCGCGTCACGAACTTGCCGATAAACGTCGCCGATTTGACTTTGAACATATTTACTGCCGCGAAGATTTTCCAGCTCGTCGAGTGACCTTGCCGCCGTGTGATAGACGTGCCAATTTTTATCGAAGCCTGCTCCGAAGACAATTCCGCCGTCCCGCAAAACAATTTCGCTTAACGCCGTGAACATTCCGCCCGAAGAACTGTGCCGCAAAATTTTATCGTCGTCATAAGTTGCTGTGAACGTCGCAGGGAAGTTATCAACGTTTGCCGCCTTGAAATTCAGTGACGGACAAGTCGCGTCGCATTTGCCGCATTGAATGCAAAGTTCGGGATTGATTTTCGGGTAAGCAAAGCCTTCGGCGTCGCGCGTCATGACGATTGCATTTTTCGGGCAGATATTTGCACAAGCCTCACAGCCGCAACAATCGGCACGTTTGGCGATAATCATTTCTTCAATCTTCATCGCGCATCACCACCTAAAAATTTTTCATGCGGCTCGGTGCCCAATACTTCCGACAAAAATTTGAAAGCCTTTGCACGTTCGCGCGGCAAGACTTCATCGCGGCGACTGAAGTCAATCATCAATGCCTCGTCTGCCGTGAAAACTTTTTCGCCTGATGTGCGCCTGTCTTCCAAGCCGAACATTTTGAGCAACGTAACCCAGCGCGACGCCATGGCTAAACCGTCTCTGTCACCCTCGCGTTCCCAATTAATGAACGGTCGTTTGAACAAAATCGACAATGCCGCGCCGTGAAATGAATTCGTGAAAATCAGCGACGCGTTAATAAACAGCCAAATGAATTCCGCCGGACCGCTCGTGAAGTGATTGTAATTGAGCACGTCGAGCAAATTTATCACGGGCAAGTCTAATTCGGCGGCAAGAGCTTCGACTTCGGGCGGCGGCAATTTTCGCAGGTAATAGGTCAAGACGTAACCGCGCCGATATTTTTCTTTGAGCCACGTCGGTTTTTGTGCAACGGCAAGCCATTCGTCTCGCGTCAACAAAAATATCGGATCAAGCACCACGGACGGAGTTCTTCCCGTGAGCTCGTTGATAAGTATTGCCGCATGTTCTTCGCGCACAGAAACATAATTGAAATTGGAGATGCCGTTGCGGAAAAGTTCTTTCTTTTTGTCGGGAATTGTCGGGTTGCCGATGCTGGCGGCGTAAGAGATCTTCTTTTCACGCGGCACGAACTCGAAAAAGATATACGGCGGGTTCCATTTCGGATTCCATACTTGATCGGAGCCAACGACGATAAAATCATATTCGTCGGCAAGGTCTTTGAAGTACGGAAAATTGAATCGTGTCGATATGTGAAGATTTTCAAAGTCCTTGAATTTTGATTGACGAACAGCCTCGCGCAGATGAAAAATTTTTTCCCAATCGCGACGATCTTTAAACAGCACGCATTGCGCTTCAGGACCGCCGCCCGTTTCGGAAAAAAGATTGTTTACGTCAAGCCACAAAACTTCCGCAGTGTCCGCGAACTTTTTCAGCGTGTGATTGAGCGCAAATTTCTGCAAGATGTTCCCGTAATTAAAATAGTGATTCAAAGTGACTTGACCAATTCGCATTTACTTATCTCCTTGATAGCTGTCCTGTTCAGCCTTACGAATGTCTTCCTTCAAGTCGGTTTTGAAATTCAGCGCGTTGAAGTCGGCATTATTCGGCAAATTCATGCGGAAGGCGTCGGTTTTGTCAAGATGAAAAGTACAGCTCTTTAAATTCAATTCGAGAACGTGCCCGCCGATTTTTTTGTCGTCGCTGATGAAATGGAAATGCCAGCCCGGCGTATTGAGCGAACTCATAAAATCCGGGCAATATAAGCCGACAATCGTGCCGCTGATGTTTTTAAACGTGAACTCCTTTTGAGTTGCCTGCAAAGCCTCAACGAGCGTCGGATAAGGTTTCGACTGCTTAGCCTCACTGCGAACGGTAATTGCGTTGAAGTTGCCGTGGAGCTTAATCATATAAAAATCGTTCACGCCGTTTTTAGCGACGAGCTTATTCAATTCCGCTTCGAGACGAGTTTTATCGGCAATGTTCATCAAATCAACGCTGAAGTCTTTGTCAAAGAATGTGACGTTCGCAAAAGGCACGGTGACATTGTCATTGACGACGTTAATCTTGCAGTCTTGATTCGCGCGATAAACAACGCCGTCGAGAACGATCATTTCGCCGTCAAGCCCGTCAAAAGTTCCAATGCCGGTGTCGCCGTGAGTCTTTAAATCTTTAACGGTGATTGAGCCGTCGAAATAGCCCATTGCCAACGATTGAAGCAGTGCGACTTGATAAATCGTCTCGCGGTCATTTACGGGTTTGGCGTTTGTCACATTGCACAGCAGAGTTATCGCCGCGATTATGGCGACAAGAAACTTTTTCATGCTTAACCCTCCAAAACTTTAGGAACTTTAAAATAGCCGTCCTCTTTAAGCGGTGCGTTCGACAGTGCAAGGTCGCGTTCAAGTGACGGTTTGACTTCATCGGCGCGGAAGACGTTTTGCATAGGCAGTGCGTAAGTTGTCGGCTCAATGTTCGTCGTGTCAATCGTCTGCAAATTCTCAACGTAAGCCAAAAATTTGTCGAGTTGCGAGGTGACTTCCGCCTCTTCTTCCGCACGAATTTTCAGCCGCGACAAACTTGCCACGGTCTTTATGTCTTGAGCGGTGATTTTCATTGTAAATGCCTCCTAACGTCGCGTTTAGTTCTGAATGTCGACGTTCGTGGTGATTTGACCGTTTTCAATGGTGAACAGGATGAAATTCGACAACGCGCTGTCATCGGTCGGCGTCACGAATTCAAACGCGTAACCGTATTTGCCGTCGCCGAGTTCCTCGTCAGAAATTTTCGTGGCGTCGCTGATTGTGAACGTGTCGACTTCAACGGGCGTGAAGTCCGCGTCGTCGCCGCTGATTGTCATTGCGTAGTGAATCGTCGTGACCTCGTCGCCCGCCTTGAGCTTAATCAATTCGCGATTGCTCATGCCGTGGCTGTCGAGACCTTTTCTTGCGCCGAGAATATAATATTTTTCGTCAGCGTAGACGTAAGCGACTTGCAAGTTGCATTCGACGCCGTTAAGTTTAATCGGAATGGAATAAAGGTTGTAACCGTCATTCTCCTCGGTAATTTCAACGTAAACGGGATGACCGTCGAGCATTGGCCACACGCCGCGGAAATTGTCGGTGAAAGTTCCGGCATTCCAATCAGCTTTAACATCAGCATCGCTGCCGAGATAGAGAATCAAATCATTATCCAAATCCATGTACATCAGCTGGCAATGAACGCTTGAGAGCAAATCCATCTGTTCGGACGAGAGCTGAACGAAAGCATTGTTGTCTTTGTCAAGCTGAACGGTGAAGTCGTTAAGTTGAGCAATGTCGAAAAGTTCTTGACGTTGCGGCGGCGGAGTGGTCGGCACGGGCGTGACAAGTGAATCGTCGTCAAGCAAAGGCAGAATGTCCGCCGGGATCTCGCCGTAAATCAGATAGTAATACAAAATTTTTTGCGGAATGGGAGCCGCGTCAAGGTTGAGATATTTGACGAGTGACTCTTCGTCGCCGCTGTAAGAATAGAATCCGCTGATACCGCCGCCGCGACTGCGATAACCGCCCGCGCTTTTGTAGACGACAGCATTTTCAACCGCGTTGATGAGTTTGTCGGCAGTGTTCGGCAAAAGTTCTTTGTTTGTCCGCGCAAGGTCAACTATATCAACCATGTTCGTGTAGCCGGTTTGACGGGTGTTGCCGCCGTAATTTTCAGATTGAACTGCTCCGCGTCCAAAGTGTGCGAAAAAGTTTCGAGGATTATTTCTTGCGGCACGTAAAGCTTCCAATCCGAAAGACTCGTAAGCATTGCGCAGTTGCGGAAGTTTGCCAAGGTCGATAACGGAAAGCGTCGCAGTGTCTGCAAGGTCGTATTGTTCGCAGGCGTCAAAGTAAGTGTTGCAAATCGCTTGACCGAGACCGCCGCCGCCCATTGCAGGATTCGCAGCCAATGCACCAACCCAGCCCGTGTAATTCCAACCGATGCCCGGCTCAACTTCTTCAGATGCAGTGACGTAGCGCGTAATTCCGTCAAGCGAGCTGATCGTGTCATAAGTCGCCATCAAGCACGCGTCAAAGCCGATAAGTTCAAACGGCGGATTATCAGTCGACGGCTCATAAACGGAAGTGAATGCGTTGCGCAAATCATTCAAACTCAAGAAATTGCCGGTGCGTTCGTCAAGGCAAACACCTACAGCCGAGCCGCCGCCGTGATCCCAAAATACAAAGACTTTGTGATCCGCCGTGTAATTTTCCTTGCCGTAGCGAATGAAGTCGGCTAAAGTGTTCGCTTGACCCATATCGGCATCAGCTAACGTTGCAAGTCGCTCCAATCCGTTCGACGTATAAATGTAACGTTCAACCGCGTTGCTTGAGACGACGTTGTTTTGCCACTGTTCGGCACCGCCCGTTTGAATCAAGAACTTCACATTTTCGGGCAATTTGACGTTCAAAAGCTCTTGAATGTCCGCCGACGCCGCACCCGCGCTTGATTCCAAATCGGTGCCGCAAACGTACCAATAAACGAGCCACGTGTCAGTTGACTTGTAAACGTCCGTGAAAGTTGCGGGCTTGACGACGCGGTCGGGCTTAGGTTCATCAACCGCCATATCGTCGCAACCTGTCGCCGCAAATGCCGTCACGAGAAAAATCGCAAGCATGAAAAATCTTTGCACCACTCGTCGAAACTTGTCCATCTCCTTCACTCCTTCTGCTAAAAAAATTTACCGCAAGACAAATCGCATTGCGTCCTGCGGCAAAAAAATTTACGTTCGATTAATTCTGACCACCGACGAATTTGGAAATTTCTTCAGGATTTTTGGGTGCCCAATACATTTTCCCGTCGGAGCCTTTGAGTGCCTCGCAAGTGATCTCGACAGTCTTTTCGGAATTCATCTGAATTTCGCTGATGAAATTTTTAACAGCTTCCATTGCCGCCTCTTGGAATTTGGGATCTTTTTTGAGCTGTTCTTCGGTAAAACCTGCGGCTTGAAGTTGACGAATCGTAAAGCCCAGTGCGCGAAGATTTTCATCAGTTTCGGCGGCTTTATCGGTGTTTTCCTTGTTGATTGTCTTTGCAGTCAGTGCAACGACGGGATTTTCGGGATCGTCCTTTTTAATCGTCGTCTTCATGCTCATGGCAACGTGCAGTTTGGCGACGTATTGTTTGGTGATTTCATCGATATTTTCATCGCTTAGGGGAATGCCTTGAAACGCCTGAACTAATTGAGCCAGGACACGATCTTGAATGTCTTTGATGTCGTTTTCAGCCATGCCTGCCGCTGCCTGATTCTCGTCCTCGACAATGCCGTAAGCGTTGAGTTGAGCATAAGCCAACACAGCCTTAGCCGCGTCGCCTTCGGGCTTGGTGACTGTCGGCTTTGTGTCGCCGCAACCGACCATGCACAGCGCGAATAAGACTGTCAATATCCCGAAAACAAAGTTCTTAATCATGTAAGGCGAACTCCTTTCTTATCGCGCAAAGTCATGGTCTGCAGAGAAAATTCTTCAGAACAATTCGCAAACTCGATTATTGTTGTTGACCGGTGAGAAAATCTTTGAACATTTTGACATCAGCCGGAGCAAAATGATCGTTCACTTTGTTGCAATTAACCACCAAAGTTTTCTCGTCTTGCATTTTGAACGCGTCGTAAGATTTGGAGAACGCCTCTACGGCTAAGTTCTGAAAATCCTCGTTTTCTTTAATTTGTTCGGGAGTCAAGCCGTCGTCGCGGAGCTTCATGTTCATTTCGACCAAAGCATCGAAGTCTGCCTGCGCGGGATCATTTTGGAAACCTTTAGCGTCCCACGGCGTGGTTGTGATTTCGACAACGGGATGTTCGGCGTCGTCTTTTTTAACGGTAACCGTGAACTTCATATCTTTTTTACATTTCTCTTGGAATGCTTTTGCAATGGTTTGCGCACTCTTGTCGCTCAAAGGAACAGCAACGCCGAGCATTTCGACGAGATCCTTTTGGAATTGACCGGCAAGTTCAGCCTTTTCCGCCGCCGAAAGTCCTACTGCATCAGCGTTGGCAGATTCGCCCGTCATGAGCAGTTCAGCACAGGCAAGCACGGCTTTATCGGCAATAGCTTCAACCTCAGGAGCATCTTCTTTTTTTTGTCGCCGCCGCCGCAACCGACCATACACAGCGCGAACAAAATCGTCAACGCTCCAACCAAAACCTTCTTCAATATTCAATTTCCTCCTTACAAATCTGTTACGAATTATATCAGAAAAACTTTCTCGCGCAACAAAAACTTTTCCGCAAAAAAAAAATCACCGCAAGAATTTGTCTCCTGCGGCAAGAATTTTTATGCCGGTCGTTTATTTGGTGCTGTGGAAGAAATTGTCAATCATGGAAGCATCTTTGGGTGCCCAATACGTTTGACCGTCTTTGTTGACGAGAGTGCAGGGAATTTCGATGCTCTTTTCTGCGGTGTAGGGAGTGTCTGCGATGAATTTTTTGAGCGTGTTGGTTGCAAATTTTTGATATTCGGCGTCTTTGAACAGGTGCTGATCTTCAAGGTCTTTACGAGTTGACGCCTTCTACATGAGTTTAGCCATTTCGGTGCCCGTCTCGTAATCTTTTTCCGCCGCCGCGCCGTCAATCGTCTTAGCCGTCAACACGACAACGAGATTTGCAGGGTCGTCCGTCTTGAGCGTGACTTTTATTTGAGTGGAGGCTTTAACATTGTTTATGTACTGATTCATAATGGATTCAAGATTCGGTTTAGTAAGCGAGAAGTAAGCGAAACTGAATATTGGAGCACCGAGCACTTGCGTTTGAATGTCTTCGATTTCCTTTTGCGTTAAGCCTGCCGCTTTGATGGCGTCTGCGTCAGTGTCGCCGTAAGCGTAAAGTTGCGCGTAGGCGAGAATTGCTTTAGCGGGATTGCCAACTGTTTTCGCCGCCTCAATCTTCGTAGAAGTAATAACTTTTTCTGCGCCTGCTAAAGGAGCTGTCTCCATGTTGCCGCCGAATCCGATGGCACCAAGTGCGAACATAGTTGCCCATGCGCCGGACAAAACTTTCTTCAACATGACAACCATCCTCCTTAAGTGACTGAACTTTTTTTACTTATCGTTCCTTCTGAACTTCTTGTAGTTGCTTCTTAAACTTAAGGCGCATTATAGCCCGTAAAAAAATTTTGCAATAGACAAACATTAAGGTTTGGTTATCTTTACCTGTGCGGAAGATAAGAAATGCATAATAGTCCGCGACGCAATCATTTGCCCGTGAGAAAGTCGACAAAGGCATCGCTGTCGGCGGGTGCCCAATGAATTTTCCCGTCGGAGCCGACGACTTTGTTGCAAGGCACGTCAACGGTTTTCTCGTCCTGGAAGTGAATGGTGTCAATGTATTTTGTCAGCGCGGTTATAGCCAAATTCTGAACGTCAGCATTTTCTTTCAAGTCGTCGTCACTTGCGCCTTCGGACTTCAATTTGCCGACCATGCCAATCAGCGCAATAAGTTCCTCGTTTTTAATGGCGGCATTTCTCGCGGAGGAGCCTTGATCAATCGGCGTCGTGGTTATCGTGACAATCGGGCGTTCAGCGTCATTTTTCTTGAGCGTCGTTTGAAATTTTACTTCTCCCTTGAGCTTGTCGAAATATATTTGTGTGATTTTTTCCGCGCTTGATTGATTGAGCGGAGCAATGCCGTTTAACGCCTCTGTGAACGTCCGCGCCATGTTGTAGCGAATTTCCTTGCGATCGTTTTCAGTGAAACCTGCCGCCGACATATTGTCGCTGTCGCCGGTCATTGCAATTTCAGCGTAAGCGAGCACAGCTTTATCGGGCGTGCCGTCGATTTTTTCTTCGCCGCAACCGCTTAGACAAATCATCGCCGCAAACGTCAACATGCAGACAAAAATTTTCTTGAGCATAAAAAAATTTCTCCTTTCCGTATTAGCCCGCATTATATCAAAAACTTTTTCACGCGCAACATTTTCCGCCGCGATTGTGATATAATTCGCCGCGTTGATGAAAAAATTTTTTAGCGAGGTAAAGTTGTGATGAAAAATTTTTTTAAGTTGTTCGCGCTGATGTTGACAGCGTTTCTGATTTGCGGCTGTCTTGCCGAAGAAAAAGTCGTTACTGCCGATATGCGCGGCGGCAAAATTAAAGAACCTGTCAGCTCAAAAGGTCGCGAAGCCGATTCGGAAGTTGACGACGCGTTGAAAGTCGAAACGCCTGCTCGCGATTCAATCGACGAGATTTTGAATTCGATGACGCTTGAAGAGAAAATCGGGCAAATGATTCTGGTTGGCTTTTACGGCACCGAACTCAACGACGAAATTCGCACCGCGCTCAACAATTTCAAATTCGGCGGCGTGATTCTCTTCGACAGGAACATGGAGAGCGTTGCGCAGACGAAAAAACTTGTCGACGACATTCAAGCCGTTGCGAATCAGAAAGTTCCGTTGTTCGTCGCACTTGACGAGGAAGGCGGTCGAGTTGCTCGCGGTAAAAATTTTCTGGAGCCTGCACCGTCGCAAGAAGAAATCGGTTACGGGCAACCTGCAGACGCGACGCATTGGGCGAAATACAACGTCAAACTTTTGCGCAGTGTCGGTGTCAACATAAATTTCGCGCCCGTTGCTGATGTCGGCAGTCGTGACACGCGCTCATTCGGCAATGACGCTCAACTTGTCGCTGAATTCGTCGACGCCGCCGCTCAAGGTTATGAGTCCGAAAATTTTCTTTATACGCTGAAACATTTTCCGGGCATCGGCAAGAGCAAAGTTGATCCGCACCAGGAAGTTTCAAACGTCGAAGTCGGTCGCGCAGTTCTCGACGCAGAAGATTTGCCGCCGTTCACGAAAATCATTCGCGGGCACGACAATTCGCGATTCATGGTGATGATTGGTCATTTAATTTACGACGCGCTTGATCCTTACACTTCGGCAAGTTTGTCGCCGATTATCATGACTGATCTTTTGCGCAATGAGCTGGGCTTTACGGGCGTTGTGATAACCGACGATTTGGAGATGGGCGCAATAAAAAACAACGTCGACTTGGCGACGCTGGGTGTTAAAATGATTTTGGCAGGCGGAGACATCGCGCTTATCTGCCACAATTACGACAGCCAACAGATTGTTTACGACAGCATTCTTGCCGCCGTCAAACGCGGTGAAATTTCCGAGTCGCGCATTGATGAATCCGTCCGCAGAATTTTACAGCTCAAAGCTCATCTGTGATTCACGTTACGAAATTTTATCGGAGACTTCGGCAACGGAAACTTTTTCCTGCGCGGAAGTCTCCAAATTTTTTACGGTGACGGTTGAAGTTGCG
>CAJOHG010000024.1:0-4828 GCA_905234395.1 uncultured Selenomonadaceae bacterium
GCGGTGACGGCAAAGACACTTTGAGCGGCGGTTCAGGTGACGATAAACTTTTCGGCAACGGCGGTAACGATTCACTGGTCGGCGGTGACGGCAAAGACACTTTAAACGGCGGTTCAGGTGACGATACGCTCGTCGGCGGTGCAGGCAACGATTTGTTCATCTATTCGGCAGGCAAAGACGTTATCGCGGACTACGCATCGGGCGACAAAATTTCTCTCGGCGCGGATATTTCAAAGACAACTCTAAGCGGTTCGGATGTCGTCTTCACAATCGGCAAAGGCACTCTCACTGTTAAGGACGGCAAGGATAAATCTTTGACGCTCATCAATTCTAAGGGCAAGGAATATGTTACGGTTGCAGGTGCCAAAACGAATGTAACTCTGACCAATTCTTCCAAATCAGCCGTGACGCTCGCAAGCGGAATAAAAACTGCCAATGCTTCCTCTCGCACGAAGGCAATTCAAATCACGAGCAATGCTCTGGACAACACGATAAGCGGCGGCACGAAGAACGATTCACTTTACGGCAGTGCAGGCAACGACAAACTCTACGGCAATGCGGGCAATGACAAACTCTACGGCGGCAATGGAAACGATTCATTGTCGGGCGGCAAAGGCAATGATAAACTCTTCGGCAATGCGGGCAACGACACATTAAACGGCGGCAAAGGAAATGATTCGCTTTGGGGCAATGCAGGTGCCGATACTTTTATCTACGGCAACGGCGACGGCAAAGATATTATCTACGGATTCGGCAACGACGACTTGCTAAAGATAACGGGAACTTTCAGCACGTCTTACAACAAGTCGAAGGGCGAAGTCTATTTCAAAGTCGGCACCACTTCCAAAGCAATTACTCTCCACGATTTCAGCGCGACAAGCTTCCGCGTAAACAGCGACACCTATAAAATCAGCGGCTCAAAGCTCGTCAAGAAATAAAATCTGCGCGGCAACATCTCCCGTCAGCGCGACGGGATTTTTTTTGCAAACAGTCATGTTGCCGACCGAAGCAATATCTTGCAGGAAAATCGCGTCCTTGACAGAAAATATCAGCGTGAAAAAATTTTTGTCGGCAAGAGGAGGCGCGGCGATGAATTATCGGCGGATATTGGCTATCGGCGACATGCACGGGAAATTTACGCGCCTGCTGTCGCTGTTCCATAAGATCAAATTCGACGAGCAAAAGGATTTTCTGATTCTGTTGGGTGACTACATTGATCGCGGCGATGAAAATATGCGTTGCCTGCGTTGGGCAATGGAGATGAGCGAAAAACCAAACGTCGTTGCTCTGCGCGGCAACCATGAACAAATGATGCTGTACTATTACGCGCTCGGCGGCACTGAAGGCTACATTTGGCTGCCAAACGGCGGAAATAAGACTAAAGCCGAATTCGACGAATGGCGCAAAAAAGATTCGACTGCTTATCACCGCGCATTGGAATTCATCAATGACCGCCCGCTCTATCATCAAATGATCGTCAACGGCGAAGAATATATCTTCGTGCACGCGGGACTGAAACCGGGCAAGCCGCTTGCTGAACAGGACGAAGAATCTCTGCTTTGGATTCGCGAAGAATTTTACAACGGCTACAAAGGTTCGGCGCACATTATCTGCGGTCACACGCCCACGCCGTTTGTCAAGCGCGATTGGTACTATCCAATTCGTCTGCCGAACAAAATCACGCTCATGGACACCGGCTCTTTCATGGCGAACGGAAAAATTTCTTGCATCGACATCTTGACCGACAAAATTTGGCAGAGCGATTGAAAGGCACTCAAGAATGGAACAACTAAACATAAAAATCATCGGACTCGGTGAAGGCGGTGCAAAGGCTGTCAACAAAATGCTCGCGGCAAAAGTCGGCAAAGATAAACCTGTCGAATTTCTCACCGTCGGCAACGATGAGAACATTTTGCTCACTTCAACGACGCGTAAAAATCTTTTCCTTAATCGTGACTTGACGACGCTCTATAAAAATTTTGCCGAGGCTTTGAGCGGCGCGAAATTGATTTTTATCGTCGGCGGACTCGGCGGCAATGCAACACGGTCAGCTGTCCCGATTATCACGTCCTGCGCGAAAAATCTCGGCGCGGTGACCGTTGCAATCGTTTGCAGACCGTTTGTTTTGGAAAATGTTTTGCGCAAGACCAATGCCGAACACACGCTCAAAAATCTGCGCGGGAAAGTCGACACGTTGATTGTTTTACCTGCCGAAAAATTTTTTCTCTTCCGCATGAATCAGCCGCAAATTTCAATCGCGGAGATTTTCGACGTTGCCGACGATATTTTTTGTCAAGGCGTCAAAATTTTTCTCAACATGTTCAACGACAAAGATAAGACTCTGTCGCTTTTCAGATGGAACAATGCAACGTTCGGCTACGGCGAGGCGACCACTGCCCTTGACGCGATTAAATCTGCCGCGACATTCCCGACGCTTGAAGAGAACGACATTTCGGAGGCGACGGCGATTTTCGTGCACATGACAAGCGGCAAAACTTTAACGACCGATTCACTCGACGCGGCAAATAATTTCATCAAAGACAAACTTCACGCCGACGCGGAATTTTTTTCGCAGGAAGTCACTTCGCCCGCGCTTGGCGACAAAATTTTTACGGCGATAATTCTCACTCGAAAGGAAGGCAACGTTCAGCCACGACGAATCAACCGATGACAAATAAAAAGACCGCGCATGGACGCGCGGTCGCCGGCACCACTGAGCGGGACGCGAAGTTTGCTGGCACTTACAGTTTCGGTGAGCTGTGACGTTAAATCCATGAACGACTAACGCCCCTGCGAGGTGCCCTTTTCTTTGCTACTTTCTTTTGGGCAAGCAAAAGAAAGTAGATCCTAAAAAATCAAAAGAAATTTACACACCAAATGCAAAAGAACTATGCTCACTCGAAAGGAAGGTAATTTTTTTGGAAACACTGACAGGCATGGAAAGAACTCACCGGTGCGGAGAAATTCGCAAGGCTGATGTCGGCAAGGAAGTTCAATTGGCGGGCTGGGTCTCGCGTCGCAGAGATCACGGCGGTTTGATATTCGTCGATATGCGCGACCGCAGCGGACTGGTTCAAATCGTTTTCGACGGCTCGACCGAAGGACTTGACTTCCCGAAAGCCGAAACGCTCCGCAATGAATTTGTTATCGGCGTGCGCGGAAAAGTTCGTGCGCGTTCCGAAGAGACTGTCAATCCGAAAATGGCGACCGGCGAAGTCGAAATTCTCGTTGAAGAATTGCGCGTGCTCAATCGTGCGAAAACTCCACCGTTCTACATTCAAGACGGCGTCGACGTTGATGAAATGGTTCGTCTGCGTTATCGCTATCTTGATTTGCGTCGTCCCGAAATGCAGAAAAATATCATGCTCCGCCATCGCGTGACGAAAATCATGCGCGACTACCTCGACGAAAACGGTTTCCTTGAAATTGAAACGCCGATGCTCTGTCGTTCGACGCCCGAAGGTGCCCGCGATTTTTTGGTGCCGAGCAGATTAAATCCCGGACAATTTTACGCACTGCCGCAGTCTCCGCAAATTTTCAAGCAACTGCTCATGGTCTCCGGCTTTGAAAAATATTTCCAAATCGTCCGTTGTTTCCGCGATGAAGATTTGCGCGCCGACCGTCAACCGGAATTCACGCAGCTCGACATTGAAACTTCCTTCCTAAATCAAAACCAAATTTTGACGCTCATGGAAGGACTCGTTAAAAAAATTTTTGAGACGACGCTTGGCGTTGAAGTTCCGATTCCGTTCAAGCGCATGAGCTGGGACGAGGCAATGACGCGCTACGGCTCCGATAAGCCCGATTTGCGTTTCGGCATGGAACTGCAGGACATTTCCGAATTTGTCAAAGGCTCCGACTTCAAAGTTTTCAACAGCGTGCTCGAACGTGGCGGTCAAGTCAAAGTCATTCGCGTTGACGATTACGCCGACATTCCTCGCCGCGAACTCGACGGGCTTGTCGAATACGTCAAGACTTACGGCGCGAAAGGTCTCGCGTGGATTCAATACACTGCCGAGGGCGTGAAGTCTCCGTTCAAAAAATTTTACGGCGACGAAACTTTTGAGCAGATTAAAAGCGCGACGGGCTGCAAGACGGGCGATTTGCTGTTGGTCGTCGGCGATAAAGCTTCGGTCGTTGCTCAAGCTCTCGGCGAATTGCGTTTGGAAATGGCGCGTCGTCGTAACTTGATTGACGCCGATAAACTTTGTTTCCTGTGGATTGTCGATTTCCCGATGTTTGAATACGTCGAGGAAGATAAACGTTACAAGGCGATGCATCATCCGTTCACCTCGCCGCGCGAAGAAGACGTTGAATTTTTGTTGACGGCTCCCGATAAAGTCAAGGCAAACGCTTACGACATTGTTTTGAACGGCGTGGAAGTCGGCGGCGGAAGTTTGAGGATTTATCGGCGTGACGTTCAAGAAAAAGTTTTTGAGGCAATCGGCTTAACTCAAGAGGAAGCTTATTCAAAATTTGGCTTTTTAATGGACGCGTTTGAATACGGCACGCCTCCGCACGGCGGCATTGCATTTGGTCTTGACCGTTTGATTATGTTGATGGCGAAACGTAAATCAATCCGCGACGTCATACCTTTCCCGAAAACGCAGAGTGCCGTTGACCCGATGAGCCACGCGCCCAACGAAGTCGACGATAAGCAACTGCGCGAGCTGTCGATTAAAAGCACCGTCAAAAAGCAATGAGTTGATAATACGTTGAGGCAGTCGTAACGTTGCAGAGCATAACAAATTGTTCCGTCGCTTTTAAAGCGACCGCGAGCTGTCGATTAAAAGCACCGTCAAAAAGCAATGAGTTGATAATACGTTGA
>CAJOHG010000024.1:4868-38100 GCA_905234395.1 uncultured Selenomonadaceae bacterium
GTTGATAATACGTTGAGGCAGTCGTGACGTTGCAGAGCATAACAAATTGTTCCGTCGCTTTTAAAGCGACCGCGAGCTGTCGATTAAAAGCACCGTCAAGAAAAAATAAAACACCGCACAATCTGCGCGGCGTCAATCGATAATTCAATCGGCGATCTTTCGAGGTCGTCGATTTATTTTTTCTTCTTGCGCTTACCTGCTTTCTCTTTGTCATCAAAAAATTTTATCACGTCGTCGATAAATTTGCGTCCCGCCTTTTCGGAAATGACGGCGCGTTTTTCGTTGACGGTGATCTCTTCGCGCAAAATCTTCAGCTGCGGATCAAGACGTCCGGCTTTGAGCGAGGCGATGGCAATTCTGTCGGCGCGAGTGATTCGTTTGAGCTGTTCGAGCTGCGGCGTGCATTCCGATAAATATTTCTGCGGCAGACGGCTCAACAGTATGTCGGTTGCGAGATCCATGTTGTCAAGCATTTCTTCAAGCGTTCGGAAATCGGCGGGCGAATTTTTTTTCACGTCGTTCATGACAATCGACGCGGCGGCGGCAAATTCGGGAGCATCGGGCGCACCGACTTTTGCCCAAGAATTTTCCATGCGGCGTGAATGTTCGGCAAAAACTTTCATTGCGGGCGCGAGGTTGCCGAATTGCGCATTGATAACTTTTTCCCATGAATCGGCGGCATCATAAGTTGCAGGATTGTTCGAGTAAATTGCGCCGGTCGCCAAAGAAATTTTCGACATCTGAACTTGAGCCATCGGGTTGAAAAAAATCGCGGTCATTTTCGCAGTGGGAAGCTTATCAATCGCACCGAGCGCGAGTTTGACATTGCGGTTGCCGTCGGGCGTCAAAGAATAGTCGTTGACGGGATAATTCCACCAAACGCCGACTTCGCGCCCGAAAATTTTGTTGACCTTGTCGAGTTCAGAATCGGTAATGCCTTCGCAGACGACGCCTTTGCCGCTGTAGAGCACGACGATTTTCGGATCGAGATTCGCGGCAAAATCGCGCGTGTACGGTTTGACTTTGTTGCCGCTAATCATGTCGTCATAGAAATATTCGGTCGGCACGGTGATAAGCGGTGCAACATCTTTGTAGCGCGAACGGAGATTTTTTTGTACGCGGTTGAGAAATTCGGCTTGAGCTTTGCCGTCCTCGTGATGGCGTCCCTTGTCGTCTTTAAGGTCGTCGAAAAAAATTGCGAAGTTGCGCACGCCGATTTTGTACATCGCGTCGAGCTTGCGAATCATCGTGTCGAAGTCGGCATCGGCTTGCGAGCCTTTGTAATGCAAATCGAGACCGGGACTTATCGCGAAAATGAATCGGACGTTGTTTGCCTGCGCGGCGGCAACGAGACTCATCAATTCGGCAAGCTTGTCGGCAGGATAAGGTTTGCGCCATTTGTCGCGGTGATAAGGATCGTCTTTGGGCGCGTAAATGTAAGCGTTCAAATTGTTTTGTCGGCAGAAGTCGATAATGTCGGCGCGATCATTCACAGTCCACGGTGTGCCGTAAAAACCTTCGACTACTCCGCGAAGTGGTATCGGCACTGCAAAAGCCGTCGAACTTCCAATAAAAATTGTCATCAGCGACAGGATCATCAGTCGCCTAAAAAATTTTTTCATCTCTGTCGCTCCTTTGTCATTTGAAAAACACGGCATACAAAACACCGACAGCTATACTGATTGCCGAAACGGTGATTATCTGTCCGTGATTCATCGCAGAATCAATCTTACTTGAAAGCACGTCAATCTTATCGGCAAGCTTATTAAATTTATCGTCAAACTTTTTGTCGAGTGCTTCAATCTTTGATTCGAGTTTGTCGATTTTCTCATCCTGCTTGTCCATGCGGGCATTTAATTCATTGCGCACAGTGTCAATCTTTGCGTCGAGCTTGTCAATGCGCTCATCAATCTTTGCGTCGAGCTTGTCCATGCGGGCATTTAATTCATTGCGCACAGTGTCAATCTTTGCGTCGAGCTTGTCAATGCGCTCATCAATCTTTGCGTCGAGCTTGTCAATGCACCGTGTTAATTTTCGCGTCGAGCTTGTCTACACGAGCGTTTAATTCTTGTCGCACATCGCGAATTTCTTGGCGAGTCAATTCAAATTTTTCTTCCAATCTGTCTTGCCGCCGCTCCAATCGCTCCATGCGTTCGGAAAGATCTTTGCGAGATTCTCTAAACTCTTCTTTTAAATCCCTGACTTGCAATAAAATCATATCTTCGACCGTCATCGGGATAATTCGTGCGGATTGTTCTTTGGGTTGAGTTTCCGGCATCTGAATCGCCTCCAAACTACTTGTGCTCCTCCTGATATTGTCGGAAATTTTTCAAGACGCAAATCGGACGTTTCTGTGAGGCATTGCCGAAAGGATTGTCAATCAGCAAATCGGAAGCAAGTTGAGCGTTCATGCCCGATGTTGCACCGACAATTCGCGAGCGTTTCAAATCGTTGACGTCGGCAATCATCGCGCCGAAACATTTCAATCGAGACTTCAACGCGTCGCAAACTTGTTCGGGATTTTCCGGGCCATAGACAACGCATTTGTCAAACGGTGGCATCGTTCCTGTCACGTCGTCAATCAACGCCGCCTGCCGACCGCCCCATTTGTAAAAGAGTCCGCGCAGTCCGACAATCTTGCCGAGAAAGCCGCCAATCAACGCAAATGCAACGCGCCATTCGCCTTCACGCTCCATCAAAGCCTGCATACCGTGCGGTGTGGCAAGAGAGCCGTAATCGGGAATGAATCGGCAACAAAGTTTTGCGAGGTTGCTCAATTTCATTTCGTCCGGGCGAATTATGTTGCCCTGCGTTATCGCGACGACACTTTCAGCGACGGTGACCACGTCGTCCGCTCCGATAATGTTGCGCGTATATTTTTCGATAACGTCGACAATGTCATCCTTCGGCGTCAGAATTCTGGTCGTTATCGGTAAAATTTCAACGTTCATAAAAAAACCTCCGATTTTTTAGGTTTTAGGTGTTGGGTGTCAGGTGTTAGGGAATTGTCCTAAAACCTAAAACCTAAAATCTAAAACCTAATCTTTGACAAGTTCAACGCCGACAAGTTTTGCAAGCTCTTCGGCGGACAAAATCATGCGGGCGATTGACCAACGCATCGGGTTGCGTCCGACTTCGCGATAAATGAATTCGATTGGAAAGTCGACCATGTGAGCGACAGCCTCTTCAAGCGACAAGCCTTTTCGAGCCGTCAACGTGACTTTTGCGACAAGATTCGCGCTCTGCTGATGTTCGATAACCAAAGCCTCGAAATAGTCATCTTCGCGAGGAACGCCTTCACGTTCAGCTTTGCCGCGCACGTCCATGCCGTCGTATTGTTCAAACGGAAGTTGCGGTTTGCAAATCGCGTCGACGATCATTGCCGACTGCGTGCCCTCGTTGCGAAATTCAATCGTCGTGGAAAGCGTAACGGATTTTTCGTCGCGAGATTCTATTTTGAACGGCGTGCGGCTCTCCAAATGCGGTACAACTTTTTCTTCGCGACCTTTCAAATAAAGCCAAATCACCGACACGACCAGTAAGACCGCGACGATTACTGCCATTAATATCGTTGCCAAAATTTTTTCAACCCCTCAATAAAAGTTTAATCAATCGCTGAATTGTACACGAAAACAATTTGCAAGTCAAAATATTTGTTCCTTGACGCCGCGAAGGTTTGCGCATAAAATATTTTTCACTTAACGAGAGGAGCCATTTCAGTTAGGAGTTAGGAGTGTGGAGTTAAATTTCTCATTCCTAATTCCTAATTGAAACGAGAGGAGCTTTGCAATGACTGAACTTGAAAAACTTCGCGCGGGACTTGAATTTGACTTCACCGACCCGGAAGTCGACGCGCTCAAGTTAAACGCCGTGAAACTCTGTCAGAAACTCAACGCGACCGACGTGACCGATTATCCTGCGCGTGAAAAAATCATTCGTGAACTTTTCGGCAGCGCGGGAGAAAATCCGGTTGTGTTGCCCGTCTTCAACTGCGACAACGGAAAAAATATTCACGTCGGCGACAATTTCCTTGCCAATTACAACGTGACGATTCTTGATATTGTTGACGTGACGATTGGCAACCACGTTATGATTGCGCCTCACACGCTGATAACGACGATTGGTCACCCGCTAAGTCCCGCCAAACGTCGCAAGAATATCGGAGTCACTGCGCCAATAAAAATCGGCAACGACGTTTGGATTGGCTCGAACGTGACGATTTTGCCCGGCGTGACGATTGGCAACAACGTCGTCATTGCGGCGGGAGCTGTCGTCACGAAAAATATTCCCGACAATTCTCTTTATGGCGGTGTGCCCGCGAAGTTGATTAAAACTCTCGAAAATGACGTTTGACAAAGGAGCGATTACATGAACTTGAAAATCGGCGCGGAGCTTAACGGCTTCCGTCTCAAAAATTTTTCCGAAGTCGACGAGATCAGCGCGAAGACTTACGAGTTTGAACACATTAAGACCGGCGCAAAACTTTTTTACGTTGACACCGACGACGACAACAAAGTTTTTTATATCGGTTTCCGCACGCCGCCCAAAGACGATACCGGCGTTGCGCACATTGTCGAACATTCCGTGAAGGAGCCGTTCGTTGAGCTTGTCAAAGGTTCGCTGAACACTTTCCTCAACGCGATGACTTATCCCGACAAAACTGTTTATCCCGTCGCCAGCCGCAACGCAAAAGATTTTCGCAACTTGCAGGACGTTTACCTTGACGCCGTGTTTAATCCCGCAATGTTGACCACGCCCGAAATTCTCATGCAAGAAGGCTGGCATTACGAGATTGAAAACGCCGACGCTCCGTTGAAATACAGCGGTGTTGTTTATAACGAGATGAAGGGCGCATTGTCTTCCGCCGACGATATTTTGAGCGACAAACTTCAACGCGCGACCTTCCCGCAAAATTGCTACGGTTATCAATCGGGCGGAGATCCCGAAGCCATTCCGAATTTGACACAGAAAGATTTTGTCGCCTTCCATCAAAAATTTTATCATCCGTCCAACAGCTACATTTATCTTTATGGCGACGTTGACATTGCCGAGCAGCTCGCCTACCTTGACCGCGAATATTTGAGTGCGTTCGACAAAATCAGCGTTGATTCGGCGATTGATTTTCATCCCGCATTCGACAGCATGAAACGCGTCGCTGAAGTCTATCCGATTGGCGAGGAAGAGTCCGCCGTCGAAAAAAGTTTTCTGTCGTTGAATCTGGTCGTTGGTGACACGCTCGACACGTTGACGAATCTCGGCTTGGAAATTTTGACGCACGCATTGTTTTTAAGTCCTGCCGCTCCGCTCCGAAAGGCTCTGATTGATTCGGGCTTGGGCAAGGACGTTGACGCCGGGCTCGAAGACGATTTGCGGCAACCGACGTTTACAATCACAATGACCGGCTCCGAAATTGATCGCGTCGAAAAATTTTACACGCTGCTAACCGACGAATTGAAACGTCTCGTCACGAACGGCATTGACAAAACTTTGTTGCAGGCGTCGATAAATTTAATGGAGTTCCGTCTTCGCGAAGCCGATTTCGGTCTTGCGCCAAAAGGTTTGATTTACGGCTTGCGGCTTTTGAAGACGTGGCTCTACGGCGGCGACCCGAATGCTTATCTGCGCTACGAAGACGATTTGGCGGCGATTAAACGCGGTCTCGACGAACGCTACTTTGAAAACATTATCCAAAAATATTTTCTCGACAACCCGCACAAAGTTTTGATGACTCTCGCGCCCGATAAATCTTTTGCCAAAAAACGTGACGCCGCTCAAGCCGAAAAGTTAGCCGCAATTAAAAACACGCTCTCGCCCGCGCAGATTGAAGACATCATTGAAACGACGCGCCGTTTAAAAATTCGTCAACAATCGCCGGATTCGCCCGAAGCTTTGAAAACAATTCCGATTCTTAAGCGTGAAGATTTGCGCAAGGAGGCTGAACATCTGCCGCTGCAATTCCGCGACCTTGACGGCACGAGAATTCTTTTCAGCAACGTCGATACGCACGGCATAATTTACTTGACGTTTTATTTCGACGCGGGCAGAGTTCCGCAAGATAAACTGTTCCATGCGTATTTGCTCGCCAATCTGCTCGGCAACATCGACACGCGCGAACATTCCTACGAGGAGCTTGCGATATTGACAAATTTAAACGTCGGCGGACTCGGAATGAGTTTGCGTGCCGATTCTGAGAACGGTAAGCCGAATTCTTTTGCGCCGCGCATGAAAGTTTACGTCAAGGCTCTCAAGTCGAAACTCGCCGAAATGTGCGACATACTTGCCGAAATTTTTAACAAGACAGTCTTCACGAACAAGAAACGACTTCGCGAACTGATTGAGCAAGATCAAATCGGCTTTGAATTGAGTTTGCAGAACATGGCTCCGGCGATAATTTCTGCGCAGCTGTCGGCGTATCAGACTAAAACCGGCGCGTACAATGCCGCAAGTCTTTTGCCGTACAACAAATTTCTCAAAGGCTTGCTCGCAGATTTCGACAACCGCTTTGATGAGCTTGTTGATGATTTGTATGACGTTTATGAGCGGCTCGTTAATCGCAACGGTTTGATTGTCAGCGTGACCGCGCCGAATGATTTGTACAGAGAATTTCGCCCGCACTTGTCCGAATTGTTGAAGAGCATTACCGTTGAAGAATTCGTCCGCGAACATTACTCTTTCCCGTGCAAATCTCGCAATGAAGGTCTCTACAGTCAAAGTCGCGTGCAATACGTCGGCAAGGGCGCAAATTTCATTGAGCTTGGTCACGAATACAACGGCGCATTGGGAATTATGGAAACGATTCTGCGCTACGAATACTTCTGGACGAAAATTCGCGTGCAAGGCGGCGCATACGGTGCCTTTGCAAATTTCAATCGCGCGGGCAATTTATTTTTCGGCTCGTATCGTGATCCGAACCTTACGCAGACGATTGACACTTTCAACGGCACGGCAGATTTTCTCGCGAATTTCAACGTCAGCGATCGCGAAATGGACAAATACATTATCGGCACGTTGAGCAAGAGCGACAAACCGTTGACGCCGTCGCTGAAAGGACAACTCGCCGCCGAATTCTGCTTGAACAATGTCACCTACGCCGACCGCCAAAAATCGCGTGATGAAATTCTCTCTGCGCGGCAGGAAGATATTCGCGCCTTATCGAAACTGGTTGCCGACTGCATGAATCAGAACAGCGTTTGCGTTTTCGGCAATGAAGAAGTCATCAAACAGCACGCGGAAATTTTCGGCGAGGTCAAACAAGTTTTGGAGTAAGAGGCATTGCGATGAACTTTATGAACTTTGAGGCTCTTACCGCCATGCACGATACCGGCTTGCAATTCGGTAAAACGATTGTGCTTTACGGCGCGGGCTTCAGCATCGGCAAAAATGTTATCAGAGTGATTCGCGGCAAGGAACGCGGCGGTGTTGCCTTCGCCAATGTGATTCGCGACGTGATGATTTTTTTCGGATTTGCTTATGTCGGCGGCGCACTCGGCAGCGGTGCAATTCGTGCGGCATTGGGCAAACAAGTCGACGTGAATTCAATCGCGGCAACTCCTGCGGTGACTGATTCGGCTGTCGGAGAATCGGCAACGGCTTTGTCGGGAGCGGCGGGCGATTTGATTGAACGTGTAACAACAGGCGTCGTCGGACAAATGGCGGAGACCGGCGGCAACCTCGGCGATCAGTTGATAGCGGCGGCATCAGATACTGCAGTCGGCGGAACAGTCGCAACGATTGTCAACACACTCGGCGCGGCAGGCTCATTGATTGGCGGCGGAGCATCGTCGATTGTCCCGGCGGTAATGTTCGGCTTTTTAATCGGTGTATTCTTCGCGTTTATCTTCGACTGAACGGAGGCATTGCCATGAAAAAATTTTTAATAACCGTTCTCGTGACGTTCGCGATAATTTTTTCCTGCACGGACAATCGCGCCGAAGCTTACGATTATTATCTGGGCGACTATCACACCGGCTTGAAGGCTTACGTTATGACGGAGACGCTTTACTTTGAAAGCATGAGAACTTTTCACGCGACTGTTAAGGCTGTGAATTCGTCGGGCAGAGTCGTTGACTACATCACGTATTATTTTGACGGCGCGCCCGGTCAACCCGAAACTTATTCTAACACGCAAGGTTACAGCGGGCTTGTTTCGTCGGGAAATATTTCTCGCAAACTTTTTGAATATGCAATGAGCGTTTGGCGCGAAAAAGTTCTCAACGGACGATAAAAAATTTTTTGGAGGGCTATTGATGAAACAATTACCATTTAAAGGCGCGTGCGTCGCGATTGTCACACCGTTTGACGAGACCGGCATTAACTTTGCCGAACTCGGACGGATAATCGACAATCAGATCGCCAATCAAACGGACGCAATTTGTATCACGGGCACGACGGGCGAAGCGGCTACCATGAACGACGAGGAACATCGCGCGGCAATAAAATTCGCTGTCGAGCACGTCAACGGTCGAGTTCCCGTCATCGCAGGCACCGGCTCCAACGATACTGCTTATGCGATTGACTTGTCGAAATTCGCGGCGGAGGTTGGTGCAAATGCCGTTCTGCTTGTCACGCCGTATTACAACAAATGCACGCAAGTCGGACTTGTCGCGCACTACACGAAAATTGCCGACGCCATTAACGTTCCCGCGATTGTCTACAATGTGCCCGGTCGCACAGGAGTCAACATTAAGCCCGAAACTTACGCCAAACTTTCAAAGCACCCGCGAATTGTTGCGGCGAAAGAGGCTAACGGCGATTTAACTTCAGTCCTGCGCACAAGAAAACTTTGCGGCGATGATTTGGCAATTTATTCGGGCAACGACGACCAGATTATTCCGATACTCTCACTCGGCGGACAAGGCGTTATTTCTGTTTTGTCGAATGTTGCGCCGCGCGACACGCATCTTATCTGCCAAAATTATTTCGACGGAAAAATTGATGAGGCGTCGCGTATGCAGATTGATTATTGCGATTTAATCGACGCGCTGTTCTGCGAAGTCAATCCCATTCCCGTCAAAGTCGCAATGAGGCTTTTGGGCTGGAACGTCGGCAAATTGCGTATGCCGCTTTGTGAACCCGAACCTGCGCACGTCGAAGAAATAAAAATCGCGCTCAAAGCTCACGGGCTTTTATAAGGAGGCGATTCATTTGACAAGAAAATTTTTCGTCGCGCTGATGATGTTGGCGGTGATGTTTACGTCGTCTCTTGCGTCGGCTGAATATGAAGACGAAATCATGGAAGACGCAGACCTGACGACGATTAAAAAGCTCGCCGTTGCCATGCCAAACTTTTACAAAGTCGAATCAGCGGAGCCCGAAATTCACGACTTGATAAAAGATATTTACGAGGCGGGCAAACGTTCTTCCACGCTTGAAATCGTCTCTTATGAGGATGTTATCGCCGCCATTCGCCGCGACACCGGCATTGACATTAGCGCGTTGGATGTGCCCGAAGCCGAAAAAGTTTACAAGAAAAATATCGCGCGCTATGCCGATGCTTACGTCGTCTTGACCGTCGCCAACAGCGAAAAACTGCCGCAACTTTTCTTCTACATCTACCAAACCACCGATTCAAAACTTATGTACACTTACAAAGCTCGCAGCAGACTTTACAGCAAGAGTGCCGCCTCATATGCGAAAATGGCGGACGAATTTTTCATTCGATTCGACGCGGCGACTTTGCATACTTTGGACGGCGATGAACAGAAAAAGCTCCGTAAGAAACAGCAAGAGATTCGCGACAAAAAGCGTAAAGCCGAAAAACTCGAAGCAAAGACGAGCAAGAATAAAGTCGACATGGTCAAAAAGAAATAGCACATTGCCCAACAAAAAAACTCCCTGCGAAATTTTTGGCAGGGAATTTTTTATTGCGAAGAAAATTTTTTAGACGATGTCGGCTTTCCAAAGTCCGTGCAGGTTGCAATATTCGTAAGCGGCAATCGGTTCGTCGTCGTCGGCAAGAATGAATTCGGCTTCGGGCTTATCGGTTGCGGTCAAGTGGACGTATTGCCCGCCGCGTTTCGTCTGCAGATAAATCCACTGAATCAAATGCGCTTCGGTCATCGGATGTGCGACGCTGCCGACTTTGACAGAAATTTTTTTGCGGAACGTGTTTTTCCTGCGCGGCATCGGTGGTGTTCGCCGTCAAAAAATTCATCGGTTTGCCGCCCGCAGAAATATCTTTGCCGTTGCCGCCGATAAGCATGATAATCGACTTGCGGTCGTCGGAAATTAAAAGTCTGCTCATGGTTAAACCTCCTCGTGTTCGATTGATTGAAGTATACGCAATGAAGTTTGACACGTCAACAAAATTTTTCCCGCCGTCTACGCAAACGATGTCGATTGTGATAAAATTTGCGCGGAGGTGTTGATAATGGCTTTTCCGAAAAACTTTCTTTGGGGCGGAGCAGTGGCGGCTCATCAACTTGAAGGCGGCTATCGTGAAGGCGGCAAAGGCTTGAGTGTCGCGGACGTTTTGACTGCCGGAGCACACGGCGTGCCGCGCGAAATTACCGACGGTGTCATTGACGGAAAAAATTATCCGAATCACACGGGCATCGATTTTTATCACCGCTACAAGGACGACGTGAAACTTTTCGCCGAGATGGGCTTTAAATGTTTCCGCACGTCGATTGCTTGGACGCGAATCTTTCCCAACGGCGATGAACTTGAACCTAACGAGTCGGGCTTGAAATTCTACGACGATTTGTTCGACGAGCTTTTGAAATACGGCATCGAGCCAGTTATCACGTTGAGCCATTTTGAAATGCCGTTGCACCTTGCCAAAGCTTACGGCGGTTGGACGAATCGCAAGGTCATTGAATTTTTCACGCGCTATGCCGAATGTGTGATGAATCGTTACCGCGACAAGGTCAAGTATTGGATGACGTTCAACGAGATTAACAATCAAGCTTGCGTCGAAAACGACTTATTCGGCTGGACAAATTCCGGCGTCAAATTCAGCGAGTGCGAAAATCCTCAAGCCGCAATGTATCAATCGGCGCACAATCAATTCGTCGCGAGTGCTCTCGTCGTCAAGCGCGGTCACGAAATTAATCCTGCGTTCAAAATCGGCTGTATGGTCGCGTGGATTCCGACGTATCCTTTCAGCTGCAACCCGGACGATATGATTATTTCGGTCGCGGAAATGCACAGCAAAACTTATTTCGCCGACGTGCAAGTTCGCGGACATTATCCCGCCTACGCTGAAAAAATTTGGGAACGCACGAATTCTGCTCCGACGATTGAGCCGGGCGACGAAAAAATTTTGGCGGAAGGCACCGTTGATTATATCGGCTTCAGCTACTACATGAGCCAAACCGTCAAAGCCGACGCCGTCAACACCGATCATCAATACGGGCAGTCCGAACACACCGTCGCGAATCCTTACATCAAAGTCAGCGATTGGGGCTGGTCAATCGATCCCGTCGGCTTGAGATACACGCTCGCCACGCTCTATGAACGCTACGAAATTCCGCTGTTCATCGTCGAAAACGGTTTCGGCGCGATTGACGTTAAAGAATCGGACGGCACTTGCAACGACGCTTATCGAATCGATTATTTGAGCAGACACATCGCCGAAGTCAAAAAGGCTGTCGAAATTGACGGCGTCGACTTGATTGGCTACACACCTTGGGGATGCATTGATTTGGTCTCCGCGACAACGGGCGAAATGAAAAAACGTTACGGCTTTATTTACGTCGACAAAAACAACGACGGCTCCGGCACGCTTGAACGCAGCAAAAAACTTTCGTTCGACTGGTACAAGAAAGTTATCGCGTCCAACGGCGAAGAACTCTAAGGTCGCGCTTGAAGTTTGGAGATTGATTTATGGAACGAATGAAACTCGCGATAATCGGCGTCGGACTAATCGGCGGCTCACTCGGATTGTGCCTCAAAGACAAGCTCGGCGACAAAATTTTTATAACGGGACTTTGTCGTTCGCAAAAGTCGATGCGTCGTGCAATGGAACTCGGCGCGGTTGATTTGGCAACGTCGGATTTGGAGCAAGTCGTCGGCGGCGCGGATATAATTTTCCTTAGCCCGCCCGTCCTGCAAATTGTGCCGATGGTCAAAAAAATTCTGCCGTTCATCAAATCGGGAGCGATTCTGACTGACGCCGGCAGCACAAAGCAATTCATTTGGCAGGAGCTGAAAAAAATTCTTCCGTCCGATATTTTCTACGTCGCCGGGCACCCGATGACAGGTCGCGAAAAATCGGGCGTCGAAGCGGCTGATAAAAATCTTTTCAAGGGCAAGGCTTATGTTATCGTCGACGATAACAACGTTCCCGCTGAAGTCCGCGAAAAATTGATGAGCGTCCTGCGATTGACCGAAGCGAATTTTTTGACGATTGACATTGCCAAGCATGACCGTTGCGCGTCGATTATCAGTCACGTTCCGCATTTGACGGCGGCGGCTCTCGTCACGTTGCTCAATGATGCCGGCGATGATTTGAATTCGTGTTTGAAACTCGTCGGCGGCGGATTCAAGGACACTACGCGAATTGCAAGCTCGAATGCCGATATGTGGGCTGATATTTGCATGACGAACGGCGACGCCATTGCCAATCACCTGCGCGATTTGCAAAATATTCTCGGCAATGTCATCACGGCGATTGAAAATCACGACAGGCAATTTGTTCACGATTATTTTGCCAAATCGAAAGCTCGCCGCGATAAAATTTTGGAGACCGTCACTTTCGACCCGAACTGATTCATTGACAAGGCGGGCGTTGTGTGATAAATTTTCCACGGCAAAAAAATAAGACGTCCGCAGACGCCCGAACTCGATTAAAGCAGTCGTACCCCCGTAATATTTGTAAGATATTGCAAGGATCGTCAGTCAGCTAGACTCGGCAAAGTTTAGCTGGCTGTATTTGTTAATAGCCACAGAATCACAATCACGAGAAAAATCATCCGCAACATAACATCTTTCCCCTTTCCGGGGGTTGATTGACTGCTCCGCCCGCCTTTCAGACTGCGCAAGTTCAACGCGGAAAATATATCACACGGTCAAAAATTTTTCAACGAGTGAAACTTTTTCCGCTGAAGAGTGCCGTTAAAATCAGACACGCCGCGCCAATCAGAATCAAGCTCCGCACGTCGACGAAAAGTTTTGTTGTCGCGCCCGTCAAAAACATTTCGCGCAGATTGTTCGACATGTAAGACATCGGGAAGAATTTTGCCGCGAAGTTCATGCTCGCGCCCATCGATTCGGCAGGAAAAGTGTAGCCCGACAATATGAACGCCGGCACAGGATACATTGTTGCCGCCCGAATAAAATTCACTTCGCGCACGAAAAATCTTGTCGTCAACACGCACAAACTTTCCACTGCGAAAATGAATGCTCCGCCCAAAATCAACGCGTCGACGAGCGGAAATTTTATCGGAATCTCTGCAACGTGTTCAATCGCCGCCAAAATCATCGCGAACGCCGCCATTGACATCAGCCAATAGAAAATCACTTTGAACGCCAACAATTTCCACGCGCTGAAAATTTTTTGTGAACGGTCGCCGAAAATTGACGCGCCCAATGCAAACAGAATTCCTTGTTGAAATGCCGCCATTGCCAAACCGATTAGAAAAAATCGCGTGTAACCTTGAATCGGGTTGCCGAGAACGCGCAATCGAGTTTGCACGGGCGATATTTTTTTTGCCAAATCGTTGACGTTGGAGCCGAGAGCCGTTGCCGCACGTCGAGCCGCGATTTTGTCCGAGAAGTCCGCCGAAATATTTTGAGCCGCCGAACTCGTCACGCTTGTCACGATAATATTTGAGCCGTTGACCATGTAGAGAAATTCCGCCGAGCCGTGAGCAATGTCGCGCGAAAAATTTTTCGGAACTTCAATCGCCGCAAGAGCCGCCTTGTCAATCAGAGCACGTCGCATATCTTCTTCGCACGCCGCATATCCGATAATCGCAAAGCCGTCGCTGTCGTCGAAGCCGCGCAGAAATTCACGACTGATTTTTGTATTGTCCGCGTCGAAAATTATCGTCGGAATGTTTTTTACGATGTTCGGCGAGTAGAGCATTGCGAACAGTATCAGATAAGCCAACGACGCTCCGAATACAAAAATCAATCTGCGCGGGTCGGCGAAGGTTTGTTTAATTTCGTGCAGGAACATTTGAGCCGCCTTTCTTCAGTCGCAGGAAAAAAATTGTCAGCGCGATACAAATTCCAATCGTTCCGCCGAGCAGCATTGCCCGAAAATCTTGCCACAAGTTCGGCGCGTGACCGATAAGCAAAATATCTCGCAGGTTGTCGCCCGCATAAGTCATCGGCATTGTTGACGCGTAAAGCCGCGCGAATTCGTTCATGTCGAATGTCGGGAACGATAAGCCGCTGTACAAAAGTCCCGGCATGATGTAAAGCAACGGTGCCTGCAGTGCCAATTCCGGTTGCGGCGCGATTGCCGAGAAAATCATCAGCACGCCTTCGACGAAAAATAAAAATGCTCCGCCCAAAATCAGCACGTCGAGCCAACTGCCGCGCATCGGTATCGCAAAAAATTTTGTCGCGACAATCAGCGATAACGCGCAGCCGATCATGCCGAAGAGCCAAATTGTTGCGACGCGTCGGAAAATGAATCGCACGTAAAAAATTTTCGTGAAGTCGCGGCGAAGTTGCAACTCGTCGGTCAGAAACGTCACGAAAGCCAGCATCACGCCGATTTGTAAGCCGTTGAGAATCAGTCCGCTCAACATGAACGGCGAATAACCGTTTGTCGGGTTGCCGAGAATTCGCACGCTCATTTTTATTGGATAAACTGTCGCCATCGCCGCATCGGGCAACAAATTCGCACCCTCGAAAATTTTTTGTGCCACGCCGATTGAAAACGTCCGATTGATTTCTTGCGCCGCGCTCAACGACGCATTGCCAAACATGTTGTTCGACGAGTTCACGACGATTGAAATTTCCGAGCCGCGACCGAGTTTGACTTCGCGAGAAAAATTTTTCGGGATAATCAACGCCGCCTTTGCACGACCTGAAAAAATTTCCGCGTGAACGTCGTCGATTGTCGCCGCGTGAGAGACGATTGAAAACTTTTCGGAGTCCGCGTACATGTCGATTAGCGTTCGACTTAGCGAGCTTTGATCTTCGTCGCAGATTGTCAGCGGAATTTGATTGACGACGTTTGAATCGTAGACGTGCCCGAAAATTATCGTGAACGCCGGCGGCAAGCCGACGATTAGCAAAAAAATTTTTCTCATGATAAATTCTCCGCGAGCCTGAATCTCATGCCGGGACGAATCATTTCGCTGTTGACTTGAATCTTGACGTTGAAAGTTATGATGTCGCTGTCGTCGCCGCGTTCGGAAGTCGCGCGTTGCGTGGCGAATTCGGCTTTGCGGCTGATGTCGATGACGGTTCCGAAAATTTTGGTGACTTCGTCGCGGGCAACGAGTTCGACGCGCTGATTGAGCTTGAAATTTTTTAGTTGCGTCTCCGGGATTTTCAAATCGATCCAATTATCGTGCGGGTCTTGAATCGCAACAAGCGGCGTGCCCTGCGAGATCATTGAGCCTTCCTCAACATATTTTGCGGTGATGATTCCCGCGAACGGAATTTTGATTTCGGTCTCGTCCAATGAAACTTCAAGCTGTTCAAGTGTCGCGCGAGCCTGATCTAATTTTTTCGACAGAGAAATTTCGTTTGCCTCGTTGACGTTCGTTTGGAGCAATGCGGCTTGAGCTTGAGCAGTCGACGCTTGAGCTTGAATGTAAGTTGCCTTCGCCGTGTCGAATTTTGTTTTGTACTGCTCAAAAATTTGTCTGGAAACTGCGCCGCTTGCCAAAAGTTCCGAATATCGATTGAAGTCCGATTCGCACATGAGCAAATCTGCGCGGGCACGGTCTTCGGCGGCTTGAGCCTGTGCAAGTGCTGATTCGGTAGTTCCGCGTTGCATTTCGGTTAAAGCGGCTGCTTCGACTTGTTGAGCTTCAATCGCCGCGATATTTGCTTCCAACTGCAATTTTTGCGCGAGCAAGTCTCGTTGGTCAATGTAAGCGATGATTTGTCCTGCTTGAACGGTGTCGCCTTCCGCAACCAAAAGTTTCACGACGCGCCCGGGAATTTTTGAGTTGATGTCAATTTCTTTAGCGTCGGCTCGTCCCCACGTGACTTCTTGCGAAATTTTTTCATCGCCGCAACCTGTGATGAGCAGACAAGCCGCGCAGATTGTTGCCAAAAATTTTTTCATGTCGTCGCCTCCGATTTATACTGAAATGTTTTCAACAGTTCAATCGCCGTCAAAAAAAATTGCCGCAAAAAATTTCAATGATTAACGATGCCGCGCAGATTGTCGTAAAAATTTTTTCATGTCGTCGCCTCCGATTTATACTGAAATATTTTCAACAGTTCAATCGCCGTCAAAAAAAAATTGCCGCAAAAAATTTCAACGATTAACTATGCCGCAGAGCACGCATTGAAAAGCAAATTGAATCTTCTCCGAACGTTCGCGCTCGTCCTTGACGCTGACGAAAAAGAATCCGATTGCGCGGAGCAAGTCGAAAATTTTTTCCGCGCCCAAATCTTTGACGTAACCGGCACGAATGCCCGCCGCGATGTATTCAATCAAACGTTGCTTTGCCTCTGCGAATTGACTTTCGACCGTCGACTTGACGTTTGGATATTCAATAAAAATTTCGGCGAAGTACGCGGGAGAAATTTCGCTGTAGGTCTGCAAAAGTTTTTCCAGCGTCGAAAAATAATCGTCGTCCGATTCCGAAATGTGCAGCAGTTGACTGTAAATCCGCTTGCAATGTTTTAGCGCGACTTCTTCCATTAAACTTTCCTTCGAGCGGACAATTTTATAGAGCGTGTTCTTCGCCAAATCGGTCTCGGCGGAAAGTTTGTCCATGTTCCAGCCGCGCACGCCGTGCAATTTGAGCAACTCAATCGTCTTTTCGATAACGCGTTCCCGCGTCGCGCCGTCGTTGTATTTCATCAACGTCACCATCCTTTTTGAACGATTATATTTTTCGCAGTTCAAATTGGCAAGAAAAGTGTATTGTATTCATTGCACGCGAAAAGTTGCGTGGCGTAACTTTTATGTTATAATGCAAAACGGTTTGAAACTTTTTTTGCAGGAGGCAACAAATTCATGAAGATAGGTATTCTCGGTTACGGCAACCTCGGACGCGGCGTTGAATGCGCCATCAAAGAAAATCCCGATACGGAACTCGTCGCAGTGTTCACTCGCAGAAATCCCGCAACCGTCAAAATTCAAACGCCCAATGTTCCCGTCGTGCATGTTGATGATGTGAAAGCTTGGGTCGGCAAAATCGACGTGATGATTCTTTGCGGCGGCAGTGCAACCGATTTGCCGACGCAGACGCCCGAATATGCCGCGATGTTTAACGTCGTTGACAGCTTCGACACGCACGCCAAAATTCCCGAACACTTTGCAAACGTTGACGCCGCAGCCAAAGCTAACGGTCACGTCGCGATAATTTCAGTCGGTTGGGATCCCGGACTTTTCAGCCTTGCTCGCGCCTATGCAAACGCAATTCTTCCCGACGGCAACGACTACACGTTTTGGGGCAAAGGCGTCAGTCAAGGGCACTCCGATGCGATTCGCCGCGTCAAAGGCGTTAAAAATGCAAAACAGTACACCGTTCCGATTGCCGGCGCACTTGATGCCGTTCGCAGCGGAAAAAATCCCGAACTCACCACGCGACAGAAACATTTGCGCGAATGCTACGTTGTGCTTGAAGAAGGTGCCGACGCCGCCGAAGTTGAGAACGCGATTAAGACCATGCCGAACTATTTCGCGGATTATGATACGGTCGTAAACTTCATCAGCGAAGAAGAACTTTTGACCAAACACGCGGGACTTGCTCACGGCGGATTCGTCATTCGTTCGGGCAAAACCGGCGTTGACAAAGAACACAATCACATTATCGAATTCAACCTTAAACTCGATTCAAATCCCGAATTCACCACGGCAGTTCTCGTCGCTTATGCACGCGCCGCTTATCGTCTCAATCAAGAAGGCAGCAACGGTTGCAAGACGGTTTTTGACATTGCACCGGCTTATTTGTCCGCGCAAAGTGCTGACGAACTCCGCGCACATCTGCTGTAAAAAATGACGATTGAACCGCCGAAACCGCCGACAGCTCCGGCACCGGCAACTCGTCCGACGCCGCCGACTCCGCCAAAAATCGACATGACGCCTTTCAAAAAGGACAAAGCTCAACCGACGGATTCGACGCCGGAAGCTCAAGCACGCGATGCAGTTGCTCACGGCTCAGGGCCATTGACGAAACGAACCGTTGACCGCGACGACGATAAACCGCCGCCGAATCAGAAAGTCACAGTCATTCCGCCGGACGCTCCGCTTGTCACAAACGATCAATCGGACTACGACCGAGGCAAAGACGTTTTGCGCGAATTCAGAGAGATGGACGCGCAACCGACCGATAAGCCGCAAACTTTGACGGAAAAGCCGTCGACAGTCACACCGCGCATGAACGATTATTCGGAAGGGCACGGCGTCGTTTATTGGCTCTTCACGATAATTTTTGTGATCGTCGCAACGTTTATCGTCGTGAAAAAATTTTTGTTGACGGACAAGCCTTCGCTCACGAAGTCGCAACTTTTCGCGGACACGTCGGACAGATTAAGGGCGGCATCTGAAAAAGTTAAGCCCGTCACATCGTCGAGCACGTCAGACAAAATAAAATCAGCAACGGAAAAAGTTAAGCCTGTCACAACGTCGAGCACGTCAGACAAAGTTAAACCTTCAACGCCGAAAACTGCGACGACTAAGGACAGCGATAAGGGCAAACATTTTGAAGTAAGAATTTGATTCAAGCCGTTCCGAAATGGAGCGGTTTTTTTGTCGCCAAACGCGAATTTTTTTGATATACTGCCGTAAAAATTTTCGGAGTGAGATTATGAAATTTCTTCGCGAATTGTGGGATGCGTTGATTTATTTTCTCTTCCCGCCGCGCTGTCCCGTTTGCCGCGAAATTGGCGACGAGCAATATCGATTGTGCGACGCGTGCGAGAAAAAAGTTTTGCGATTGGATTTTTACGACAGACCGCCCGCACCGATTAATTCTGTTATGCGCGTGACAAAATATCGCGACGGTTCGCGTGAACTGCTCCGCAAGCTCAAGTTCGACAACAATTTGCGTGTCGTGCCCGCGATGAAAAAAATCCTTGACGGCGTGTCAAATCGCGCGGAAATTTTAAAGCTGTTGAGCGGCGTCGACTTCGCAGTACCCGTGCCGCTTCACGCCAAAAGATTCAGCGAACGCGGTTTCAATCAAACGGAACTGATTTTCGGCGAATGGCTCACGAAAAAAAATATCCCGTTGAAAAATCTTTTGATTCGTACGCAGTCGACACCAAAGCTCTACGGTCTCGGCAAGTCGGAGCGCGAAAAAGTTTTGAGCGGCGTATTCGCGGCGATTGAATCGATTGACCTGCGCGGGAAGAAAATTTTAATCGTCGACGACATTTTCACGACTGGCACCACGGTTAAAGAGTGCGCCAAAGTTTTGAAGTCTTTGGGCGCGGAAAAAATTTTCGCGTTGGCATTTGCGGCTGACTTCGGCGATAATTTTGATAAACATTCAAATGCGTTGAAGTCACGTTAAAAATTTTTCGGGAGGATATCATTTTGGATTCGATAAAAATTCGCGGCGCACGAGTTCACAATTTGAAAAACATCAGCGTCGAAATTCCGCGCGACAAATTCGTCGTGATAACGGGCGTTTCCGGCAGCGGCAAAAGTTCTCTGGCATTCGATACGATTTATGCGGAAGGTCAACGCCGTTATATGGAAAGTTTGTCCAGTTATGCGCGTCAATTTCTCGGACTGCCCGATAAGCCCGACGTTGAGCTGATTGAAGGTTTAAGCCCGGCAATCGCAATCAATCAGAAGACGACGAATAACAATCCGCGTTCGACTGTCGGCACCGTCACGGAGATTTACGACTACCTGCGATTGTTATTTGCGCGAATCGGCAAACCGCACTGTCCGAAATGCGGCAAGCCCGTCAAAAGTCAAAGCGTCGATCAAATTCTCGCGCAGATACTCAAGCTCGACGACGGAACAAAATTTCTGTTGCTCGCGCCGATTGTAAATCAGAAGAAGGGCACGCATAAGGACGTTCTCGAAAAATTGAGCGCGGCGGGATTCGTTCGCGTGAAAGTTGACGGCAAAATTTGCGACCTCGGCGAAAAAATTTCTCTCGCAAAAACCAAAAAGCATTCGATTGAACTCGTCGTTGACAGATTGATTGTCCGCGACGGCATTCGTTCACGGCTTGCCGATTCGTTGGAGACTGCGCTCAAATTCGGCGAAGGAATTGCCTTTGTTGAGACGGACGCGGCAATTTTGACGTTCAGCGAGAAAAATGCTTGCGTCGACTGCGGAATCAGTTTGCCGGACATCACGCCGCAACTTTTCTCGTTCAACAGCCCGAAAGGTGCTTGTCCGAAATGCAACGGTCTCGGCAAAATTTTCGACGTGCGCGACTGGTCAACGATGTTTGAATGGATGGCGGCAGTTCACGACTTCAAGACGACCGATTTGCCCGAAGACGTTTGTCCCGCCTGTCACGGTCACCGATTGAATCCCGAAGCGTTGAGCGTTCGCGTCGGCAACTTGAACATTGCGCAAGTCGTCGATATGAGCGTTGATGCGTGCAAAAAATTTTTCTCGACGTTGGAACTTGACGACACCGATAAAAAAATTGCCGCGCAGGTTTTGAAGGAGATAAACTCTCGCTTGCAATTCCTGTGCGACGTCGGATTGGATTATCTGACTTTGTCGCGCAAATCGGCAACTTTATCGGGCGGCGAATCACAGCGAATCAGACTCGCAACGCAAATCGGCTCTGCACTTACGGGCGTCCTTTACGTTCTCGACGAACCGTCAATCGGACTTCATCAGCACGACAATCAAAAACTTTTGGCGACGTTGAAAAATCTTCGCGACCTCGGCAACACGTTGATAGTCGTTGAACACGACGAGGAGACGATTCGCGCGGCAGATCACATTGTCGACATCGGACGCGGTGCAGGCAAATCGGGCGGCGAAGTCATTGCGCAAGGCATTGCCGATGAAATTTCTCGCGTCGAAAAATCTTTGACGGGCGATTATCTCAGCGGGCGGAAAAAAATTCTCGTGCCTTTAACGCGCCGTCAATCGGAGCAAACATTGACATTCACCGACGCCAATAAAAATAATCTCAAAAATATTTCCGTGACGTTGCCGCTTAATGCATTGACGCTGATAACCGGCGTGAGCGGTTCGGGCAAATCAACGCTCGTTGAAGAAATTATCTATCCTCGACTGCGCGAAACGGACTTGACGACGTTTGGCATAAGCAAAGTCACGATGATTGACCAAGATCCGATTGGACGAACTCCGCGTTCAAACATTGCGACTTATACGGGCGTTGCCGACCATATCCGAAAACTTTTCGCCGCCACGAACGGTGCGAAGATTCGCGGCTACAAGGCGGGACGATTTAGTTTCAACGTCAAAGGCGGACGGTGTGAGAGTTGCGGCGGAAACGGCGTGCTCAAAATTCCGATGAATTTTCTGCCCGATGTTTATGTAACGTGCGACGTGTGCAAAGGTGCTCGTTTCAATGCGGAGACGTTGGAAGTTAAATACAAGGACAAAAATATTTCCGACGTGTTGAACATGCCCGTTGATGAGGCGTTGGAATTTTTCGCGAACGTTCCGACGATTAAGCGCATGTTGCAAGTTCTGCACGACGTCGGCTTAGGTTATATCGAACTCGGACAATCGGCGAACACTTTCAGCGGCGGCGAGGCTCAACGCGTCAAACTTGCCTACGAATTGGCGCGACCTTTGGGCAGGGCTGCGAACATTTACATCATGGACGAACCGACGACGGGCTTGCACTTCGACGACGTGAAAAAATTAATCGACGTGATTCAAAGGCTCGTCAATCGCGGCGATACCGTGATAATCATTGAGCACAATCTTGACGTGATAAAGTGCGCTGATTATATTATCGACCTCGGCCCGGACGGCGGCTCTCGCGGCGGAGAAATTGTCGCATGCGGCACGCCCGAAGATGTTGCCAACGTCGCGAAGTCTTACACCGGTCAAGCGTTGAAAAAAATTTTGTTCTGAACATTGCAAACAAAAAAGCCCGAAACTTTCTTCGGGCTTTAATGCTTTCGTTCGATATTGAATGTTTCTTGTCGGCAATATGCTTTAACTAAACTCGTAGTGCCGAATCAGAATTGTCTCCGCGCAGGACGATGCTTGCTGAAACAGTCGCGGCAATAGACGGGACGATCATTCTTCGGCTCGAACGGGACTTCGGTTTCCTTGCCGCAATCGGCACAAGTCACGGTGAACATTTGGCGACCTTCGACGCCGTCGCGGCTGCGTTTACGTTTGCCACGGCAATCGCGACAACGTACAGGCTCATTCTCGAAACCTTTTTCCGCGTAGAATTCTTGTTCGCCCGCTGTGAAAGTAAATTCTTTTCCGCAGTCCTTGCATACGAGGGTTTTGTCTTCAAAAGCCATCAAAAAAATCTCCTTACCAAGAAAAAAATTCTTACGTTCGACGCGGAACATTGCCCCGAATCGATACGAAGGAAATTATATCACGGTTTGCGAAAAAAGCAAGACGCTTTGATTCGGCGGGCTGTTGACGAAAAATTTTTCTTCAATCGGAAACTTGATTGACTTGAAATTTTTTAGTACAATGCGGGAAATTTTTTTTGAAAGGTTGCTGGGAAATGAAACGGGAGCTGATACATTTGGAAAACATCGCCAAATCGTTCGGGAATTTGCTCGTGCTCGACGAAATTGACCTGTCGATATACGAAAGCGAATTCATCACATTGCTCGGTCCATCGGGTTGCGGCAAGACGACAATGCTCAGAATTATCGGCGGCTTTGAAATGCCGGACACGGGACGCGTGATTTTTGACGGAAAAGACATCACAAATTTACCGCCGAATCGACGACCGATTAATACCGTTTTCCAAAAGTATTCGCTCTTTTCTCACATGAACGTTGAGGAAAATATTTCGTTCGGACCGAAAATCGCGGGCAAGTCTGCCGATTACATTCGCGACAAAGTTAAATACGCGCTCAAACTCGTCAACCTTGAAGGCTACGAAAAACACGACGTTACAAGATTGAGCGGCGGTCAACAACAGAGAATCGCCATTGCCCGCGCAGTTGTCAACGAGCCGAAAGTTTTGTTGCTTGACGAGCCGTTGAGTGCGTTGGATTTGAAATTGCGTCGTAACATGCGCCGTGAACTCGTCCGCATAAACAAAGAGACCGGCATAACGTTTATCTTCGTGACGCACGACCAAGAAGAGGCACTTTCAATGAGCGACCGCGTCGTCGTCATGAATCAAGGCTACATTCAGCAAGTCGGCACGCCCGAAAATGTTTACAATGAGCCGGAAAATGCGTTCGTCGCGGATTTTATCGGTGACAGCAACATAATCGACGGCGTCATGGTTCGCGATAAGGTTGTGAGAATTTTCGGCAGAGAATATCCTTGCGTCGACAGCGGCTTTCCCGAAGAATGTCCCGTTGACGTTCAAATTCGCCCGGAAGATATTAAACTTGCCGCGCCGCTTGAAGGTGCTTTTAACGGTGTCGTGACGCGCGTAGTTTTTTGGGGCATGTCGTATGATATTAACGTTGAGGCTGACGGTTTTGAATGGCTGGTTCAGTCGACGACAGGGCGCACAGTCGGCGAAAAGGTTAGTCTGCACGTCGCGCCCGAAAACATTCAAATCATGAGCAAGCCGCAATCCGAAGACGAGGAAGTTGCGAAAGACAATTAGGAATGTGGAATTAGGAATGTGGAATTATTTCGCAACGTTTCTGATTGGAGGGCTTGCAATGTTTAATAAATTTACGCGCAATATTTTGTTGACGCCGTTTTTGATTTGGGCGGGACTTTTTATTTTCGTTCCGCTGATTTTTATTGTCTGGTACGGAGTGACGGACTACGACGGAAATTTTTCGCTCGGCAACATCGGATTGATATTTGAGCGCGGCTATCTCGACGCACTGAAACTTTCCGTTGAATTGGCACTGATAAGCACGGTCGCCTGTCTGTTGCTCGCCTATCCGCTGTGTTTGATTTTGACGGAACGTCAGCGCGACAACACGACGATAATTTCTCTGCTGTTTATCTTGCCGCTGTGGATGAATTCGTTGCTGTCGACAATGGCTTGGCAGACAATCCTTGAACACAACGGAATCATCAATCAATTTATGAAACTGCTCGACTTGCCGACATTCCACATGATAAACACGGAAGGCGCGATTGTCCTGGGCATGGTTTATAATTTTCTGCCGTATATGGTCTTGCCGCTGTTTATCTCGCTGTCGAAGATTGACCGCAGCATTTTGGAGGCAGCACAAGATTTGGGCGCGAACTCGTGGCAAAAATTTTTCCGCGTGATTTTGCCGTTGACTTTGCCCGGTGCGATAAGCGGAATTACGATGGTCTTCATTCCCGCGTTGACGACGTTTGTTATCAGCGCATTGCTCGGCGGCGGCAAGCTTTTGCTAATCGGCAACATAATCGAACAGGAATTCACTTTCCAATATGATTGGCACGTCGGCTGTGCATTGAGCGTGATTCTTATGATTTTCATCATACTGAACATGCTGTTGACGACGGCATTTGATCCGATGAAAGAGGCAGGTGACGAGCATTGAAGTACATCAAACAAATTTATCTCGCGATAATTTTTCTGTTCCTGTACGCGCCGATTGCCGTGCTGATTGCTCAATCTTTCAACGCAAGCCGTTATCGCGGGCATTGGACGGGCGTCACGCTTGATTGGTACGTCAAACTTTTCAACGACCAGAGAATTGCCGACGCGCTGTCAAACACGCTGTCAATCGGTTTGTTATCGGCGGGCATTGCGACAATCCTCGGCTTGATAACGTGCGTTGCAATGAAAGAATTCTCTCGCAAATGGCGGGCGACATTCATGAGCATAACGAACATTCCGATTCTCAACGCGGACATCGTCACGGGAATATCGCTCATGCTTTTGTTTATGGGCATCGGTCTCAAGCTCGGTTACGTGTCGATTTTATTGGCGCATATCGTTTTCAATGTGCCGTATGTGATTCTGTGCATAATGCCGCAGCTGATGACGCTCGACAAAAGTTTTTACGAGGCAGCACTTGATTTGGGCGCAAGTCCTTTCAAAGCATTCACAAGCGTTATCCTGCCTGAACTGCGTCCGAGTATTTTCGCGGGCTTTTTATTGGCGTTCACGATGTCTGCCGACGATTTTATAATAACTCACTTCACGAAAGGCGCGGGCGTCGACACGTTGACGACGGCAATTTATGCGCAGTTGAAATTGGGCGTGCACCCGGAAATTTACGCGCTGTCGACTTTGGTATTCGTCTTCGTGCTGATTTTTGTAATTCTCTTCGCGATAAATCGTCGCAAGTTAAAACATATTGAGGAGGTCATTTGATTATGAAGTTTAAATTTCTCGCGCTCCTTATGTTGAGCTGTCTGATGTTCGGCGTCGCAGGTTGCGGCTCCACAGGCGACAGCGGCAAAAAGGAACAAGTTTACGTCTACAGTTGGGGCGACTATCTCGATCCCGAAGTGCTCAAGATTTTTGAGCAGGAGACCGGCATTCACGTCGTGCTTGACGAATTCGACACCAACGAGAGCATGTATCCGCGCGTCGCCGAAGGTGCCGTTCATTACGACGTTATCTGCCCGTCCGACTACATGATTCAAAAAATGATTGGCAACAATCTTTTGCAGCCGCTCGACTTCAACAAATTGCCCGACGCCAAAAAATATATCGGCGAAGAATTTTTCAAGCAGGCTGAAACTTTTGATCCCGGCAACAAATACGCCGTGCCATATTGTTGGGGAACCGTCGGCATAATTTACGACAAGACGAAAGTCACGGAACCCGTCGACAGCTGGAATATCCTTTGGGACGAGAAATACAAAGGACAAATTCTTATGCAGGACTCCGCGCGCGATGCATTGATGATTCCGTTAAAGCTTATGGGCAAAAGCATGAACGAAACAGATAAAGACGTTCTCGCGCAGGCTCAAGAAATGTTGAAGAAACAAAAACCGCTCGTTCAAGCTTACGTCGTCGATGAAGTCAAAGAAAAACTTATCGGCTCGGAAGCGGCAATGGGCGTCGTCTTCAGCGGCGAGGCTCTGATAATTCTGCAAGAAAATCCTAACATGGCGTTTGCCGTTCCGAAAGAAGGAACCAATTTCTGGATTGACGGTTGGGTCATCACTAAAGATTCGCAGAACGTCGACGCCGCGCACAAATTTATCAACTTCATGTGCCGCCCGGACATTGCCGTTAAAAATTTCGACTACCTGGGCTATTCCACGCCGAATATCGCCGTCAAAGACTTGGAAGAGAACGAGGAGTATAAAAATTCGCCGATAGCTTTCCCGTCGCCCGACGTTTACAAAGATCAAGAGACTTACAAATATCTCGGCAACCAAATGGACGAATACTACAATAATCTTTGGATGCAAGTGAAAGTTGACTAAAAAATTTTTCTGTCGCAAACGCGGCAGATTTTTTTGCAGAATTTTCGCGGCAAGGAATTGACAAAAAAAATATTATAATGAGCAAGAAGTCAATCAAAATTTTATGGGAAAGCGGTTTCCGGGACAAACTTTGACGACGGCGTAAGGCGGTACAATGGCAGAAATGTTTTAATTGATGGCGGTTGCGGTGTTACAGAAGGTGAACCTAAAGGATATTTGACGAGACATCAAACCGCCTGTTCGCGCCGAAAAATGCCGACCGTCAAGGCATCGCTTAAATTTTCAACGTCCGTGCGGTTTTTAATCCGCCGATAAATCTTCCTCGATGTCATCGCAAACGCCGGTAATTCGTATTTCGTCTTCGCCGCCGGTTATGCAAATCAACGGCGCGTAATATAAATCCGGAATTTCGGAGTATTCCGCGCTCTTTTTAATTTTCAGCTCGATACGCGAAGGCGGCAATTCGTAGTTCTCTCTGATCATATCTTCCAATGCGTCGCAAAGCTCTTGAATTTTGCCGTTGTTCAGCGACAATGCTTTTTTCAATTTGTCGTCATTCTTGCCGCGCAGTCGAAACATCGCAAAAATAAATTCCGGACACTTTAAAACTCATGAGGCTTTGTTTCGTGTACGGTTTTTCAGATAATCGATTGCGCTTTGGAAATACGGCAACAGCAGAACCGGCGGCACGTTCAGAATAAAACCGTCGGATTTCCATGCCGCTTTGTTGAGCACGCAGATTTTTTGGACGGAATTCATTTCCGAACCGTGAATTTGCATGAGCAGTTGCTGTTGTTGCGGCGTATCGTAATCGCCGAGCGCACAGCCCAAATCGGTATCGTCGAGGAGTTGCGGTTTTTTTTCCGAAATCGTTTTCAATAAATCGTAGAGCGGTTACCCGACATCTGCCGCCATTACGCACATTATCCGCAACAATTTTTTAAACAACTCGACGTTATTGTTTTTATATGCCGTAATCGTGTCTTGCGGCAGAACTTTAACGAGCTGTCTGATGAAATGTCTGAAATTTTCGGGACAACCGGGCGTTTTGGAAGAGCGACCGTTCGCGTAAACTTTGTGCAACGGATACATTACACTGAATTTTTGCAAGTCGCAGGGTGAATTTCCTTGCTCAATTTTTTTCGTCCAATAAAATTTACCGTCGAAAGAATCCGCAAGAATATTCATGGCGCGGCTGCCCTTGTCGCCGATTATAATCTCTAACGTGACTGTCATATCTGCATAAAAATTCACGTGCTCGGCAAACAAAAAATTATTTTCGTAAATCCGAATTCGCCGACCGTCAATTTCCTTGTCGCAACAGCCGTTACCTCTGCCGTCAATATGCCAATCTCGCGAACTTATAAAAACTTCCCGACGCAGATTTTTGTTTTGCAAAGCGACAGTACTCCACGTTCCTGCAGGTTGCCCGTTTAAAGAATCTTTGGGGATTTGCACTATCGCGGGCTCACCGTCGACGATGGTTTTTACGCAGATGTCTTTGAAACCGATATGATATTCGTCGCGCTCAAAATCAATGACGACACGGCGGCGCATAACATTTTTAATCCAATCAAGCGCGTCGCGTTCCTTGCCGGTGTTTGTGTGCAGGTGCTGAAGTGTCTGCCAATTTTCCGTGTCGGCAGAAAATTGCGGGACGGGCAAATTCTGATAATCCTGTCCGCGAGCGTCTGCCCACGTAACTTTTGCCTCGTTGAAACTCTGGGAATTGAGCGGCTTGAAAGTCAGTTCGTAGGAAATGTCCTTGCCGTAAGTGTAGGTCAAATGCAATTCGCAAACCACATCTTGGCGCAACGGGAATGCACGATTGCGGACAACTGCCTCATAAGAAATTTCTTTGGAGTCGTTGAGTATTAGCCCGAAACGATATTCGTCGCGATTCTTGGGCAAAGTGAAAGTTCCTTCGACCGTGATTTTCTGCGTCATGCCGAACAGCGGCGCAACTTTTTGATATAAATCATCTACCAAGACGAATATCACTAAAATAAAATCTTCAAAGGACTGATGAGCTATCTTATACTCTGCTTGAAACTTCGACATTTTTTGTTCCTCCCGCTTCTACATGCAGGATAACATTTTTTGCCGATAGTTTTTTAATTTTTTACCCTCACAACGCGTTGATATAGCAAAAGGACGTGCGGCTGGCAGTAAAAATACGCTCTGCCGTAAAATCCAACGTCGCAGTCAATACTGCGGGTCGTACTAAAAGTATCTGCAGAAACATTCAAAGTGGTAGCAGCTGAGGCACCACGACTTATGTCGCTCTTTTGCCGCCGCTGAATGAGCAAAAAGAAATCGTCCGCCTGCACGACGACTTACTTGGTCGAGAACAGCGGACGACTGTCGGCTACAAAAAGTTTAAAACGCGTCGAACCGATGAAAGAAGCTGTATTTGCGCAAACTTTTCGTGGGAACCTTAAAAATTTTTCTTGACAAGGATAAAGGAACGTGCAAAAATGAAAAACAATGATTGATTTGACAGTAAAGTTTTTAAAGGCGATTTAACGGAGGACGAATTATAGATTAGCTCATAAAACGTGAAAGCCCTGCAAGTGTCGGGTTTGCAGAGCTTCAACCGGTGAATGTAAACATCATTCCCTAGAAGGTCCGGATTTCGGTGATGCCGGTCACAGAAACCGTTAAACGACTCACGGCTACGGGTTCAGTTGTTTATTTTTAAAGAACTGAACTGATTATAAATTTTTACGAGGTTTTTTGCAAGAAATTTCTAAGGCAGCGAAAGGCGACATTCACCGAACAAGATGAGTGTTGTCTTTTCTTTTGGCTCGTAAGGGATGAGTTGACGTGGGAACAGCAGATGAATTGAAAAAGATGTGGAATGCAGGCGGGCTTGGTATCGGGATATTTTTACCGATCGTTCATACAAAAAGGAGGCAGTGACATGGCAACGATTGACAGATTCAAAGAAGCAGTTGAAAGCGGAACGATTCTTGACGCCGACGACATGGAGGCACCGCTCTCGCCGCAAATGAAGTATGACTATATGGCGGCAATTAACGCGATGCAACAGCTCATGGACATTACGGCGGAAATTGCCAATCGCAAAAATTATCGCGCGAAGTTGAAGGCAGAACTCTTGAAAAGTTGCTGTCAATCTCTGAAAAAAATCGCCGACGATGAAAACGGTCTCACGCTCAAAAAAATCGACGCGGCAATTAAAATGCTGATGGATTGTCGCTCCGAAGTCACCAAAATTGACAGCGTGGAACGTGAAACCGATAAGCTCGCCAAGCTGATTCGCAAGGGCATCAGTGCTTGAGGAGGCGTCAACATGTTTAGAGAAATGCGGCGGAAAAATTGCGTTATCTCGACGGAGACTGCCGAAAAAATTTTGCGCGAAGGCGATTACGGCGTATTGGCTCTTTCCGGCGACGACGGCTATCCTTATGCCGTGCCGATTAATTACGCTGTCGAAGGCAACAAAATTTATTTCCACAGCGCAAAAGTCGGACACAAGATTGACGCGATGAAAAATAATGATAAAGTTTCATTTTGCGTCGTCGATAAGCACGAGATCATTGCCGAAGACTTCACGACGCATTTCACAAGCGCGATAGCCTTCGGACGAATCAGAATTGTTGACGACAACGACGATCCCGATAAACTGCGCGGGCTTGAACTTTTGGCGGATAAATATTCGTCGACGGCGACGGCTGAACGTCGTGCAAAGGAACTCGGCAGATTAAGTGCGCTTGTCGTGCCCGTGATGACGATTGAACATTTGACCGGCAAAGCGGCTCGTGAACTTGTCAAACGCGGAGAGATTTCTTGAGCTGTGAACGCCTGCGGTTATATTAACATTGCAAAGCAGACCAGTTGGATACAACGTCACGTTGTCGCAGAGAAATTGAGTAAGGAGCGATTAAGATGGTTGAAGTGACTGTGACTTTCCACGAAAAAGCCGTTGAGCTGATGAAAGGTTTTGCGGCAAAAAAAGGTATCAGCCTGAAGGAATATTGCAAGCAAGCGGTTCTTGACAGATTGGAAGACGACGAAGACATTCGCGACGCGGACGCTGCCTACGAGGAATATTTGAAAAATCCCGTGACGCTTTCGCATGAAGAATTTTGGCGGGAGCTTGAGGCAGTATGAAAAAATACAAAGTTGAATACGACCCGCATACGTTGAAAAAATTAAGTAAGCTTGATCCTTCAACCCGCAAAAAAATCAAAAAATGGATTGACAATAACTTAGAAGGTTGCGAAAATCCTCGACTTCACGGCAAGCCTTTGAGCGGCAAATGGAAAGGTCATTGGCGGTATCGCGTCGACGATTATCGAATCATCGCCAAAATTGAGGACGATAAGATAATTATTTTCGTCGTGAAGATTGACAGGCGCGACGAGATTTACAGCTGATAAGGAGGTCTCATGAAAAATTTTTTAACTTACAACATGGAAGTCAACGGGCTTTGGCAGGAAGTCAAATTCAGCGCGGAGACGATTGAAAAAATTTTTATGCCGTTCCTGCACGAATTGACCGACTTGAAGTTGACGCTCGACAGAAAAGTTATCGCTTACCTTGTCGCGCCGCCCGGTGCAGGTAAAACGACGCTTGCGCAGTTCCTCGAAAAGTTGAGCCGCGAACGTTCCGAAGTCGACAACATCCGCGCCTTGAGCATGGACGGCTATCACTACACGGCGGCTTATATGAACGTCACGACCGTTGACCGCGACGGCGAACAAGTTTTAATGCGCGACATCAAAGGTGCGCCGGAAACGTTTGATATTGATTTGCTTATCGACAAGATTCGCGAAGTCCGCTCCGAAGGCACGAACTGGAACATTTACAACCGCAAGATTCATGACGTGCTGCCCGATTATTGGAGCGTCGAGGACGACATAATTTTGATTGAGGGAAATTATCTGTTGCTCAAGGAGTCGGGCTGGACAAATGTTCGCGTGCTTGCCGATTATTCTGTTTTCGTCGACGCCGAGCCGCAACTTTTGCATGAACGCCTTGTAAATCGGAAAGTCGCGGGCGGTTGGTCTCGTGAAGATGCCGAAAAATTTTTCACCTTCAGCGACGCAAAAAACATTGAACGCGTTCTGAATAATTCTGCGCGGGCTGACGAGACGTGGAAACTTTTGCCCGATAATGACTTTGAAAAATTATGAGCAAACTTCAAGCTCATGCCAACAACGTCGCACTGCCGCATACGATTTTCAGCCTGCCGTTTGCATTGGCGAGCGCGTTCATGGCGTCGAACGGTCGCCCGGACTTTTGGACGGTCATTTGGATTTTGCTTGCGATAACGTCGGCACGATGGGCGGCGATTGCGATTGACAACCTTGCCGATTTGAAATACGACAAACTTCAACCGCGATTATCGTATCGTGCAATGGTTCGCGGCGAAATTTCACGCGGCGAGGCGTTAATTTTTATCGTGCTGTGTTTAATCGTGATGGTCGCAGCAGTCGCACAGTTGCCGCCGATTTGTCTGAAACTTTTGCCCGTCGCGGCGATACCGTTCATAATTTACCCGTTCACGAAAAGATTTACAGCGTGGTGTCATTTATTTTTAGGTTTGGCGATTGCAATGGCACCGGCGGGAGCTTGGGTCGCAATAACCGAAAAAATTTCTCTGCCGATGATAATTTTGTGCACGGCGGTCGCATTGTGGATCGGAGCTTTCGACGCGGTCTACGGTGCGCAAGATGAACGTTTCGACAAATCTCAACGACTCCACTCTTTGGCGACAAAATACGGTGCGGCGGGAGCATTGACAATCGCGCGCGGTCTTCACGTCGTTTCAATCGTCTGCTTTATAATCGTCGGACTTATGCTCAACTTGGGCGCGTTATATTTTGTCGGCGTGTCGATTGCGGCAGTCGCTCTGATTTATCAGCACGCGCTTGTCCGACAGAATGATTATCGCGAGGTCACTCAAGCTTACTTCATGCGCAACGGCATTGTTTCAATCGCAATATTCATCTTCACGTGGCTGAGTTACGATTGACAAACAAAAAAACTCCTGCAGAAAATCTGCGGGAGATTTTTTTGTTACGTTATATTATTGGCACGTGTTTGTCCGACAGAATGATTATCGCGAGGTCACTCAAGCCTACTTCATGTGCAACGGCATTGTTTCAATCGCAATATTCATCTCCACGTGGCTAAGTTATCCTTCGATTAGCATAATGGCGTTCGTACTCATCGCACTCTTGTTATTGTTGAGCGATTTGCCCTTTGCACCTGCCAAACGGATTTTTCCTTTGCCCGCGATGATTGTCACGGTGTCGACGCAGTTTCTTATTGTATACGCTCCGCTTGTGCCCGAAATTAGACTGTCAGGAGTTGAGTTGTTACCTTGAAACCAATTCAGGCGCAGGCGTCAGCTCAAAAAAAATTTGTCGATTGTTCGCGTTGATAGTATAATGCGGGAAAAATTTTGCAACGTGACGTTGCATCCAACGGTCGCGCTTGAGTCGAAAAAATTTTCAGCTCATCACCGCGCTCGTAAAATTTTTCAACCGCAATTTTCAACGGAGGTTTTTGTTTTGGACATCCTGCCCATATTGTTTCAAATGTTTCTCGTCGCGTTCTTAATCGCCATGAACGGCTTTTTCGTCGCGGCGGAATTTTGTTGTGTAAAAATGCGCCCGTCCCGATTGGAGACGCTGATTCAAGAAGGCAACACGCGCG
>CAJOHG010000025.1 GCA_905234395.1 uncultured Selenomonadaceae bacterium
TATTTTTCTATCTTTTCATATTGTTCTTGTGTGATTTTCATGACTTCATTTTATCAGCTTTATTTTCTATTTTCCATAGTGTGAACACGCTCTAATCAATTTGTTCGCGCTAATTGGCAGCGTTGGCAATAATTCTTCCGCCAAACCATATGATAAGAATTCTTAACCTTATGTTGTTGGTTGTTTAAAATCAGGCTGTGCCCGTCAGATAAATCCGGCAAGTCGCATTACAATTCAAGCCGTGCAAACGTTGAAATATGACATCAAAAATTAGTTATGTCGGACGGAAGCAAAGCAATTCAAATTTACTTTTTGGAAGGCAAACACGCGATAAGACGCGGAGTTGCATTTGAGGCGGACAAGGTCGACACTCGGCTCAAAGTCGCAGAAAAGGCGGCTGCTGAAGGTCTAAATGCTCACTCGTTCCGACACACGCACGCAACACAATTGAAAACGGTGCAGCTCCGAAAAGCATGGCAGGTCGATTAGAACACGCGAACATGCAAAAATTACAGGAAGAAGCGGCGGCAATTTTCGATAAAAATTTGCAGACAAAACCTTAATGCAGACAAGTTACAGACAAAAAAATAAAATATTCGCTATCCGATGAGGTGACTTTTATGCGTTTCGATTATCACATGCATTTTGAGTACGGCGATTATGACGCGGCTTGGGCTGAAGGTTTCTTCGACGCGGCAAAGTCGCACGGGTTTGACGAGATTGGCATCAGTGAACACACGCACACTTTTCCCGAATTTGAGCAACTTTATTACGACGATTTGATTCTTGACGATTCGGCGATCGGTCAATTTCAAAAGGTCTGGTTGAAGACGAACAAGTTTAAGCACACGCTGAAAGATTACTTTGACTTCATGGCGCAGTTGAAAAAAAATCACGCCGTCAAAATCGGCATTGAAGTCTGCAACTTCCGCGATCAGTCCGCCGTCAAAAAAATCCTCGACGCGTGGAATTTTGATTATCGAATCGGCTCCGTGCATTTTATAAACGGCTGGGGCTATGACGCTTCAAAGCTTGTCGACGAGTGGAAGAATCACAATTTGCGCGACATTTGGGAAGAATACACTGCGCAGGTTGAACATCTTGCGGCAAGCGGCAATTATGACATTTTGGGGCATCCGTTCAACATTCGGCTGTTCAAATTTTTTCCCGACTTCGACGTGACGAATTATCTTGAACGCGTTGCCGCCGCCTTGCAAAAAGCTGATATGGCTGTCGACGTGAATACCGGCACGCTTTACCGCTATCCCGTCAAAGAAATTTCGCCTTATGCCGACTTCATGAAAGTTGCCGCCGCTTACAAGTTGCCCGTCACGATAAATTCCGACGCTCATCAACCCGAAGACTGCGGAAAATTTTTCGATGTTGCAAGCGATTATGTTCGCAGTTTCGGCTATAAAAAAATTGCCCGATTCGATAAGCGGGCACGTGAACTTGTCGACTTGTCTTGACGTTAAGTTTAGCGGCGATTGATTATGTTCGCGGCTTCGGCTATAAAAAAATTGTCCGATTCGATAAGCGGACGCGTGAATTTGTCGACTTGTCTTGACGTTAAGTTTAGCGGCGATTGATTATGTTTGCAGTTTCGGCTACAAAAAAATTGCCCGATTCGATAAGCGGGCACGTGAACTTGTCGATTTAACGTGACTTCACGACGGTTGCCAATTTGCTTGCCGCCAAAGTCAGTGCGACGGTTGCCACGTAGAAAATCAGTGCGTTCGGAGCCGTCATTATCAAGCCCAGCTTGCCCAAAATCAACGACAGGTAAGTTATCGCCATCGGGTGAGCCAAATACACGAAGTAAGAATTTTTTCCCAGCACGCTCAAAAAATTTTTCAACGTCGCGGGCAATTTCCCGAATTGAAACAGCGTGAAGAAAAATATTGACGCGGCGATTGTGTAGAAAATTCCCGACGGTGAAAGTTGATGAGCCGTATTAACCGCCTCAAGCGGCGTGTAACCTTTAACTGCAAGCAGGAAGTAATAATAGCCGAGCAAAATCGTCAGCGTGGCGAAAAATGTTGCGCCGATGATTTTTTTGTGCGATTGACACCACGCGAAGAATTTTTGCGAATGAATTGCCAAGACGCCGCCCAAAACGAAGATTAGCACGTAATGCAACACGAGCCAATTCAAACGCCACTGCAGGAACATTCGCGGCAGAGAATCCGGCTCCAACGCATTGACGAATTGCCAGAGCGCGACGCTGTAACTTGACCAATAATCAAATGCAATCTGCGCGGCGAGCAAAATCAGCAAACGTTTGAACGTCATGTTGCGTACAAAAAAAATCCACAGCGGCATCAACACGTAAAACCAAATGAGAATCACGAGGAAATATAAATGATATTTCGCCAGCCCGAAGAAAAAAATTTCCGCCGCATAGCCCGGCGTCGGCAGCAATGAATAGCCGTGAAACCAATTGTCGTGCACGAGATACAGCGTTGACCACAACAGATACGGTATCAGCACCGCTTTGAATCGTCGACGCAAAAATTTTCCGTACTCGAAAGGCTTCGTCAAGTCCATGCGATAGAACAAGCCGAATGCCGACACGAAAAAAAATATCGGCACGCTGAAACGCGAGACGATTTCAAACAGTGCGACAAGGTGAACGTTCGGCGTGGGATTGAGCAGATATTGTGAGCCGGTGTGAATTGCCACGACGCCGAGCATTGACAAGCCGCGAATGTGTTCGATTGATTCAAGCCACGGTTTTTTCATCGACTGATTTCAAATTCGACGTGGACGCTTGCCGAACATTTGAGCGTTCCGCTTTCAATCGGCGTGTCAACGTTCGCGGAGTCTTCCATTGCCATTGAGCGAGCCATTTTGTAATTGTGCGGCGAAGTGACAGAGGCGGAATTAATCGTCACGTTGCGGACACCGACGATAGTTTTTCCCAAAGCTTGAGCCGCAACTTCAGCTTTACGACGAGCATCGAGCACCGCAATTTTCAACGCCTGGTCTTGATAAGCAGTCTTGTTGCGAAGTCCGAAGCTCAAGCTGTCGACTTGATTGGCACCGTGATTCAAAGCCGCGTCGATAATTTTGCCGACCAAGCTCAAATCGTCGACGATAACGGTTACGGAATTTGTCGCCTCGTAGCCGTCGAGAATTCGTTTGCCGTTGTCGAGATGACGATAATTCGGCGCGAAGTTGTAGTTGCCGGTGGAAATGTTCTTGCGTTCAACGCCGAGCGCGACAATCGAATTGATAACGTCCTGCGCGGCGCGAGCATTTGAATTTTGCACGGCGGAAGGATTTTTATCGCGAGTGACGACTCCGACAGAAATTGTTGCGCGATCCGGCTGAACTTCGACGACACCTTCACCGTTCACCGAAATTATCGGCGGCTTAATTTCTTCGGCGAATGTCGTCGCACAAATCATCATTAACAGAACGGTCAAACAGAAAATTTTTTTCATGAAGATACCTCCAAAAGTTTCAGAAAATCATTCTTACCTCTTAATCTTTGAGATTTATCGCGACGTTGTATCCGATAAAGGAATTATAATTTCACGGTTGCCAAAAATCAACGCGCGATTCAGCTCCTTGCTCGGACGAGCAGATGAATTATTTTTAATGAAGTTTTCGCTTGAGCCCGATATTTTGTGCAAGAAAAAATTCGCCGCGCTCACGATAACTTTTGCGGAGGCGAATTGTGACGCTTACGGAGACTGCGCAGAACAGGTTATGAACAGTCGGCAAAGTGATTTGCAAAATGGCAGAGAATCAAACGTTATTTCCCTTTAGGGATTGGAAGTAGCTGAAGCCCTTTGCTTCGCAGTTCGCGGTTGACTTCGCTAATTTTGTATTTTTCTTTAAGAATGCAACCAATAATTGTCGAATCATATTCGCTGTTGGCATGAAGAGCATAATAAGCGGTATTCAACAAAGTTTGAGTTTCGTCAAGTGTCAAATGCATTCCGAGTGCAAGTTTAATTGCTGTTTCCTTGCCGGGATGATAATCATTTTGTTTGTTCCGCATGTCTGAACAAATTTTGTCACTGACACGTGCCTCAATTCTGACATCGTCAAAGTCGAGATTTTTACTTTTAAGCAACCGGTCAAGATATTCCATGAAAGTTTTTCCCAATGGTTTTGCAGGAGCGATTAAACGTTGTTGTTTCCGCCTATTACTCAAGTTGCCGTCATATTCTACATTTGCAATTTGCTCAACAAGCCGATCTTCTATCCTTTCTTTGATATTCGGAAAAACTTTCTTACAAAGTTCAAACGTTTCTTTGTCAAAAAGTACAAGAGTGACGTCCATGTTAACTTCTTCATGTCCAAATAAAAAATTTATTATCTCGCTGACAGCAATATTTAACGCTTCTTTCTTTGGAATATTATTTATTCCTGATCCCATTACCGAAAATGCAATACTTGAACAATTTAGTTTCAGAGCAAGAGCAAGAGACTTTTGATAACAGGAACGCAAAGTTTCGATTTCGTGATTATTTCCGCCTTGCCAGATTGGAGCAACTGTATGAATTATATAACGCGCGTTTTTGCTCAAATTAAATGCCTCGGTTTCTTTGGCGTCGCCGAATTCTATTGTGCCAATGGCTTTTCGAGCTTTTAAAAGATCCTCGACACCGGCTGCCTCATGAATTGCACCGTCTGTGCCGTCAGGTTTTTTTGTGGGCTGTGTATGATTTGCGCTGTTTACTATCGCATCGACTTTAATATTCGTAATGTCGTCACGAACAATTTTCAATGACATATAATCAACCTCTTTAATTGATTTAACTTATCATGTTGACCTTTCGGTTAACTCTTGATGTGGATTTGCAAGGTAAAATAGAGCATGATATTATCAACCAAAAATTGTTGGGAGGTGGTTTTGGAAGATGTTTTCGCCGTGTTTGCAAGGTTTTAAAGGAGGAGATTTCCATGATTGCAACCGTTTCAAAAAAGAACAAAATCATTCCCGGAACCAAGTCAGCGGATTACTTAACTTTGCTCAAAGGTGCCAACAACGCGAAGGCAAAGCTTGGTAAAGGAAAAGATGTACTCACGGCTACAAACGTAGTCGGCGGAACCTTCGACATGGGCGCGGGCAATGACCGCGTCTCAATCAGCGGCGGTTCAAGCCACTTAATAAATTCCGGTTCCGGTTCCGATTCGGTCACGATTAAAAATTCTACGGGAGATCAAATTCATCTCGGTAGCGGGAACGACAAGCTGACAATGTCAAACGCCAAAAACGCAACCATCTTCAATGACGGCACGGGCAAGAAAACAATAACCGGCGCAAACTCAAGCACTAAGTTAGATTTGCAAGGCGCGGTTTATCAGCAAAAAGTCAAAGGCAAAAATCTAATAATCACGGTCTACAACGATAATCGCGAAGTCGTCGCGACTTTCACTTTCAAAAACTGCGCCAAGAAAAATCGCCCTCGACTCGTCAACGGATGCAACGGATTTGCTGCCACAGACGAAATCACCATTGAAGAATACACTCCGCTTGGTAACACCGATACGACAATTCCGCCTGGTGAAAGAGCTCATGAAGTGGATGTCGTGAATCCGGAAAATTGGGATTGTCAACAATCTTACGGAATTGATCCCATTACGGACGAAGTTTACACCGGTTTGTCAGGTTCATCACAAGATTTTTGCGGGACGCCCGCAATCGATCCCATAATTTCAGACGAAGTCTATTCTTGGAGTTATTCAAGTTCGGATTCGCTGACGACATCAACTCAAAATATTGCTCACGAAACGTCCGTAGTTCAACCGTCACAACAGAATGTTTACGCGCCGGCTCGTGAAACCGCAGTTGCACAGCCCGTGTTCTGAAATTAAATTTGAAATTCTAAACTTACACCGTGCCTTAATTGGCGCGGTTTTTTTTATTAAACGGCGTCAATCTTTTGCGTATGTTCGTTCATTTAATAGAGTTCAATCTTTCGGCAAGAGTGTAAGCATCTTCGTCACCGGCACCGGGCGTGACAATCGCTTGGTTGCCGAGCATGACGGTGCCGTTTTGAACAGTCGCCGCGTATTTATTCTGACCGTTGTGATAGGCGCGCGCAAGGCTGCCCATAACAAAGTAGGAACGTTCTGTGCTTGACATATTCGACGAGGCGGCAACCGTCATGAAAGTTTTCTTGTTCACGCTGACGACGCCGTCCTTTGCAGTGACATGTCCGCCGCTGTATTCGGTGATTTTTTTAGCGTAGGCATCACGACGTTTCGCGCTGTCGGGATGGTCGGAGGGATTGAAAAATTTTTCAAAGCCCGAACGTTTGCCGCCTTCCATTTCGACAAATTTCTGCATGACCGCCGCGCAGGCTCCGATGTTGTAATTCGTATCAACAATGTAATCGAAACCGACAAGATCCGCTTCAGTCTCCTGTTTCCTGTCGCCGTGAGCAACCGAATGAGTAAGCGCAATATCCGTAACCAGTGAAGTCAATGCTCCGCCGCCGATTGTCGCACCGACAGCAGTGCCGAGAACTGCCGCGGTTACTGCCTTTTGCAAACGTTTTTTCTGTGCCTTGACGGAATGGTTCTTTTGACCGTGTCCCATCTCGTGACCGACAACTGCGGCAATTTCGTCTTCATTTGCGAGGATTTTGAAGGTGCCGACATTAACTGCCATAACGTGACCCATCGCGCACCACGCATTCAAAGTTTCGTCTGCGGTGACGAAATATTTGTAGGGCTTTTCGCGAATCGAAGGATCATTTTTCGCAACTGCATTGGTTAAATTTGTCATGATTCTGTCGAGCATCGCGTTGTAAGTTGGATCGTTGTTGACGCCGCATTTTTCGCGGAAGTTGTTGTAAAGTTCTTGACTGCCCGCTTCCGTCTCGTTGTAGTGTCTGACATTGGCGTCGATTTGAGCCTTTAACTGCGCGGCTTGCAGACCGATACTTATGCCGGTTCCGATAATGTCAATCGCCGACGCCGCTTCAACTTTGGCAGGAGCACCGAAACTCAACGACACGCTTAAAGCAGTCGCCGTCATTGCCGCCAAAATTTTTTTCTTCCAGCCTTGAAACTTTAACATGATTCCGTCCTCCTTGAAAGAATTTGTCGGCTCAAGTATAGAAAATCACGCGCGAAAAATCAACTGCGCGATTCAGTTCGTTGCGAAGACGAATTGCACCAAGAGCGTGTTGGTAAATTGATTTTGGCTCGTGCGTTCGATTCGGCGTGTAACTTTCTTTTATTTATTGAACTTACTTTTCTTTTGCTGCGCCCAAAAGAAAAGTAAGCAAAAGAAAAGGGCGTCTCACCCGCCACGGTGCAATCCTGCACCTAACGGCGGCGGCGCACGTCCATGTGCGCCGGGTCTCAACTTCATTCAACGTTGTTTTTCCAACACGCTATAACGCCATGTAAAAAATCGTGCCGCTTGCGATTGACAACAACATTTGCCGCCGAAAAAATCAACTGCGCGATTCAGTTTGTTGCGAAGACGAATTGCACCAAAGCCATGTAAAAAATCGTGCCGCTCGCGATTGACAGCAACATTTGCCGCCGAAAAAGATGCACTGCGACCGTCACAACGATTGATAAAATTTCCGGCAGAGCGTGCGTGTTTGATGACAAGTCGACGTTGCGCAGACAGTAGACGATTAACATTGCGAACACCGCGCACGGCAGAACTTTGCCGAGATATTTTATGTAAGGCGGAGTTTCGCGCTTGTTGCCGATTACAATGAACGGCAAAAATCTCGTCAACATCGTTGCGACGACGACAGCCGCGACCGTGATGATTTGTTCGGTCAATGTCATTCAAGTCGCCTCCTAAAAATCGTCAGCAAAATCAAAATCGCCGCCATGCTCGGCAAAATAAAATTCTCCGCGCCGAAAATTATCAGACAGACAACCGACGCGCCGAAACCGATTATCGCGTTGAAGTGATTCGTTTCCTTCAAGAATTGCTCCAGGAAAATCACGACGAACATTGCCGTCAAGACGAATTCAAGCCCGTGCGTATCGAATTTTATCAGCGAGCCGAAAATCCCGCCCAAAGTCGAGCCGCTGAACCAATAGAAATGATTTAACGCCGTCACCCAGAAATAGAAAAGTCCTCTGTCGACGTTCGGAGGAATTTGCGCCGTGAAGTTTATCGAGAACGATTCGTCGCACAGCCCGAAGATCAGATAAAAATTTTTCAGTCCGAGCCCGCGATATTTGTCAATCATCGAAATGCCGTAGAACAGATGCCGCGCGTTAATCATGAACGCCAGAACGAACGCCTGCAACGGATTGAACGCGCCGAGCAAAAGATTTACCGTGATGAATTCGACGGAGCCGGCAAAAATCGTCAAGCTCATCAATGCGGGATAAATCCAGCTGAAACCTGCCGCGTGCATGTAAACGCCGTAAGTCAAGCCGAGAAACCAAAATCCCGCGAAAATCGGCAACGTGAACGGAAACGCCGCTTTGAGTGCCCTGCCGCTGCGTGAATTGAAAAATTTTATGACAATCGCCTTCTAACGTAAAAGAGTGACGAGAATTTTTCCCGCCACTCTGAAAATTTTTTTGAGCTTACAAATTGCCGCAGATAATTTCCGTGACTTCATCGGTGCCAACTTTTTTAAAGCCGTCGGTGAAAATATCAGCAGTGCGCCAACCGTCCGCCAAAGTTTTATCAATCGCCGACTCAATCGCTTTTGCCGCCGAATCTTCCTTGAGACTGTAACGCAGGAGCATCGCCGCGCTAAGAATCGTTCCCATCGGATTTGCAATGTTTTGACCGGCAATATCGGGCGCGGAGCCGTGAATCGGTTCATAAAGGCTTGTAAGTTCGCCGATTGACGCGCTGGGCATTAAACCAATCGAGCCGCCGATAACCGCCGCTTCGTCGCTCAAAATGTCGCCGAAAATATTATTCGTAACGATAACATCAAACTGCTTCGGATTCAGAACGAGTTGCATCGCCGCGTTGTCAACGTAAAGATGATTCAACTCAACGTCGGGATAATTTTTCGCAACGTCGACGACAACTTTGCGCCACAGACGACTTGCCGCCAGAACGTTTGCCTTGTCAACGGAAGTGACTTTGCCGCGACGAAGTTTAGCCGTTTCAAACGCAAGCTTGGTGATTCGTTCGATTTCGGGCACGGAATAAATTTCTGTATCCCACGCCTGCTCGACGCCGTCTTTAATTTCAGATTCGCAACGCGGCCCGAAATAAATTCCGCCGACAAGTTCGCGAACAATCAATAAATCGCAACCGCCGACGAGTTCGGGCTTGAGCGGCGAAGAATTTATCAACTCCGAATAAACTTTTGTAGGACGCAGATTGGCGAAAAGTCCGAGACCTTTGCGAAGTCCGAAGATGGCTTTTTCGGGACGCAGATTGACGGGCAACGAGTCCCATTTTTTGCCGCCGACCGCGCCGAATAAAACGCCGTCAGCATTTTTGCACGCGTCAAGAGCCTCGTCGGTTAAAGGCGTTCCGAATTTTTCGTAAGATGTGCCGCCTGCGTCGCGATAATCGTATTCGAGACCGAGCTTGAACTTTTCGTCGACTTTCTGCAGAACTTTGACGGCGGACGCTGTAATTTCCTGCCCGATACCGTCGCCGGGTATGACGATAATTTTTTTCATGAAGTTGCTCCTTTGTGAGCTTTAAGCTTTGAGCTTTGAGCTTTTAGGAATTGTCCCTTACAGCTTAAAGCTTCAAGCTTAAAGCTTAAATCACTTTCCTGCCAAAATTTTGTAACCGTTGATTCTGTCTTCGGCGTCGTGTTGAGTCTTTTCAAACAGAGCCTGCGCGGCGTCCGGGAAATTGCGTTTAAGAGACGAGTAACGCACTTCGCCCATCAAAAATTCCTGGAACTTGCTGAAGTCCGGTTCCTTAGAATCGAGCGTGAACGGATTTTTATTCGTGCCGACGAGCTGCGGATTGTAACGCCAATTTGCCCAATAACCGCACTGAACGGCGAGCTTGCCTTCCAACTGCGAAGAGCCCATGCCTTTTCTTATGCCGTGATTGATACAGGGCGAGTAAGCGACGATAAGCGAAGGTCCGGGATAAGCTTCGGCTTCGGTTATCGCCTTGAGCAACTGATTCTGGTCTGCACCCATAGAAACTTGCGCAACGTAAACATAACCGTAGCTCATCGCCATCTTGCCGAGATCTTTTTTCTTGGTCTTTTTGCCGGTCGCCGCGAATTGAGCAATTGCCGCCGCAGGAGTCGCCTTCGACGCCTGTCCGCCCGTGTTGGAATAAACTTCCGTATCGAATACAAAAACGTTGATGTCTTCGCCGCTTGCCAAAACGTGGTCGAGTCCGCCGTAGCCGATGTCGTAAGCCCAACCGTCGCCGCCGAGAATCCATTGCGAACGTTTAACAAAGAAGTCGCGGTTGTTGTAAATTTTATTGAGCAGAGCGTTATCGCCGCGTTGAGTTTCAAGCAACGCCGTCAATTTGTCTGCACGTTCACGAGTGTTTTCGCTCACGTCGCGATTGTCTTTCCAATCGGTCAATGCGGTTTTGAGTTCGTCGCTCAAGTCGAGTTCAAGAGCTTTTTCAACGTCGGCGGCAAGAGTTTCGCGAATCGCTTTGACGCCGAGGAACATGCCCAAGCCGTATTCCGCATTGTCCTCAAAGAGCGAGTTGCCCCAAGCCGGGCCGTGACCTTTGAAATTTTTCGTGTAAGGCATCGCGGGAGCACTTGCGCCCCAAATCGATGAACAGCCCGTTGCGTTGGCAATCATCATGCGGTCGCCGAAAAGTTGCGTCAAAAGTTTTGCGTAAGGAGTTTCGCCGCAGCCCGCGCAGGCTCCGCTGAATTCAAACAACGGTTGCTCAAATTGACTGCCGATAACGGTCGTCTTCTTAGTCGGATTAGTCTTCGCCGCGAGCTTAACACCGTAGTCGAAAATTTTCTGCCGAGCTTTAGCCGCGTCGTCGAACCTTGCCATTGTCAACGCTTGCTTGGGACAAACTTGAGCGCAGTTGCCGCAGCCGAGACAATCATAAGTCGAAACGGCAATCGTTAAATCATATGCGCCGCGAGAAATTTTTGACGGAATGGACTCGAAACCTTCGGGAGCGTTCTGACGTTCTTCAGCCGTCGTCAAAATCGGACGAATCGCCGCGTGCGGACATACGAACGAACATTGGTTGCAGCCGATGCATTTGGATTTGTCCCACACGGGAACTTTAATCGCAGTGCCGCGTTTCTCATAAGCAGTGCCGCCGACAGGAAAAGTTCCGTCCGCGAGCCTGACAAATTTGCTTACAGCGAGTTCGTCGCCTTCTTGACGGTTCATGACGTTTTGAACTTCGCTGATGAATTCGGGCGGATTGACCTGCTGCGATTTTTGATTCATGCTTGTATCGTCAACGTCCCAAGTGCTGATGTCGACTTTGTGAAGTGCCGCAATGCCTTGATCAATCGCGCCGCAGTTCATGTCGACGATGTTTTGACCTTTCGAGCCGTAAGATTTTTCCACGGCGTCCTTGAGATATTTAACAGCCTCATCAATCGGAATGATGTTTGCGAGCTTGAAGAAAGCGGCTTGCATGACCATATTAAAACGTCCGCCCAAACCTAAATCGCCCGCAATCTTGACGGCGTTGACGGTATAAACTTGAATGTCGTTGTCGACGATGTAACGTTTCATTGACGGCTTGAGCTTGTGACCAAGTTTTTCGTCGCTCCAGTCGGTGTTCAAAAGGAAAGTGCCGCCGCGTTTCATGCCCGCGATTAAATTGTAATGGTGCACGTAACTTTTCTGCGAACAGCTCACGAAGTCCGGCTTAGTGATAAGATAAGGAGACGTTATGGGCTTTTCGCCGAAACGCAAATGGCTCATCGTGATGCCGCCGGATTTTTTCGAGTCGTAAGCAAAATAAGCCTGCGCGTAAAGATTCGTATTGTCGCCGATAATTTTAATGGCAGATTTATTTGCGCCGACAGTGCCGTCCGAGCCGAGTCCCCAAAATTTGCAAGCAGTCGTTCCTTCGGGCGTCAAGTCAACGTCAAGATGATTCGTCTCAAGCGATTTATTCGACACGTCGTCATTAATGCCGATTGTAAAGCCGTTGAGCGGAGAATCTTTCTTCAACTCTTCAAAGACCGCCAAAAGTTGATCGGGCGTGGTATCTTTGCCGCCGAGTCCGTAACGTCCGCCGACGATGACAGGTTTGATGTCCGCGTCGTAAAGAGCAGACTTCACGTCAAGATAAAGCGGTTCGCCGGGCGCACCGGATTCTTTTGTGCGGTCGAGAACAGCGATTTTCTTGACGGTCTTGGGAATTGCGTTGAGGAAATGCTTGACGCTGAACGGACGATATAAATGCACGCTTACGACGCCGACTTTTTCGCCGCGCTCATTAAGATAAGCAGCAGCCTCGTTAGCCGTTTGACAGCCGGAGCCGATAGCGATAATGACACGTTCGGCATCGGGCGCACCAAAATAATCGAACAAGTGATGAACGCGTCCCGTGACTTTAGCCACTTGAGCCATAATCTCTTCGACGAGGTCGGGCAAGTTATCGTAATTGTTGTTGACGGTCTCGCGAATTTGGAAGTAAACGTCGGGATTGGTCGCAGTGCCGCGCATGACGGGATGATCGGGATTCAAAGCGTTGTGACGGAAATTTTCTACCGCGTCGAAATCCAACAGGTTGGCAAGGTCAGCGTAGTCAATCAGCTCAATCTTTTGTATCTCGTGCGACGTGCGGAAGCCGTCAAAGAAATTTATAAACGGAATTCGTCCTTTAATCGCCGCCAAATGTGCCACTGCCGACAAGTCCATAACTTCCTGCACGCTGGATTCTGCGAACATTGCGCAACCTGTTTGCCGCGCCGCCATAACGTCTTGATGATCGCCGAAAATTGAAAGTGTTGACGTTGCCAACGCTCTTGCCGACACGTGGAAGACGCCGGGAAGTTGTTCGCCCGCGATTTTGTAAAGGTTTGGAATCATCAGCAAGAAACCTTGTGACGCCGTGTAAGTTGTCGTTAATGCTCCCGCTTGCAATGAGCCGTGAACTGTGCCTGCCGCGCCGCCTTCCGATTGCAACTCGACCAAACGAACTTTTTGCCCGAAAATATTTTTGACGCCGCGAGCCGCCATAACGTCCACATCTTCAGCCATAGGCGACGACGGCGTTATCGGGTAAATCGCGGCTACGTCCGTGAATGCGTAGGAAACATACGCTGCCGCCTGGTTGCCGTCCATCGTCTTCATTTTTTTGCCCATAAACTCTCGAAGGTCTCCTCTCAAACTTGCAAAATAATTTTTCGGGCGATTATAGCACGCAGCTATAAAAAAGTAAACCGCGCCGCATAGCGTTAGAATTTTCTTGCAACCGTCGGGCGCGAAGTTTATAACGGCGAAAATTTTTTTGGAGTGATTTCACGATTAAAATTCATCAAGGAACGGTTTCGGATTCGGAAGGCGTATCGACCCTTTCAACCGAGATTGACATCAACGACGCAAAAAAAATCGTGCGATTGTCCGTCGAAAGTGACTACGGGAAATTTTTTTCGCCCGAACGCGCCGATTATGATCTTGTCGGAATGCTTGCTTATGCTCTGCGAAATAAACACGGCATCATCTGCGAGGCACCCGTCACCGACGAATTGCTTTACAACATCCGCGAAATTCTTATCTCAACCTGCACCCGCACCGAGAAATTATCCCGTAAAAATTCAAGTCGACATCGCTCCGCCACTCGAAAAAGTTTCGTTTGATAACAAATCATGTGGGAGGTTGCTACCGGTATATCTTGCGGCGTCGACAGCTTCTACAACGTTCTTAAACATTTGGATTCGGAATATTCGAGCCGACGGTTGACTCACGTTTGCATTTACAACAACGGCTCAATCAACAACTGCTACGGCAAAGAAAATATCCCGTTCATCAATCAAAAAGTTTTTGAACACGCCGAAGTCGTAGCGAAGGAACTCAATCTGCCGCTCCTCAAGCTTGAGTCAAATTTTCAAGACGTCGTCCCGCAAAATCATTTGCGCACGCACACTTACATGGATGCCTTGCCGATTTACGCGTTACAAAAACTTTGGCGGGTCTACTATTACGGAAGCTCCAATTCTTATGCGGGATTTTCATTGAAAAACAATCTTAGCGTTGCTCCCGGACGGTTTGAGCCGTTCTTATTGGATTGCTTCTCCACTTCCAAATTTAAAATAATTTCGTCGGGCAGCGAAGGCGATCGAAATGACAAAATCGAATTCATCTCCGACAAGCTCATTGCTCAAAAATATTTGCACGTTTGCTTAAAAAAGGACACGAATTGCGGTTGGTGTTCAAAGTGCTTGCGGACGCTTTTGGCACTCGATGCGGCGGGCAAGCTTGATAATTTCAGAGAATCTTTCAACGTCGACGGCTACATAAAAAATCGCGGAAAAGCTCTCGTATATCTGTACAACGAGATCAAGAAAAATCCCGAAAGTCCTTTTTCGCCAAGACGTATAAAATTTTGCACGAACGTTATAAAAAATTCTTCGACAAGCCGGAGAGCAAACAGAAATAAATTTCTCGCGTCGATAACTGTCGTGTCGTATAAATTTCCGTTGCTTTATCGAGTAACCCTTGAGCTTAACAACAATTTGTTCGCGCAGATTCTCGCGAAGTTGGAATATTTCAATCCTGCGGACAGTATCAAAGATCGTATCGCGTGGGCAATGATTGATCGCACTGAACATGAAGGCAAACTCAAATCCGACTTCGTCGTCATCGAACCGACCGGCAACGAATTACCATCGCCATGCCCGAAACCATGAGCATTAAGTGCAGAAAAATTCTCAAAGTTTATGGCGCGAAACTCGTTTTGACGGCGGGAAGTCTCGGCATGAAGAGCGCGATTGCCAAATCCAAAGAACTCTCCGCTGAAATTCCCAACGCTTTTATTCCGTCGCAGTTCACCAATCCTGCCAATCCCGAATGCCATAAGCAAACGACTGCCCGCGAAATTTGAGAGGCGGCTGACGGCAAGCTTGATATTTTCCTGTTGCAGTCGAAAGTCGGCGGCAGATTTTTTTTGCAAAATTTTCGCGGCAAGGAATTGACAAAAAAAAACTATTATAATGAGTGGGAAGTTAATCAAAAATTTTTTCGAGGAGATGGTCTTATGGCTGTTAAGGAAAATTTCGAGGACGGCAAAAAAATTTCAGGGACAAGCAAAGCGGATTCAATCACGAACAGCGGCTCGAACGTCACAATCGTCGCGGGCAAAGGCAACGACTACATTGAAAACAACAACGACAACGTTTCAATCAGCGGCGGCGCAGGTGACGACGTTATTTGCAACAGCACCGTAGACATTAAGTACTATTCCGACAGAACGGAAGCGTCTTACGGAAAAGGCGGCGATAAAGTAACAATAAACAGTGGTGTCGGCAATGATTACGTTTTCAGCTACGGATATAATGCTTTGATAGATACATGCGATGGTGACGATACCGTTCATAATTGCTACTACGGTGACAGCACCACAATTATTACGGGAAATGGAAACGATTATGTTGAAAACGACAAATACAGCCACGGAGCAAAAATCAGCTTGGGCGCGGGCGATGACACTCTTATCAATTTGACTAGCGACAATGTCACGATAAACGGCGGCGCGGGCAATGATTTAATCGACATTGACGCCGGCTCTAAAAGTGTCGTGATTGAATATGTTGTCGGCGACGGTGACGACACCGTTCACGGCTATAATCTCACGGACACGATAAGCTTAACGGGCGGCGAAATAACCGATTCGAACATTTCGGACGGCAATCTCATTTTGAAAGTCGGAGCCGGCTCAATAACGTTTATCGACGCTTTAACCGTCAATGTTAACGGAACGCTTTATGGCAACTCTGTTACGGTGGGAACAAACGGTAACGACAATATCGTCAACATCGCTCCTAATGAGACAATCAATGGTTACAAAGGCAACGACACGATAGCCAATTATGGCAAAGAAGTTTTAATCAACACGGGCAGCGGCAAAAATATTGTCAGCAATTACGGCGAGAACTCCACAATTATCACAGGAAATGGCAATAACACCATTTACAATGGCGCAGATTCAAAGATTATTTGCGGCACAGGAAATGATTCAATTTATAACGGTTGGGCAGGGTCGACAATCGAAGCAGGTGCGGGTAATGACACCATTATCAATAACTACAAGTCCTCAATTATCGGCGGAGAAGGCGACGATGTTATCTGGGATTTAAAACATCCCGATTCCACAATCAACGGTGGCAAAGGCAACGATACCATTTATAACGAAACAGGTTGGGACGGAGACGAAATGATTGAATATACCACAGGCGACGGCAACGACGTTGTCTACGGTTATAACTCAAATTCCACGATTAAAATCTTCGGAAAGTACACAACCTCGATTGACGGCAACGATGTCCTTATCAAAGTCGGTGACGGTTCAATTCGGCTTATAGACGCCAAAGACGAGAAGATTAACATTGTGAGCAGAGAAAGCCTCTTGATAAAAGGTACCAAAAAAGCCGACTCCATCGAAAATATTTTTAGCAACGCTACAATTCAAGCTCTCGGCGGTAAGGATACAATTGACAATGATGCCGCGAACGTGATAATCGACGCAGGTGCCGGAAATGATTCCATTTTCACCTATGGAGACGAATCGTCAATCTTCGGCGGTGCAGGCAACGATTCTATTGATAACCGTAGCTCCAATGTCACCATCAACGGTGGCACAGGTGACGATTCAATTTATAGCCATACCAATGAAAACGGTTTAATTGACGGCGGCGATGGTAATGATAACATTGTGAACAGTGCCGGCTCTAATAGTTCAATAAACGGCGGCAACGGCGATGATACTATTAACAGCTACAGCAATAAAGTTTCGATAAGCGGCGGTACAGGTAATGATTATATTTATAACAAAGAGACAGGTTATACGGGTGAAAATGGTCATGTAGATGTTAAGCCCGATTACAGTACACTCAGCGGCGGTACAGGAAACGATTACATCGTCAACGAAGACGGTCAAAATGTTTTGTTCAAATATGCTTCAGGCGACGGCAACGACACTATCAGCGGATTCAACGAGACTTCTACTCTTTCAATCGGCAATGGTACCGGCACATATTCGACGAAGACGAGCGGCTCGGATATTATCGTCACGGTCGGCAAGGGCAATATTACTTTGTTCGGCGCGACCAGCTTGGATAAAGTCAACATTAACAGCGACGTGATTCTGACAAACGCAAGCAAATCGCCTGTAACTGTCGACTCTGCAATAAAAACAATCAATGCCGCCTCTCGTACCAAAGCAGTAAAAGTAACGGGCAACGCGCTCGCCAACACAATCCTTGGCAGCTCGAAGAACGATTCACTTTACGGCGGCAACGGAAACGATTCAATTCTGGGCAATGCCGGAAACGATAAGCTCTACGGCGATGCGGGTAATGACATTTTGAAAGGCGGAGCAGGAAACAATTCACTTTGGGGCGGCAAAGGCAACGACAGTCTCTGGGGCGGTTCCGGCAAGGACACGTTTATCTACAGCAATGGTGACGGCAAAGATACTGTCTACGGATTCGCGGACAATGACTTGCTCAAAATCACGGGAGCTTTCTCGGCTTCTTACAGCAAATCTAAGGACGAAGTCTATTTCAAAGTCGGCTCAACCAAAAGTGCCATCACTCTTTCCGATTTTTCAGCTGCTTCCTTCAATGTCAACGGCGAAACCTACAAAATCAGCGGTTCAAAGCTCGTTAAGAAATAAAATCTGCGCGGCAACCTTATCCCGTCAAATGCGGCGGGATTTTTTTTTGCAACGGTTGATTTTGAATTGTCTACGTGTTAGACTTAAATAAATCGATTCAAGTAAAATTATAATCAGCGATTATGAAAAGGAGGACGAGATTTTAATGATTGATATTACCGACAGAGTGCGCAACAAAGATTTGCTAAGCAAAATTGTCAGCGCAGAGGAAGTGGCGAATTGGATTCAGCCCGGCTGGACAATCGCTTGCAGCGGATTCACGGCGTCGGCTTATCCAAAAGCAGTTCCGCTCGCTCTCGCCGAACGCATGAAGAAGGAGCCTTTCCAAGTCAACATGTGGACGGGCGCATCAACCGGCCCGGAATTCGACGGCGCACTTGCTGAAGTCAGAGGCATCAAACAACGGCTGCCCTATCAAACCGACAGCAAACTTCGTCCCGAAATTAACGACGGCACTGTTGATTATCTCGACTTGCACTTGAGCGAATCGGCTCAACTCACGCGTACAGGTTTCATCAAAAAGAAAATCGACTTCGCGTTGGTTGAGGCGTGCGCCATCACCGAAGAAGGCAACCTTATTCCGACAACAAGCTTGGGCAACGCGGCAAGCTACGTTCAGAGCGCGGATACAGTCATCGTTGAAGTCAACACAACTCAACCGCTTGAGCTTGAAGGCATGCACGACGTTTACGTTCCGCTTGATCCGCCGAATCGTCTGCCGATACCGATTGTTCACGCCGATGACCGCATTGGCACGACGTTTATTCCTTGCACGCCCGACAAAATCAAATTCATCGTTCCGTGCGACATCAAAGACCATACGCGCGATCTCTCGCCGATTGATGAGAATTCAAAGAAAATGGCAGAGTTCACGCTCGAATTTTTGAAGGCGGAAATTAAAGCCGGTCGTATGCCGAAAGGTCTTTTGCCGCTTCAATCCGGTGTCGGCAACGTTGCAAATGCCGTGCTTGAAGGTTTTGTCGAAGGCGACATGAGCGATTTGGTTGTTTATACGGAAGTCATTCAGGACGCGATGCTTGACCTTATCGACGCCGGCAAACTCAAATTCGCAAGCGGAACTGCCTTCAGTCCGTCGCCCGCAGGCATGGACAGATTTTACAAGGACATCGACAAATACCGCAAGTATATTCTGCTGCGTCCCGAAGAAATTTCCAATTCGCCCGAAGTCGTGCACAGACTCGGAGTTATCGCAATGAACACCGCGCTTGAAGTCGACATTTACGGCAACATCAATTCAACGCACGTCACGGGAACAAAAATGATGAACGGCATCGGCGGCAGCGGCGACTTTGCACGCAACGCTTACCTGACGATTTTCTACACGCCGTCGACTGCCAAAGGCGGCAAAATTTCTTCAATCGTCCCGATGTGCTCTCACGTTGATCACACAGAGCATGATGTTGATGTTATCATCAGCGAATACGGTATTGCAGACCTGCGCGGACTGGAACCGCGTCGTCGTGCGTTGGAAGTCATCAACAAATGCGCTCATCCCGATTATCGTCCGATTTTGCTCGACTATTACGAACGTGCTCTTGCCGCAACGAAGAAAGCCGCCACTCCGCATCTTTTGAACGAGGCATTGAGTTTCCATACGCGTTTCCTTGAAACCGGCGACATGCGCAAATAAGGAAGTGCATTCAAATGGCAAACAAAAAGTTAAGTGCCGCCGATATTATTCTTCATCGCAAATCTTTTAAGAACGCCGACGCCGTTAAGCAAAGTACAAAGTGCGGTTGTTATTATTGTTGTCGTATCTTCGACGCGAGCGAAATAAAAGAGTGGTGGGACGACGGCAAAACTGCTGTTTGTCCGTATTGCGGCATTGACTCCGTGATTCAAGACGCCAATACAGAAATTACGCCGGCAATGCTCAAAAAGATGAACGAGACGTTTTTCTGATAGAGAATTCATAATCCAAAGGAGAGAAATTATCATGAAGAGTTTTCAAGAGGCAGTCACCGCACGCCGCACAATCTACAAGCTCGGCAGAAATATTCCCGTCTTGCAGTCGCAGATAATGGCGGCAGTTGAGCGCATGGTTAAAGACACGCCGTCGGCATTCAACATGCAATCGGCTCGCGTCGTCGTCACAATGCTTGACCATCACGAAAACGTTTGGGACATCACCAAATCCGCGCTGAAAAGAATTGTTCCTGCCAACAAATTCGCGGCAACGGAAGCTAAAATCGACGGCTTTTCGGCGGCTTACGGCACAATCCTTTTCTTCGAGTCAAGCAACATGATTCGCGCAATGCAGGAGCAATTCCCAGAATACAAAGACAACTTTCCGACGTGGGCAATGCAGGCAAACGGTATGCTGCAGTTCGCGGTTTGGACGGCACTTGAAGATTTGGGACTGGGCGTCAACCTGCAACATTACAATCCGCTGATTGACGAGGACATTCGCAAAATCTTCGACCTTGACGACAGCTGGGATCTCGTGGCGCAAATGGTCTTCGGCGAGAAATTGGAAGATCCGCCTGCTCCGCCCAAAGTTCCGACCGGCACGCGCGTTAAAACTTTCCGCGAGATTTATTGATTGGCTTTAGGAGGCTTAACGAAATGTTTAAAGTTCTTGGCGTTGATCACATTGGCATTGCGTCGACCGATTTGGCTGACGGCGAATTTTGGAAAGCACTCGGCTTGAAATGCACCGGCGAAGAGACCGTTGCCGAACAGAAAGTCACGACAGCTTTTTATCCCACGACCGACGATCATCAGCACGGCGAAATTGAATTGCTCGTTGCCAGCGAGGCAGGCAGTCCGATTGAAAAATTCATCGAGAAAAACGGCGGTCGCGGCGGCATTCAACATATCGCTCTGCGCGTTGACAATCTGGAAGCAGCTCTTGCCGACCTTAAAGAGAAAGGCATTAAACTCATCGACGAGAAACCGCGTAAAGGTGCCGGCGGAGCGTCAATCGCCTTCATTCACCCGAAAGCTACTCACGGCGTCTTATTGGAACTCTGCCAGCGCGATTAATTTAATATAGGAGAAAATTTTATGGCGACAGTTCAAGAAAAAATCGACTTGATGCACGCCAAGAAGGAGAAAATTCTTCAAGGCGGCGGCAAAGTCAGAATCGATAAACAGCACGAAAAAGGCAAGATGACGGCTCGCGAACGTATCGACATGTTTTTTGACGAAGGCACTTTCGTTGAACTCGATATGTTCGTTAAACACCGTTGCACCAATTTCGGGCAGGACAAAAAAGAACTTCCCGGCGAAGGCGTCGTGACAGGTTACGGCACTGTCGACGGTCGGCTTGTCTATGCATTCGCGCAAGACTTCACCGTTGAAGGCGGCTCACTCGGCGAAAAACACGCTCACAAAATCTGGAAGGTCATGGATTTGGCAATGAAGATGGGCGCACCACTTATCGGCATTAACGATTCGGGCGGCGCACGCATTCAAGAGGCTGTTGACGCATTGAGCGGCTACGCGGGAATTTTCTTCCGCAACACAGCGGCGAGCGGCGTTATCCCGCAAATTTCCGTCATCATGGGACCTTGTGCGGGCGGCGCGGTTTATTCTCCTGCCATCACCGATTTTATTTACATGGTCAAAAATACAAGCCAAATGTTCATCACGGGCCCGGCGGTCATCAAATCTGTCACGGCGGAAGAAGTCACTGCTGAAGAACTCGGCGGAGCTATGACTCACAACACTCGTTCGGGCGTGGCACATTTCGCGGCGGAAAACGAGGAAGATTGTATCAAGCAGATTCGTTACCTTTTGAGTTTCCTGCCGAGCAACAACCTTGAGGACGCGCCGCTTGTCGACACCGAAGACGATCCCGACCGTCAAGACGAAGAGCTCAACACGATTATTCCCGACAATCCGAATGCGCCTTACGACATGAAAGACGTTATCCGCATGATTGTCGACAACGGAGAGTTTTACGAAGTTCATCAACATTTCGCGACGAATATCATCACGTGCTTTGCAAGATTCGGCGGACGCTCTGTCGGAATTATCGCGAATCAACCGGCGGTTATGGCGGGCTGTCTCGACGTTGACGCTTCCGATAAATCTGCGCGGTTCATCAGATTCTGCGACGCGTTCAATTTGCCGCTTGTCAATCTCGTTGACGTTCCCGGCTTTTTGCCCGGCGTCGACCAAGAGTACAACGGCATCATTCGTCACGGCGCGAAAATGCTTTACGCTTATTCCGAGGCGACCGTCCCGAAAGTTACCGTCATCACGCGCAAAGCTTACGGCGGAAGTTATATCGCGATGTGCTGTCGTGAACTCGGCGCGGATCAAGTTATGGCGTGGCCCAGTGCTGAAATTGCGGTTATGGGCCCGGCGGGCGCGGCGAATATCATTTTCCGCAAAGACCCGGATAAAGACAAGAAAACTGCCGAATACGTTGAAGAATTCGCGACGCCTTACAAAGCTGCCGAACGCGGTTATGCCGATATGGTCATTGAGCCGAAAGAAACTCGTCCGCTGATTATAACTGCTCTCAACGCTCTTGCCAGCAAACGTGAAGTCGGTCCCGCCAAAAAGCACGGAAATATTCCGCTGTAAGGAGGAATTTCTTATGGCTGATAAGATTAAACCCGAAATTGTCGCGGCGATAACTGCGGCGATTCAATCCATTTGCGGCGGCGGAAAAGTCGTTGCCGTCAAAATCAAACGGAATGATAATTGGTCTCTCGCAAGCAAGCTCAACAAATAATTGAAAGTCAGTGAATCATTACGGTTAACGGACACTTGCAAAGCATACCCGCTGGATGCAACGTCACGTTGCCGATAATTGGTCTCTCGCAAGCAAGCTCAACAAATAAATCGGAGGTACTGAATCAATGGCAACAAAAAAATTTAACGTCACTGTCAACGGCACCACTTACGAAGTCGAAGTCGAGGAAGTCAAATCTTCGGGCGGCGCACCTAAAGCTGCTCCTGCTCCCAAAGCGGCTCCTGCTCCTGCACCGGCTCCCAAGGCGGCTCCTGCTCCTGCTGCGGCTCCTAAAGTTGCGGCGGGCGCGGGCGAACATTCAATCGATGCTCCTATGCCAGGCAAAGTCGTCAAACTCGTCGCTGAAGAAGGTCAAGCTGTCAAAGCCGGCGATGTCCTGCTGATTCTTGAGGCGATGAAAATGCAGAACGAAATTCCCGCAGACGCTGACGGCACCGTCAAGAAATTCAACGTCGCGGCAGGTCAAAGCGTCAAAGCTCACGAGTCGCTTGTCATTCTCGGCTAAAATTTTTTCAACGTCAACAAAAAGCGGTCTTGCTCAACGGCAGGATCGCTTTTACAATTTCAACGGGTGATTTTTATGACGAACATTGACAAACTCGCCGAAATTTTTCCGCAATGCGTCACTGAATCTGCTGACGACAACGGAAATTTGATTCGTGCGATTGACTTTGAACTTTTGCGCCAACTTTTAAGCGACGAACTCATTGACGGGCGCGAGGCTTATGTTTTTAATTTTGTCGGCAAGAAACGTGCGACTTCGAAAGCGTACAAGCC